>NZ_QODI01000015.1:0-179856 GCF_009935975.1 Pseudomonas sp. Q1 | reverse complement strand
TTGCTCCCGATGGCGGTGTGTCAGTGAAGCAATCTGTGGCTGACACACCGCCATCGGGAGCAAGCCCCCTCCCACAATGGTTACTGGGTTTCTACCGAGGTTTTTGCGTCGATCCAGTAGGCGCCTTGCAGTGGCATCTTCAGGAACTGCTGGTTGATCTGGTCCATGGTCGCTTGCGGGTCGAGCTTGGCGAACAACGCTGGATGAATCCATTTGGCCAGGGCTTCAATGGCCAGCAGGTTGTACGGCGAGTTGTAGAAGTCATGCCACAGGCCGTGGGCATTGCCCTCGCGGATGGCCCGCAGGTTGGCGAATTCCGGGCGCGCCAATACGCGTTCGAGCCCCGCGCGTGCTTCGTCGTGGCTTACGCCCGCGCCCAGGATCAGGCCAGGCTGGCGGTTGCCGGTGGCGATATACACATCCGGGTCCGCCTTGAGGGCATATTCCACACTGATATCGCCCAGTGCGCCCGGCACCACGCCGGCGGCAATATTGCGTCCGCCGACCAAGCTGATCAGCTCGCCCATACCGCTCTTGCCGGTGGTATGCCCCGGTGCCTGCCACACGCCGGCCAGCAACTCGAGGAAGACGCTGGGGCGTGGGCCGGCGGGCAGGGTGGCGACGGCATCGGTGATGGCCTTGAGGTGCTGATCATAAAAATTCAGGAACGCTTGCGCCTGGGGCTCACGGCCAAGGGCTTGGCCCAGGGCGGTCATGCTGGTGTGCGTGCCTTGGACCGGGTTGAGGCGAAAGTCGACGAACACCACCGGGATACCGGCCTTGGCCAGCACATCCGCCACCGGGCTGTGCTCGGTGGGGCCGTGCCCGGAGATGCTGAACACCGCCAGGTCGGGGTTGAGTGAAAGAATTTCCTCGGCGCTGACGCTCTGCTCTGAGGCTTGCCCGATCAACGGGATGTTTTTAACTGATGGAAACTTCGCTACATAGGCGTTGTAGGTGTGCTGGTCGAGCAGGCGCAGGTCATTCTGCCAGCCCACGATGCGCTGGAACGGCGCGTCCTGGTCGAGCAAGGCAAAGGCTGAAATCAGCCGGCCTTCGCCGAGCACCACGCGCCGGACGTCATCCTTCACCTCGACCTTGCGGCCAAGCACGTCAGTGACTTCATGGGCGGCGGCGGTTTCGGCGTGGCCGAAGAGCAGCGCGGCGCACAACACGCCGAGTTTGAACAGGTGGCGGGGCTGCAACATGGCAAGGGCTCCTGGAAGGGGAAAGTCAGAATTCATAATCAACACTGGCGGTTAGGGTGCGCCCGGCGCCCGGGATACCGTAGAGCTGGAAGCCGTCGAGGGAGGCGCCGACCTGGCTGTAATAGAACGTGTTGAACAGGTTGTTGAGGTTGAGGTTGACCGTGGTGTCCTTGTTCACCTTGTATTGCGCCGCCAGGTTACTCAGCCAGTAACCGGGCGCTTTCTCGTGGTCGCGGGTGTAGATCGCATACACCCCGGACGGGCCATTGGCGTAGCTGCTGTTGTTGTTCAAACCGCCGACGTACTGGTTGTCGCTGTAGCGGCGCCGGCCCACGTATTGCTCGCCGAAGCTCAGGCTCAGGGCGTCGGTGACGGCGTAGGTGGTCCACAGGTTGGCGGTCAGGTCGGGGACGTTCTTGGCTTCGGCGCCTTTGTTGATGCCTTTGGTCTGGGTGCTCTTGAGCGCCGAGAAGCCGGCATACGCAGTCCAGCGCGGAGTGATATTGCCTTGCAGGCCTAGTTCTATGCCGTCCACGCGCTTGGCGGGCAGGGCGCGCACCGGGGCCGATTCGCCGTCCTGGTATTCCCAGGCGTTGTCCAGTTCGGTGCGAAAAATCGCTGCCGTGACATTGAGCATGTCGTGGGCAATGTCCCACTTGGTGCCTATTTCATAGGTTTTCGACTTGGCCGGGCTGTAGTTGCGGGTGCTGGCTGCGCCGTAGATCTGGTTGTTGGTGGAGGCTCCCAGCGCCGAAGGTTGCGCGGCCTCGCTGTAGGACAGGTAGACGCTGGCGTTAGGCACCGGCTTGTAAATCGCGCCGACCCGGCCGCTGACGGCACCGTCGGTGCTGCTGATCGTGGCCTGGCCGCGTTGGCGGGTCTGGGCGCGCCAATGGTCGTAGCGCAGCGAACCCAGGACTTGCCACTGTTCGTTGAGGGTGACGGTGTCGCCCAGGTAGGCACCGGCGTTGTCGATCACCGAACGCGGGTCGCCTTCGCCCTTGGTGACGTAGCTGCTGGCGAAGCTATGGCTGGGGTTGTTCATGTCGAAGAACAGGTCGCCGGCCGGCACCTCCGCGTTGCGTTTCAGGCCGCCGTAGGTCTCGTGATAGAACTCCAGGCCCGATACCACGGCGTGTTGCAGGCTGCCGGTATTGAACGTGAAGCTGAAGTCGGTCTGGTTATCCAGGATGGTGTAGCGCTTGGACAAACCGAAGTCGCTGCCGCGCAGGATGCCGTAGCCGGTGTTGCTGTTGTTCAAGTAGTCGGTGTAAGCATTGACCGTGCTGCCCGGTACCTGGCTGATCGGGCCTGCGCCTGTATAGCCCAAGGTTGCACAGCGAGTGCCGGTGCAGGTCTTTTTAGCGTTGGCATCGGCGGCGAAGAAGCGCGCCGGGGAGAGTACTGCGAAGTTGTCGCTGCGCTCCCAGCGTGTCTGGTTGCGCAGGTTGGCGTCGTGCCAGTTCAAGTCGTGTTCGAAGCGGGCGGTCAGCGAGGTGGTTTCGTTCTCTTGGGTATACAGGCTGGAGTCACCATACCAGTTGGAGCGTTTCACCCCGGGCATGCGGTGGCCGTCGGTACCACGCTGGATCGGCACGCCACCGTCGGGAGTGTTGGTGTCTTTCTGATAGAAGGTGTCGACGAAAAAGCGCGTGTCGGTGCCCAGGCCGAAACCGAAGGACGTTGCGATCCCCCAGCGGTCGTAGTCCACATCGTCGCGTTCGGCCACCTGGTTGTAATGCTTCATCAGGTTGATGCGTACCGCGCTGGTATCGGTCAGCTGCTTATTGAGGTCGGCGGTGAGGCGACGGTAGCTGTCGGTGCCGATTCCGGCCGAGACTTTATTGGCGTCGCCCAAATGCGCTTCTTTACTGACCAGGTTGACGCTGCCGCCCACGGCGGAAACCCCGGACTCGATGGCGCCGGTGCCCTTGAACACTTCGGCCTGTTGCAGGTTGAAGGTGTCGGTGCGGGTCGACATGCCCGCGTCGCGCACGCCGTCGACGGTCAGGCTCTGCTCCGAGGAAAACCCCCGGATTGAAAACAGATCGCCCCAGCCCAGGTTGCCTTCACCGGACATGAACGTAATGCCCGGCACGTTGCGCAGCACTTCCTGCAGGGTTTGCGCGTTCTGCTCCTTGAGCACCTGCTGCGGCACGATGGTCACGCTTTGCGGCGCGTCCAGCAGTGGCTGGCTGATCTTGGCGGAGGTGACCCGGTCCACCTTGAAGGTCGAGGAGGCTTCGCCGTCGACCTTGATTTGCGGCAGGTTCAATACCGAATCCTGGGGTGTTGCGGCGGTTGCATCGGCCCACGCCGTCGGCGTGACACTGCCGGCTGCCAGCAGGCCGAACATCGGTGCAAGGGTAGAGTGCAAAGGGTGACGCTGGGGGGTAGGCAAAGTCATTCAGAGCGGCCCGAACTAAATTACAATTAATCTCATTTAGATTCGGTAGTCTAAAGACCGCTTCCCGATGCGGGACCGTGGCTTTGTATCGCTGATGCGCGATTATTGCCGCCCACAACATTCCATTACATTTGCGTATGCGGCCGCCTGAACTTTCGGCTATTTCCTGCGCTTTGAGTATTTTCGGATTGACTGCCCATGGCCAAGCAAGACCATCTACTAATCGTTGATGACGACCCGCAGATCCGCCAGCTGCTTTGCGAGTACCTCAGCGACGCCGGTTTCCAGGTGTCCACGGCCGCCGATGGCAAGGAAATGCGCCGCCGCCTGGCGTTGAGTGTCATCGACTTGATCGTGCTCGACCTGATGCTGCCCGGTGAAGACGGCCTGAGCCTGTGTCGCGAACTGCGGGTGAGTTCCAACACGCCGGTGGTCATGCTCACCGCCAAGGGCTCGTTGATCGACCGCATCGTCGGCCTGGAAATCGGCGCCGATGACTATCTGCCCAAGCCGTTCGACCCCCGTGAGTTGCTGGTGCGGATCAAGGTGGTGTTGCGCCGGGTGCAGAGCTTCCCGGACCGTGCGCGCCTGGATGAGGCGCCGAGCATTCGTTTCGCCGGCTGGCAGCTCGACACGCGGGCGCGGCAATTGTTGTCGCCGCAGGGGGTGGTGGTGAGCCTGGGCAATTCGGACTACCGCGTGTTGCGTCTGCTGTTGCAGCACCCCAATCGTCCATTGAGCCGCGACTTCCTGCTCAACCATGTGTTCGACAAGGACAGTACGCCGTTCGACCGTTCTATCGATGTGTGCGTCAGCCGCCTGCGCTCGCAATTGCCGGCGGGGTTGATCAAGACCGTGCGCAACGAGGGTTACATGCTCACCGCCGAAGATGTGGTATTGGAGTCGTGAGGCTGCTGCCGCGCTCGTTGTTCGGGCGGCTGGTGCTGATTCTGGTCAGCGGCATGCTCGCGGCCCAGGCCCTGACCAGTAGCATCTGGTACGACCGACGCCATGGCCAGGTGCTGGAAATTCCGGCGCGGCTGATCGCGACGCGGCTGGCGGATGTGGTGCGGCTGGTGCACAGAGACCCGCCGCAGGCCGATCAACTGGTCCAGTTGTTCGACAGTCCGCACTTTCATCTCACGCTCAGCGAGCATGCCAGCGATACGGTCAGCACCCTGACCGACAGCGACCTGCCCACCGAACGCTTGATCAAGAAAGTCCTGTCGGAAAAAACCGGCTATGCCCCAACCCTGAATCTGCTGCGCCTGTCGCTGGTCGATGGTGACGGGCAAACGGCGGGGCTTTCCACGCTGCTCGGTTCCCGGCCGGTGGTGGGGCAATTTCTGATCGACCTGCGCCTGCCCGATGGGCGCTGGTTGCAAGTGGACGCCAGCGAGGAACAAGGCTGGACGAGCACATCGCCCCTGGACCTGCTGTTCGACTACGTGATGCGTATCTATTTGCTGCGGGTAGTGGTGCTGGTCGTGATCGCCCTGGTGGCGGTACGCCTGGCGATCCGCCCGCTCAATGCATTGGCCAAGGCCGCCGAAGCGCTGGGCCGCGACATCCAGCGGCCGCCGTTATCGCTGGATGGCCCGACGGAAGTGCGTCGGGCGGCCCAGGCCTTCAACGCCATGCAGCAACGCCTGATTGCCAATATCGCCGAACGTACGCGCTTTCTCGCGGCCATTTCCCACGACTTGCGTTCGCCGATCACACGTCTGCGCCTGCGCACGGAAATGCTCGACGACACCCGCACCCGCGAGCGTTTTCGCGCTGACTTGGAAGAAATGGAGCACATGGTGGCCAGTACCCTGGATTTCGTCAGCAGCGGCGAAATCAACGAGGCGCGGCAGAACATCGACATCAATGCGTTGCTGCAAAGCTTGCAGGCGGACCTGCAGGATGTGGGGGAAAGCGTGACCCTTGAAGGCCGTGCGAAACAGCCACTGCCCGGTTATGCCCGCAGCCTGAAACGCTGTGTGCAGAACCTGCTGGAAAACGCCGTGCGCTATGGCCAAGAGGTGGTGGTACGGGTCGAGGACCAGGCGGACAGCTTGAAGATCATCATTCGCGACCGTGGGCCGGGAATTCCCGAGGAGCAGCTGGCACAGGTGATGGAGCCGTTCTATCGCGTGGAAGGCTCACGCAATGCCGAAACCGGTGGCTATGGGTTGGGACTGAGCATTGCGCACACGATTGCTCGGGCGCATGAGGGGCGGTTGAGCTTGAAAAACCGCGAGGGTAGAGGATTGGAAGTGGAGCTGCTATTTCAGCGCAAATCCTGAAATTCGGCGTGCGATCAAACCTGTGGGAGGGGGCTTGCTCCCGATAGCGGCAGGTCTGTCAGCCGATACAGTGACTGACACTCCGCAATCGGGGGCAAGCCCCCTCCCACATTTGGATCTTCAGTGTGGCCGGCGCCAGGGGAAGTCGCTTACGCGCCGTGGCACTTCTTGAATTTCTTCGCGCTGCCGCACGGGCAAGGGTCGTTGCGACCCACGTCCTTCAAGGCGTTGCGTACCGGCTCCTGGTGGGCGTGGCCGCAGTTCGGGCCGTGGACATGGCCGTGGTCGTGATCATGGTGATCGTGATCGTGGTTGCAGTCAGGACCATGGACATGGGGTTGCTGGGTCATCGATGTCGCTCCGGAATAAAATCGCCGGGTATTATCTCGCCATTGTGGGCCACCTGCACGTCATTACCGATGAATAATCCGGTTTTCAACTCGCCCTCCAGCCGATAGGGCACGGGTTTGGTAGGGTTTTTCAGCATCTGCACCACATCACGAACCTGCGGCCAGAGGTTGGTGCGCACCGTCACCCGGAAAAAACTGTGGCTGCGTGGCGGTACGGTCAGCCATTCGTTGGATTCGCCTTCGGTCAGCACGAAGTTGCCCAGGGTGACCTTGTAGACCAGGCCGCGCACCGTCAGGTCGGCGTCATCACGGTTGTCCACGCGAAAGTACAGTTTGAACTTCTGTTCCAGCAACTTGGCGCGCACCACCTCGACTTTTACCAAGGCCACATGGGGCGGTGGTGCGTCGTCCTCGAACCACGAGGCACAGCCGGTGAGCCCCAGGGTCAACGCCAGCATCAAGCTGTAAATCCGAAGCATGGCGTTATCCCTGTCAGGTGATTAAAGGTAGCTTGCGCAACACTTCTTGAACTTCTGTCCGCTGCCGCACAAACATACATCATTACGCCCGGCCTTCACCTCAACTGTCGGATCGATGAAGTACCAGCGTCCCTCGTTCTGTACGAAAGAAGATTGCTCACGGTGGCTGTGTTCGCCGGCGCTGTCATGCCAGCGTGCCGTAAAGGTCACGAAGGCGTGTTCCGGTTGGCCGCCAAACACCTCGGAGTGTTCTACTTCGAGGCCCAGCCAAGTGCTCTGGGCACTCCAGGCGGCGATGGCCGCACGGTCCAGGCCGGCCTGTTGCGCGGGCAGGGTGGTGGCCACCAGGTAATCCACCAGGCCCAGCACATAGGCGCTGTAGCGCGAGCGCATCAGCGCGGTGGCGCAAGGCGCCGGATGGCCTGCGTGATAGTGGCCGCAGCAGGCATCCAGCAGGTTGCCGCTGCCGCAAGGGCAAATGGATGTGCTCATAGGGTTACCACCAATACTTTCCGAAGTTTTCCGGGTTGGCCCAGAAGCGGGCGTTGAGCCAGTCCGGCACCTGTTTATAGTCAAGCAGATCATAGGTGAACAGCGTCAGCACCTGCTCGTCGCGCTGGAACCGCTCGCCGGCCTGCAGGGCCAGGGAGAAGAAGTCGGTTTCTTTCCAGCCGCAGACGCTCAGATCCACCAGCACCACAATACGGCTGGCATTGAGGTTGCGAATGCCTCCGAGCAGGGTCAGGCCCTGCGGTTTTGACAGGTGCTCCAGGCAGTCGACCACCAGGGCCAGGTCAAACCGCTGCGCGGCCAGCTCTGGCGGCAATGGCCCTGGAGCGGCGCAAAACACCTGGGTATCGGGATGCGCCTGCTTGAAGGCGTCCAGCGCCGGTAACTGGCTGGCCCCCAATAGGAGCAGGCGTTTCGGAGCATGCAGGTCAAGCAGGGCAGCCAAGGCTTGCTGGGGTGTACGAGAAGAAATACCGGCGGTCATCACAGATCCTCACATCAGGACTGTAGAGACTAGCGCGGCTGAGCGTGCGGGCCTAGAGCGGGTGGGCGCGAAAACCCGAGCAACTGCGCCGATCTTCAATGAATACGGGGGTGTGGCGTACTGGCGCAGATGAAAAGAGCGGTCTTTACTCCACCCATCGGCCCCCGCCGATCCCCTCAGGAGAAATCAGATGAGCATCATGCGGACAGCTCTACCCTTGGTTCTGCTAACCGGAGTATTGACAGGTTGCGCAGGCTTGCAAAAAACCGATTGGCCCACCTGTGCCGCCGTCGGTGGCGTGACCGGTGCGGCGATCGGTGCAACTGAAAGCTCGGCCTACGCAGGCTATGGCGCGCTGCTGGTCGGCGGCATGGCGGGTGCCTATTGCTGGGTGCACGGCGATGGCGACGAAGATGGCGATGGGGTGCCGGACAGCCGCGACAAGTGCCCGGGCACACCTAAAGGCGTACAGGTCGATGCCAATGGCTGCCCGCCTGTCGTGCAGCCGGCGGTCGTGGAGGAGGTGGTCGTCGTCAAGGAAGAAACCATCGTGATCCGTGATGTGCACTTCCAGTTCGATTCGGCCAAGCTGACCGCCGCGGACAAAACCAAGCTCGATGTCATTGCCACTCGCCTGAAAAAAGAAGCGCCTGGTGCGCAACTGCGCGTCAGCGGGCATACCGACAGTGTCGGCAAAGATGCCTACAACCAGAAACTCTCGGAAAAACGCGCGCATTCGGTCGTCGAGTACTTGATCAGCCAGGGCGTGCCGCGCAGCAATTTCGTCTCGGTGAGCGGTGCGGGTGAAAGCCATCCGGTGGCCGACAACAAAACCGCTGAAGGCCGCGCTTTGAACCGCCGCGTGGAAATCCAGATCAACCGCTGACAGCCCAGGCCCCTGTGTCAACCACAGGGGCCTGGCTGGCGATCTTCGTCGAAATCACGGCTTTTTTTATCCTTCACTGGCATATCGCCTGTAGAAGTCGTTACTGTGCGTCCGTCCATGCACAAAATAAGAAGGCCATTCATGCGTAAGGTTTTCCTGTTGGCCTTGTTGGCCAGCCCCATTGCTCTGGCCCAGAGCGTCAGCGTCGAAACCAATTCCTTGATGCGTCTGCCCAGCAGCACCAGCGTTTTACAGCTGGAGCGCTTGAGTGTGGCGGACTACGGCACGCTATTGATTCCGCCCTCTATCAGCCAGGTCTCGGTAGATGAACTGCACCTGGGGCGTGAGGCCCGTATCGCCATCGCCCCGGGCAATACAGGGTTGCAATTGCAGGTACGCCACGCGCAACTGGAGCATGGCAGCCAGATCACTTCGCGCGGCGCCCCCGGCACCCATGAGCGCCCTGCCAAGGCGGGGCGTGACCTGACCTTGCGCATCGATGCGTTGACCGCCGACGAGTTGTCGGTGGATGCCCGGGGTGGCGCCGGAGCCCAGGGTTATGCCGGCCTGGATGGCGCCAACGGCGTAGACCCGGGTTGTACCTGGGGTTCGGCCGGGCGCGGGGCCAACGGTGATAACGGTGGCGATGGCCTGCCGGGTGCGGCGGGTGCGCAGGTGCGAGTGGAGCTGCCGCAAAGCTACCCGGCGCAACAGATCAAGGTCTGGGTGGATGGCGGGGCGGGTGGCGCGGCCGGTACGGCAGGCAAACCCGGCAAAGGTGGGCAAGCCAAAGGCTGCCTGGTGTACCGCGCCGAGGGTGGCGACAAGGGCCGGCCAGGGCTGGAAGGCCAGCCGGGGCCGACCGGGCCCGCAGGTACCGTCACCATCCAACGCCTGTAGTGAGCGGGCTTGCCCGCGCTGGGGGGCGAAGCCGCCCTAAAACCAGACGCCTCGGTCTTTCTGAAATACCGCGGCGTTTTTAATTGGGGCGGCTTCGCCCCCCAGCGCGGGGCAAGCCCGCTCACTACAGGAGCGGCCGGGCCGAAGCGATCGCCACTACCACCAACCCGACGATCAGGTTGATGCCCACCAGCCTGCGGATCTGCCCTAACACCGCTGCGCCCGCCGGCCAGTCCTCAGCGGCCACCGCCGCGCGCAATGACGGCAGCTTCAGTGCCTGGATACGGATAAACAGTGCCGTCATCACCAGGTACAACCCCATCATCACCTGCACATAGCGCGGCGCCGTCTCAAAGCCGTTGAAGCGCAGTTGCAGCAGGCCGATACCGCTGATCGGCAAAACCAGCACCGCGACCCAGACCCACACAAAAAAACGTTGAAACACATTTGCCCACAACTTGAGCCGGGCGGGGCCCTCAAGTGCCGCCATGGCGGCGGGGCGCAGGATCATCCAGGCGAAAAACATACCGCCGACCCAGATCAGGGCGGCCAATACATGCAGGGTATAAGCGAGGCTAAACACGGTCATTGTGGTACTCCGTTCTGCGCGGGATTAATTAGCGGGTTATGATAGCGGCCGATCCGAACCACTGAAAATTTATCCAGCGTTTTTTGCGCCCGACTATTCATGATCAGCACTGAACTCAAAACCACGATCCAGGGCGCCTATTCGCGTTTTCTCGAAGCCAAGAGCTTGAAACCGCGGTACGGGCAGCGCCTGATGATCGCCGAAGTGGCCAAGGTCCTCGGGGATATCGACACCGACGACGAAGGCCGCCGCGAAGGTGAGCCTGCGGTCGTGGCCGTCGAGGCCGGAACCGGTACCGGCAAGACCGTCGCCTACAGCCTGGCTGCGATCCCCACCGCCAAGGCCGCCGGCAAGCGCCTGGTGATCGCCACCGCGACCGTCGCCCTGCAAGAACAGATCGTCTACAAAGACCTGCCCGACCTGATGCGCAACAGCGGCTTGAACTTCAGCTTCGCCCTGGCCAAAGGGCGTGGCCGCTACATGTGCCTGTCCAAGCTCGACGTGTTGTTGCAGGAAGGCCATGCCCAAACCGCCACTGCGCAACTGTTCGAAGAAGAAGGCTTCAAGATCGAAGTCGATGAAGCCAGCCAGAAGCTGTTTACCAGCATGATCGAGAAACTGGCCGGCAACAAATGGGACGGCGACCGCGACAGCTGGCCCACCGCCCTGGAAGATGCCGACTGGGCACGCCTGACTACCGATCACAGCCAGTGCACCAACCGTCATTGCCCCAACTTCGGCCAGTGCGCCTTCTACAAGGCCCGCGAAGGCATGGGCAAGGTCGATGTGATCGTCACCAACCACGACATGGTCCTGGCCGACCTGGCCCTGGGCGGCGGCGCCGTGCTGCCGGACCCGCGCGACACGCTCTACGTCTTCGACGAAGGCCACCACCTGCCGGACAAGGCCATCGGCCACTTCGCCCATTACACGCGCCTGCGTTCCACCGCCGACTGGCTGGAAACCACCGCCAAGAACCTCACCAAGCTGCTGGCCCAGCACCCGTTGCCTGGCGACCTGGGCAAGCTGATCGAACAGGTGCCGGAGCTGGCGCGGGAGATCAAGACCCAGCAGCAATTCATGTTCAGCGCCTGCGAACAGGTCGCCGACTTCAAGCCCGGCGAAGACGTGGAGGGCCGCGAGCGCCCACGCCATCGCTTTGTCGGCGGGTTGATCCCCGAGCATATGCGCGAAATGGGCATCGAACTGAAAAAGGGCTTTTCACGCCTGACTGACCTGTTCACCCGCCTGACCGATTTGCTCAAGGAGGGGATGGATGGCGAGGTCAACATCGGGATCGCCAGCAACCAGGCCGAAGAATGGTACCCCCTGTTTGGCAGCCTGTTGTCCCGTTCCCAGGGCAACTGGGAGTTATGGACCGCCTTTACCGTCGAAGACCCGGAAGACAACCCGCCCATGGCCCGTTGGCTCACCTTGTCGGAAAGCGGTGCGTTGTTCGATATCGAGGTCAACGCAAGCCCGATCCTCGCCGCCGAAATGCTGCGCCGCAACCTGTGGAACGTGGCCTACGGCTGCCTGGTGACCTCGGCCACGCTGACCGCCCTGGGCACCTTCGACCGCTTCCGCATGCGCGCCGGCCTGCCGAAAAAAGCCGTCACCGCAGTGGTGCCGAGCCCGTTCCATCACGCCGATGCGGGTGTGCTGCGGGTGCCGGACCTCAAGGCCGACCCACGGGATGCGGCGGGGCATACGGCAGCGATCATCCGTGACCTGCCGGAACTGGTAGAGGGTTCACGTGGCACCCTGGTGCTGTTCTCCTCGCGTAAACAGATGCAGGATGTGTTCGATGGCCTGGACCGTGACTGGCGCAAGCAGGTGTTTATCCAGGGCAACCTGTCCAAGCAGGAAACCCTGAACAAACACAAGGCCCGGGTCGATGGCGGCGATTCCAGCGTGCTGTTCGGCCTGGCCAGTTTCGCCGAAGGCGTGGACTTGCCCGGCGCCTATTGCGAACACGTGGTCATCGCCAAGATCCCGTTCTCGGTGCCGGATGACCCGGTTGAAGCGGCCCTGGCCGAATGGATCGAAGCCAGGGGCGGTAACCCGTTCATGGAAATCTCGGTGCCGGATGCCTCCCTCAAACTGGTGCAGGCCTGCGGGCGCTTGCTGCGCACGGAGCAGGACCGGGGCACCATCACCTTGCTTGACCGTCGCCTGGTCACCCAGCGCTACGGCAAGGCCATTCTGAATGCCTTGCCACCATTCAGGCGCGAAATTTCTTAAGCCACTGTGGGCGAATTCGCCCATTTCGTGGTCTATGTCGTCGCTGTCGATTTAAGTCATCAGGCCATTCACCGGCCGATTGGAGAGCCTTGTTCGTATGATTCGCACGCTGCCTGCCCTTTTTGCCCTGCTGTTCGCTGCGCCCTTGATGGCCGCGCCTGCCGGGCAACAAACGCTGTTCAACTTCGTCCGGCCTGCCGACGTGGTCAAGGTGGCGACCCAGGACGCCAGCCTGCCGCAATACAACGCCGAGCAAACCCCCGAAGGCGAGGTGTTGCGCCGCATCACCTTCAACCCCGCCGCTGAACCGAGCCTGGTGCTCAGCCCGCAGTCCGGCGTCTGGGACTGGTCCCAGAGCAGTGCCATGAGCCTGCGCATCCAAAGCGCCATGGACTGGGCATTGACGCTCTATGTCAAAGTGCAGAGTACGGATGGCAAGACCCTGGTCAGCCGTATCGATCTGCCGGCCGGCCCGGCCCAGACCCTGTTGATCCCGTTGCAGGCCAATTCGCCGCTGAGCCAGGGCATGAAGGCCGGCCCGCCGATGCCGATCACCGTGGATGGCCAGCGTGTGCTGCTCGCCGCCAGCGCCGGTGACGTCGACCGCAGCCAGGTGGCGTCGGTGACACTGTCGATGATCAAGCCCAATGCGGCCCAAAGCATCTTGCTGGAACGTTTTGGTGTGCAGGACAGCGAGCCGGTATTGAAGGCGGCCTACAGTGACCTGGTGGATGCCTATGGCCAGTCCACGCGTGCGCGCTGGCCGGAAAAGGTCGGCAGCGACGAGCAACTCAAGGCCGCGGCCGCCAGGGAGCAACAGCAACTCAAGGGCTGGCTGGCGGAGCGTGACAAAGCGTCCCTGGACCGCTACGGCGGCTGGAACAAAGGCCCGGCATTCGAGGCCAGCGGTTTTTTCCGCACAGAGAAGCGCGACGGGCGCTGGTACCTGGTGACACCGGAAGGTCACCCGTTCTACTCCTTGGGCGTCAACACCGTCGCACCGGATAACAGCCAGACTTACGTGGCTGGCCGTGAATGGATGTTCGCCGCGTTGCCCAAGGCCGGCGAGCCCTTCGACAAGTACTACGGCAGCGCCGATAACCGCACCGGCAACGGCTCGGGCGAGGGGCGCGGCTTCGCGGCCGGGCGTTGGTACGATTTCTACGGCGCCAACCTGCAACGGACCTACGATACCGAAGGGTTCGACCAGAAGCGTTGGGTGACCCACACCCTGGATCGCCTGCAAGCCTGGGGTTTCAACACCGTGGGCAACTGGAGCGATCCGGACCTGGCCAGCGCCGACCGCGTGCCTTACACCTTGCCGCTGTCGATCGTCGGTGATTACGCCAGCATCAGCACTGGCACCGACTGGTGGGGCGGCATGCCCGATCCGTTCGACCCGCGCTTCGCCATGGCCACCGAGCGTGCCGTGGCCATTGCCGCCCGCGATCATCGTGATGACCCCTGGTTGATCGGTTATTTCGCCGACAACGAACTGGCCTGGGCCGGCCCGGGGGATGACCCGAAGGCGCGTTACGCCCTGGCCTACGGCACGTTGCGCATGACCACCGACGTACCGGCCAAACGTGCGTTCCTCAAGCAATTGCGCGACAAGTACCGCAACGAAGAGGGGCTTTCGAAAGCCTGGGGCATCCACCTGTCCGGCTGGGAGCTGATGGAAGATCCCGGTTTCGAGCCGCCGCTGCCGAACCCTGAACACCCGGAAATCGAAGCTGACTTCAAATATTTCCAGAAGACCTTCGCCGACGCCTACTTCAAGACCATTTCCGACTCGCTGAAATGGCACGCGCCCAACCAGTTGCTACTGGGCGGGCGTTACGCCGTGAGCACCCCGGAAGCCGTGGCGTCCTGCGCCCAGTATTGCGATGTGCTGAGTTTCAACATGTACACGCTCAAGCCTCAGGACGGTTATGACTTCGCCGCCTTGCGCGCTCTGGATAAGCCGGTGTTGATCACGGAGTTCAATTTCGGCTCGGCGGACCGGGGGCCGTTCTGGGGTGGCGTAACGCAATTGGCCAAGGAAGAAGACCGCGGCACGGCTTACGGAACCTTCCTCAAGCAGGCCATGGCCGAACCGTCGATTGTCGGTGTGCACTGGTTCCAGTACCTGGATCAACCGGTGACCGGTCGACTGCTGGACGGCGAGAACGGCCACTTCGGCCTCGTCGGCATCACTGACGTGCCGTACCAGGGTTTTGTCGAAAGTGTGCGTAAAAGTAACCTGGCGACCGTCGACCAACTGGGCAAGGAGGCGCTGAAAGCCAAGGCGGACAGCGCAGTGCGTGAAAGTGAAGGCGGCAAGTCGGGGCACGACGGCAAAGGCGCGGGACAGGGCGCCGGGCATGCCGGCGGGCACTCTGGAAATGGTCACTGATTGAGCGTTGACGGGTTCACAAAAGCCACAATGGCTGGAACAATGTCGGCCACTTTTTACGGTGTTTTTCGAGGGCGCGCAGGTGCAGATTCAGGGTCATTACGAACTCCAGTTCGAAGCGGTACGCGAAGCGTTTGCCGCGTTGTTCGATGACCCGCAGGAACGAGGTGCGGGGCTGTGCATCCAGATCGGCGGCGAAACCGTCGTCGACCTGTGGGCCGGCACTGCCGACAAGGATGGGGCCGAGGCCTGGCACAGCGACACCATCGTCAACCTGTTCTCCTGCACCAAGACCTTCACGGCCGTCACGGCGTTGCAACTGGTGGCCGAAGGCAAGCTGAAGCTGGATGCCCCCGTGGCCGATTACTGGCCGGAGTTTGCCGCGGCGGGCAAGGGGATGATTACCCTTCGCCAGTTGCTCTGTCACCAGGCCGGGTTGCCGGCGATCCGCGAAATGCTGCCTGCCGAAGCCCTGTATGACTGGCAGTTGATGGTCGACACCCTGGCAGCCGAGGCCCCGTGGTGGACGCCCGGCCAAGGGCATGGCTATGAAGCTATCACCTACGGCTGGCTGGTAGGCGAACTGCTGCGCCGCGCCGATGGGCGTGGGCCTGGGGAATCCATCGTGGCGCGGGTTGCACGACCGTTGGGCCTGGACTTCCATGTGGGGTTGGCGGACGCAGAGTTTTATCGTGTCGCCCATATAGCGCGTAGCAAAGGCAACATGGGCGATGAAGCGGCACAAAGGTTGTTGCAAGTAATGATGCGCGAACCTGCGGCACTGACAACGCGTGCATTCGCCAATCCACCCTCTATTCTCACCAGCACTAATAAGCCTGAATGGCGACGCATGCAGCAGCCAGCGGCAAATGGTCACGGTAATGCACGAAGCCTGGCAGGGTTTTATAGCGGTTTGTTGGACGGTAGTTTGCTGGAAAGCGACATGCTCGAACAATTGACCCGTGAACACAGTATCGGGCTGGATAAAACCTTATTGACCCAAACCCGTTTCGGCCTGGGTTGCATGTTGGATCAACCGCAGTTGCCCAACGCGACCTTCGGCCTTGGCCCGCGTGCGTTTGGGCACCCTGGGGCGGGAGGCTCGGTGGGTTTTGCCGATCCGGAACATGATGTAGCGTTCGGCTTTGTGACTAATACGCTGGGCCCCTATGTACTTATGGACCCGCGTGCGCAGAAGTTGGTCGGAATATTGGCCGGTTGTCTGTAAACCGCTTGCTGTTTCACAATTTTTTGTTACAAAGGCACGTATAAGAAGACGCTGAACGAAATGACGTAACTTAAATGTTCATTAAGTGTCTGTTTAACGGGTCATCCAGACCCTCCGGTTTTTTCTCATTTTGTGGATATCTCATGTTATCGAACAAGTCCTTGGCACTGGCGCTGTGCCTCACTATTACTGGTTGCGCACAAACTCCACAGAATGATGCCGAAGGTGGGCATTGGTGGTCATTTGGATCTGACAAGGCTGCTACCAAGGACGCAGTGAGCCAAACCGACGCCAAACCGGATGCCAAACCGGATGCCAAGCCTGCCGCCGGCGCCAAGCCTGCCGCACCTGTGGCCGCTGCAGCCGACGCTCCAGCGCCTGCCCCGGTAGCCAAGGCCGAGACCGGTTCCAGCTGGTGGCCGTTCTTTTCCAAAAGCGCCGACGAAAAAGCTGCGGACGCCAAGGCCGACCTGAAGGCCGACCTCAAGGCCGCCACTCCGGCAGCAACCCCGGCTGCAGCGCCTGCCGTTGCCAAGACCGACGAAGCTCACTGGTGGTGGCCGTTCGAAAGCAAGCCAAAACCACTGGCCAAGGTCGATGTGACCAACGTGCCGATGCCTGACCCGAAAATCACTCAAGCCTGGCTCGACGACTACGAGCCGCGCCTGCGCACCGCGATCAAGGACAGCAACCTGCAACTTGAACGCCGTGACAACGTGTTGGTGATCATTGCGCCGGTGGACGGGTCCTATAACCCGAAACGCCCGGCGATGCTGCTGCCGGTGACCCTGGGCCCATTCACCCGTGTTGCCAAGGCCGTAGAGGGCGACCCGAAGACCGCCGTGCTGGTACTGGGCCACGTTGACACCAACGGTCCTGAGCCGCAAAGCCAGGCCCTGACCAAGGAACGCGCACAGTCCATCGCCTCGATTTTCAGCCTCAGCGGCTTGAAGCAAGACCGCCTGATGCTGCGTGGCATGGGTGACCTGATGCCGCGTGCCGCCAACGACAGCAACCAGGGCCGCGCCCTGAACCGCCGCATGGAAATCATGTTCACCCAGCGCACCACCATGCTGGCCTTGCTGAGCAAGTACAACTCGGCTAACCCGCCGAAGGCTGAAATGATCGCTGTGCAGGACGTTCCGGCACCCGTGGCACCGGCCGCTAAAAAAGCAGCGCCGGCGAAAAAGGCTTCGACCAAGAAAGCGGCCGCCAAACCTGCTGCCAAGAAAGCTGCGGCCAAGCCTGCAGCCAAAAAGCCTGCAGCCAAAGCCGCGGCACCGGCTTCGAACGACCAGGCAAAAAACTGATTCGCTGAACCAGAAGGATAAAGCCGCATGACCCAGGCACTGGCCGATATGCGCCGTGACTACACACGGGACGGTTTGAGTGAGGCCCAGGCTCCGGACGAGCCGTTTGCCCTGTTCCACCAGTGGTTTGGCGATGCGGTGAAAACCGAGCAGCCACCGGTGGAGGCCAATGCCATGACCTTGGCTACGGTTGACCAGGAAGGTCGCCCGCACTGTCGCATCCTGCTGCTCAAGGGCCTGGATGCGCAGGGCTTTACCTTCTTCACCAATTATCAGAGCGCCAAGGGTGAACAACTTGCGGCGCGGCCCTTTGCGGCCATGACGTTCTTCTGGCCGACCCTGGAGCGCCAGGTGCGTATCGAAGGGCGGGTGGTGAAGGTCACGCCGGAGGAGTCCGATGCCTATTACCAGGTTCGCCCATTGGGCAGCCGCCTGGGGGCATGGGCGTCCCCGCAGAGCAAGGTCATTCGTGACCGCGAAGAACTGCAGGACTTGCTCAAGGCCACCGAGCAACGCTTCAGCGATACCCAGCCTGATTGCCCGGAGCATTGGGGTGGTTACCGGCTTTTGCCGGAACGCATCGAGTTCTGGCAGGGCCGCGCCAGCCGCCTGCATGACCGCCTGAACTATCGCCTGCAAGGCGCGGACTGGGTGCGCGAGCGCCTGGCTCCCTGAGCTTTTCCTTCCTGACGCTCGATCCTCCACGCCGAAGCCTCGAATCAAGAGGCTTCAGGTGTTTTCGAGCGTGCGGCAACACGGATGAGCGTGTCCATAACGCTCTCTTGGAACAGCGTAAATGCTACCATTCGTCGGTTTCTATGGTGCTGGCAGTCTGTACTCAGGCTGAATGAAAGCAATTTTCTGCCCGGCTTGCCGTGACAGGCGTCGAGTCGCAGCGTTTAATGAAACCCTGTCCTTTGGAGTTGATGCTATGCGTAAGTCCGTTTTACTAGTTGCCTGCTTTACCACCCTGTCGTTGCTGTTGGGTGGCTGCGCCTCGAGTCTGACCGGCGACTCGTACTCCCGTGATGATGCGCGTCGTGTACAGACCGTTCGCATGGGTACCATCGAATCCCTGCGTCCAGTGAAAATCGAAGGCACCAAGACCCCAATCGGTAGCGTGGCCGGTGCCGTGGTGGGTGGCGTTGGCGGCAGTGCTATCGGCGGTGGCCGTGGCAGTATCGTCACGGGTGTTATCGGTGCCGTTGCCGGCGGCCTGCTGGGCTCTGCTGCCGAAGAAGGCCTGACCCGCACCCAAGGCGTCGAAATCACCGTTCGCGAAGACGACGGCAGCATGCGCGCCTACGTCCAGGCCGTTGACCCGAATGAAATCTTCCGCATCGGCCAACGCGTGCGCATCATGAGCGTTAACGGTCAAAGCCGCGTTTCTCAGTAAGCGTCGGTTGTAGAAACACAAAACCCCAACCGGGTGACCGGTTGGGGTTTTTGGTTTTCTGCGTCCCGGTTTCAAACCTGAAAGTGCTTCACCATCGTATTCAATTCATGCGCCAGGCTGGCGAGGGACTGGGAAGCACTGGTGGTTTGGGTCGAGCCCTCCGCGGATTGAATCGACAGCTGCTGGATATTCAGCAAGTTGCGATCAACCGCCCGAGCAACGTCGGCTTGCTCGGCCGCAGCGGTGGTGATGACCAGGTTTCGATCGTTGATCTCATTATTGGCCATCAGGATATCCGCCAGTGCCTGTTGTGCCAGCTCGGCCAGTGACAGGGTTTGCTGGGTCATGCTGCTGCTGTCGAGCATGGTCTTGACGGTGCTGGCAGTGTTGGACTGGATACTGCCGATCATCTGCTCGATTTCCTGGGTCGATTGAGCGGTGCGATGGGCCAGGGCGCGAACTTCGTCGGCAACCACGGCAAAACCGCGACCGGCTTCACCGGCACGGGCGGCTTCGATGGCCGCGTTCAACGCCAGCAGGTTGGTTTGTTCGGCGATGGTGCGGATGACATCCAGCACCTTGCCGATATCCTTGGCCTGTTCGGCCAGGCTGCCCACTTGCTCGGAGCTGACTTCAACGCCACGGGTCAGGGCCTGGATAGCATCCAGGGCTTCGACCATGCGCTGCTGGCCTTTCAAGGCAATGCTGCGCGACTCTTGGGAGAGGTCGGAGGTTGAAGCCGCGTTCCTGGCGACGTCCTCAATCGCGGTAGTCATCTCGGTGACGGCAGTGGCGGCCTGTTCGATTTCGCCATGTTGCTGCTGCAAGTCGCGGCTGCCTTCGGCGGTCACGGCATTCAATTCTTCGGCGGCTGCGGCGAGTTGGCTGGATGAGCCGGTAATCTGCCGCAAAGTCTGCACCAGATTGTTACGCATGGTCTCCTGCGCCCTGAGCAGGCGAGTGGCCTCGTCATTGCCCGTCGGATTGATGGGCTGGGTCAGGTCGCCCTTGGCGATGGTTTCGGCGACCTGCACCGCTTCATTGATGGGGCGGGTAATGCTTCGGGTCAGCAGCCAGGCAACCAGTACGGTGCCACCACTCACCAGCAGGATGACGAGTGCGATGCCTTTCATGGCGTGTTGATAAGCATCCACGGAGGTCCGGCCGGCTTGTTCCGCGCCTTTGTTGGCGAGGTCGATCAGTTGGTCAAAGTTCTTGGTCATGTGCTCGTAGCTTTCTCGAATGCTGTTGAGAAAGTCGCGGGCGCCGGCCTTGTCGCCTGAACGTGAGCGCTTGAGCATCTCGGTGTGGTTCTGCGCATACGCGTCCAGGCTCTGGTTGAACACATCGAGACGAGATTTTTCCTCGGCGGTGTTCAGGAGGGCTGCGTATTGCGCCAACTGCTCTTTGACCGCCTTCAGGCGGCCGGCGGATTTTTCTTCGTAGGTCTGCATGTCTGCATCGCTAGAGGACAGGATGTGCGCCATTTCCCCCAGGCGAAAACGGTCGAGCGAAGCATTGGCCAGGGCCAGCAGCCGGACCCGCTGCAGCCAGTTGTTCTGTATGTCGGCAGCCTGGGACTGCACTTCGCCGATCTGCTTGAGGGCGAACAGACCGAGAAACACACTCAGTGACGCAATAGCAGCGAAGCCGATGAAGGCCCTGGCTGCGATTCTTATATTTCTCAGGAACATGGGATTGTCGCTCGGGCTGGAAACGCGTTGGAGAGCAAGGTGGAGCGGGTGTCCCTAGGAGGGACAGCGAGATCGCCACAACAGATAATCGGCGGCAGGGGGGAAGTCTTTAGGGGATTGGAGGAAGGGGATGGGGAGATAGCGCTGTGGTTGCGCAGCGCCACTGGTAAACACTGTCCAATCGGATAGCGGGTTGGGAACAGGAGCCGATTACCGGCTCCCGCAAAGGGCTCAAGCTTTCTTGCGACTTGCCATGGCCGTTACCGCATAGCCGATACACGCCGCCAGGATCGAACCGGTCAGGATCCCCATTCGGTCTTCACCCGCGAATTCACTGGCGCCCGGCACAAAGGCCAGGGAACCGACGAACAGGCTCATGGTGAAGCCGATGCCGCACAGGATCGCTACACCGAACACCTGGCCCCAGTTGGCGCCACTGGGCAGGGCGGCGAGGCCGGTCTTGATGGCGAGCCAGGTGAGGCCGAATACGCCGATGGTCTTGCCGATCAGCAAGCCTGCGGCGATACCCATGGGCACGTGATGGGTGAAGCTGTCCAGGCTGACGCCCGCCAGGGACACGCCGGCATTGGCAAACGCGAACAATGGCAGGATGCCGTAGGCCACCCATGGATGCAGTGCATGCTCCAGGGTAAGCAGCGGCGAGGGTTCGGCATTCTTGGTGCGCATCGGGATGCAGAATGCCAGGGTCACGCCGGCCAGCGTGGCATGCACGCCACTCTTGAGCACGCAGACCCACAGGATCAGGCCAATGATCAGGTAGGGCCCAAGCTTGATCACACCCAGGCGGTTCATGGCGATCAAGGCAATCAGGCAAGCGCCCGCACCTGCCAGGGAGGCACCGGACAGATCGGCGGAGTAGAACAGCGCGATGACGATAATGGCGCCCAGGTCATCAATGATGGCCAAGGTCATCAGGAACAGTTTCAGCGACACCGGCACGCGCTTGCCCAGCAGCGCCAGGACGCCCAGGGCAAAGGCGATATCGGTGGCCATGGGGATCGCCCAGCCGGACATCGCGGCGGGGTAATCCTTGTTGATCGCCCAATAGATCAGCGCCGGTACGACCATGCCGCCGATGGCGGCGGCACCGGGCAATACCACTTGCGATGGCTTGGACAGGTGACCGTCGAGGAGTTCTCGCTTCACTTCCAGGCCGATCAGCAGGAAGAACAGGGCCATCAGGCCATCGTTGATCCACAGCAGGGCGGGTTTGGCGATTTTCAGCGCGCCGACCTGTGCCACCACTGGCACGTCAAGAAAAGCGTTATACAGGTGCGACAACGGTGAGTTGTTAATGATCAGCGCCAGGGCGGCAGCGGCGATCAACAACAGGCCGCTGGCGGCTTCCAGCTGGAAGAAACGGGTGAAAGTGCTACGCAGAGGCAAGGGATGCTCTCCCATTCAAGGTTCAATAGATGGGTACCCTAACCCGTACCGTTAGTTGTTAAAACAAAAGTTATATTCTTATTTGTTATAAGCGGCGCTCAGGATCGGCAGGCCGCCAAAGCCTAGCAATTGTGTGTCTAATTGAGTCGTCACTGTATCTGTGTGCAGTGTAGGAAACCCCTTAAGATTCGGGCTGAAATCCTTAGAGACCCATCTTATGAGTGACCACCGTACCTGGGCCCGTGAAGCCATTCGCATCATTGAAGCGGACTTCCAGCGTAGCGCCGACACGCACCTGATCCCTTTGCCATTGCCGGGGCTGCCGGGTATCGAGTTGTACTTCAAGGATGAGTCAAGCCACCCCACGGGCAGCTTGAAACACCGGCTGGCCCGTTCGCTGTTCCTGTATGCGCTGTGTAATGGCTGGCTCAAGCCGGGCGCGCCGGTGATTGAAGCTTCCAGCGGTTCGACGGCGATCTCGGAAGCCTACTTCGCCCGTCTGCTCGGCCTGCCGTTCATTGCGGTCATGCCGGCGACCACGTCCCAGGAAAAGATCGCCCAGATCGCCTTCTATGGTGGCAAGAGCCATCTGGTACAGGACCCGACGCAGATCTACGCCGAGTCCGAACGCCTGGCGAAGGAAAGCGGTGGCCACTTCATGGACCAATTCACCTACGCCGAGCGGGCCACGGACTGGCGGGCGAATAACAACATCGCCGAATCGATCTTCCAGCAGATGCGCTTCGAGCATTACCCCGAACCGAGCTGGTTGATTTCCAGCCCCGGCACCGGCGGCACCACCGCAACTCTGGGGCGCTATGTGCGTTATCGCCAGCATTGCACCCGCGTGTTGTGTGCAGATGCCGAACGCTCGGTATTTTTCGACTTTTATCAAAGCGGCGATGCCAGTTTGCGCCTGGACTGTGGCTCTCGGATCGAAGGGATTGGTCGGCCACGGGTCGAGGCGTCGTTTTTGCCCAAGGTGATTGATGCGATGGTCAAGGTCCCGGATGCCCTGTCGCTGGCGGCCATGCATTACCTGGCCGAGCGCTTGGGGCGGCGGGTCGGCGGCTCCAGCGGGACCAACCTGATTGGCGCCCTGATGGCGGCGCAGCAGATGAAAGCGGCAGGCGAGTCGGGGTCGATCGTAGCGATCTTGTGCGATGGCGGGGAGCGCTATGCCACGACCTATTACGATCAGGCTTGGCTTGACGCTCAGGGCTATGAATTGAAAGGTTTGATGGCGGCCGTTGCGGCCAGTGTCGAGCGCGGCGAGCCATTACCTGAAACGATCTTGCGCGCCAATATCTGACAGGCGAGGGGGCTTGTTCGCGATAGCAGTCTGTATGTCAGCTTATCTGTAGCTGATACACCGCTATCGAGAGCAAGTCCCCTCTCACATTGAATTACGTTGGATCAGGCTTGGATACCCAACATATCCCGCGCCAACGCCTCGGCAATCCGAATTCCGTCAACACCCGCCGACAGAATCCCTCCGGCGTAACCGGCGCCTTCGCCGGCTGGATACAGGCCCTTCACGTTCAAGCTCTGCATCGACTCGTTACGGGTAATCCGCAGCGGCGACGAAGTGCGGGTCTCGATACCCGTCAGCACCGCATCGTGCAGCGAATAGCCTTTGATCTGCTTCTCGAAGGCGGGTAAGGCTTCGCGGATCGCCTCGATGGCGAAGTCCGGCAACGCCAAGGCCAGGTCGCCCAGCGATACGCCGGGCTTATAGGACGGCTCGACGCTGCCCAGGGCCGTGGAGGGCTTGCCGGCGATGAAGTCGCCCACCAGTTGCGCCGGCGCCTCATAGTTGCTGCCGCCGAGAATATACGCGTGGGACTCCAGGCGCTCCTGCAACTCGATCCCGGCCAGTGGGCCACCTGGGTAATCCACTTCAGGCGTGATGCCCACCACGATGCCGGAGTTGGCGTTGCGTTCGTTGCGCGAGTACTGGCTCATGCCGTTGGTGACCACGCGGTGTGGCTCGGACGTCGCGGCGACCACCGTGCCGCCCGGGCACATGCAGAAGCTGTAGACCGAGCGGCCGTTCTTGGCATGGTGCACCAGCTTGTAGTCGGCGGCGCCGAGTTTCGGGTGCCCGGCGTACTTGCCCAGGCGCGCGGCATCGATCAGCGATTGCGGGTGTTCGATACGGAACCCGACGGAGAACGGCTTGGCCTCCATGTAAACGCCACGCTCGTGGAGCATGCGGAAGGTATCGCGGGCACTATGGCCCAGGGCGAGGATCACGTGCTTGGACAGGATCTGCTCGCCGCCATCGATCACCACACCGTTCAACTGGCCATCTTCGATCAGCACGTCGGTCACGCGTTGTTCGAAACGCACTTCACCGCCCAGGGCGATGATCTGCTGGCGCATGTTCTCCACCACGCCGGTCAGGCGGAAGGTCCCGATGTGCGGCTTGCTGACGTAAAGGATTTCTTCCGGCGCGCCGGCCTTGACGAACTCGTGCAGCACTTTGCGGCCGTGGAATTTCGGATCCTTGATCTGGCTATACAGTTTGCCGTCGGAAAAGGTGCCGGCGCCGCCTTCACCGAACTGCACGTTGGATTCCGGGTTGAGCACGCTTTTGCGCCACAGGCCCCAGGTGTCCTTGGTGCGCTGGCGGACTTCCTTGCCACGTTCGAGGATGATCGGCTTGAAGCCCATTTGCGCCAACAGCAGGCCGGCGAAGATGCCGCAAGGGCCAAAGCCCACCACGATCGGTCGTTCACTCAGGTCTTGCGGCGCCTGGCCGACCACCTTGTAGCTGACATCCGGCGCCGGGTTGACGTTGCGGTCGTCGGCGAACTTGAGCAGCAGGGCGGCTTCGCCTTTCACGTTCAGGTCGATGGTGTAGATGAAGCACAGCTCCGACGATTTTTTACGGGCGTCGTAGCTGCGCTTGAACAGGGTGAAATCGAGCAGGTCATCACTGGCGATGCCCAGGCGTTGCACGATGGCTGGCCGCAGGTCTTCTTCGGGATGGTCGATGGGCAGCTTGAGTTCGGTGATTCGTAACATGACAGGGTCCGGTAGGCGGCGGGCAAGGAGGCCGGCTGTTTTGCAAACCGGCGATTATAAGCCCCAATGGCAGGTTTCCGTCAGGTTAAAACAGCGCAGGGCCGAATCAGTCGTCCCGTGAGCCACCAAACGCCGCGCAACCACGCTGTACCTGGCCGTTGACCCGCAGTTCGGCGGTCATGTGCTGCAGGCTGCCGCTGGCGCTGTCCACGCAACGCTGCGGGGCTACCCACAGTTCGACGTGCTGGTTGTTGGCTTCGGTCATCAGGTTGAAGCGGCCATCACCAATCTGTTCTTCGACGTAAGGCACCGCCAAAGGCGGCTGGCCTTCGCGCTCAAGCACCATGCCCTTGGCGGTGACGTTCATCGTCCAGGCGGGTTTATGGCCACTGGCGCGCAGGATCGTGCGTTTGAAATCCGGATCGTTGCAGGCCGAGGTAGAACGCTCGACGCGATAGAGTTGTTGCAGTTCCACCGAACCCTGGGTGCCGCTGGCAACCCCGGAGAACTTGCCACGCAAGTCGGCAAACAGTTCGCCTTGCTGGCCGGCCAGTGAAGCGGCTTCCTGCAGGACGCTGGTGCCACCGGTGTCGTTGACCACATAGTTGCGTTGATCGTTGCACGGCTGGAACAACAGCTTGCCGCCCACTGCCGTCAACTCCCCCTGCATACGGGTCAGGCCGGCGGTAGACGGCTTGGCCGGTTCGCTTTCGAACATCTGGCAAGCGGCGAACAAGGGAAGCAAGGCAAACAGAACGAGGGTACGGGCGGCGCGCATTATCGGGTCTCCAGACAAGTGCCGTCACGTTACGCAGGCTGGCGCTGCATCACAAGTCCAGCGCCCAGCTTCAGGCGATTCTTACAGACGTGAAAATCAGCCGACGATAAACGTCTGCCCCGTCTGCAGTCCCTCGACGCTTTTTGCGTAGGCCAGTGCCACATCTGCGCCGGGAGCCGGTTTGTAACCACGGAAGTAAGGCGCATAGCTGCCCATGGCTTCCAGCAGGACGGTGGGGCTGACGGAGTTGATGCGCAAACCGCGTGGCAACTCGATCGCGGCGGCCTTGACGAAGGCATCCAGTGCGCCGTTGACCAGCGCCGCCGAGGCCCCGGTGCGGATCGGGTCGCGGTTGAGGATGCCGCTGGTGAACGTGAACGAGGCACCGTCGTTGGCGTATTCACGGCCGATCAGCAGCAGGTTGACCTGGCCCATCAGCTTGTCACGCAGGCCCAATTCAAAGTCGGTTTCGCTCATCTCACCCAGCGCGACAAAGTTCACACTGCCTGCGGTACAGACCAGCGCATCGAATTTGCCGGTCTGCTCGAACAGCTTGCGGATCGACGCACTGTCGCTGATATCCACCTGGAAGTCGCCGCTGCTGCGACCGATGCTGATCACTTCGTGACGCTGCGCCAGTTCCGCCTTGACCGCCGAGCCGACCGTGCCGCTGGCACCAATCAATAGGATTTTCATCGTGCAGGTTTCCTTGAATGTAGGGTTCGCATCCAGTCTAAGATGGCTTTTCGAGTGGATAAACGCGCTAATAGGCAACCTTTGGTTTTCAAATGGAAACAATCCATGAGCGAGATGGATGACCTGGCAGCTTTTGCCGTGCTGATCGAAGCCGGCAGCTTTACGGTGGCGGCCGAGCAACTGGGGTGTAGCAAGGGACAGTTGTCCAAGCGTATCAGCCAGTTGGAAGCGCAGTTTTGCGTGGTGTTGCTGCATCGCACCACCCGCAAGCTCAGCCTCACCGCGGCCGGCGCGGCATTGTTGCCTCAGGCTCAGGCGCTGGTGGTGCAAGTGGAGCGCGCCCGTCAGGCATTGGCGAGGCTCAAGGACGATCTCGCCGGGCCGGTACGTATGACGGTTCCGGTGTCGTTGGGTGAAACCTTCTTTGATGGCTTGCTGCTGGAGTTTTCCCAGCAATATCCGCAGGTGCAGATCGAGCTGGAGCTGAACAACAGCTACCGGGACCTGGCCCGGGACGGCTTTGATCTGGGGGTACGGATGGGCGCCATCGAGAATGAACGCCTGGTTGCCAAGCCATTGCTGGCCTGGCACGAGATGACCTGCGCGAGCCCAGCCTATCTGGAACAGCATGGTGAGCCACTGACCCCGGCGGATCTGGCGGCGCATACCTGCCTGCTCAACAGCCACTACAGCGGGCGTGAGGAATGGTTATATCACCAGCAGCATGAGCTGTTGCGGGTGCGGGTCAGCGGCACCTTTGCCTCCAACCACTACAACCTGCTGAAAAAGGCTGCCCTGGTGGGGGCGGGCATCGCGCGGCTACCGTCCTACGTGTTACCCGCTGAATTGGCTGACGGCCGTTTACGTTGGCTACTGCGTGACTATTCCACACGCAGTATGCCCATGTACCTGGTTCATCCTTACCAGGGTGGGCTGCCGCGTCGTACCCAGGTGCTGGCCGATTACCTGGTGGAGTGGTTCAAGCGCAGCGGCGAAGCCCTCGACCGAATTCAGCGATAGCGGCGGGCGATCCAGTGGTCGATGGACAGGCGACCTGGGCCTTGGGCGACCAGCAGCAGCAATATCGCGATCCAGGTGCCGTGCGTCGGGTATGCCTCCGGGTAGACGAACAGTTGAATGACCAGTGTCATGCCAATCAGCGCCAACGCCGAGAAGCGCGTGGCAACGCCCACCAGAATCAGGACCGGGAAAAAGTGCTCGGCAAACGCAGCCATGTGTGCGGCCACTTCCGGCGACAGCAAGGGGACGTGGTATTCACTGCGAAACAGCGGCAGGGTGGACGCGGCAAGACGCGGCTCGCCCAGTTGGAAGGTGCCGCTGACCAGGTCGATGGCAAAGCCTTCGACCTTGGTCTGTCCGGACTTCCAGAACACCGCGGCGATGGAGAAACGTGCGAGAAAGGCGATCACGCTGTAGGGGATCTTCTCGAAAATCGCGATGAGCCGTTTAATCAGGCAAGAGGAGGATGTGTTCATGGTGAAACCTTTTGTTTGGTGTGCAAGTGAGTGATGACGTCGTGGTTGATCAGCAGGTTCAGGCAGGGGAGCGGGTCGAATTCGGCCGACACCTGGAGGGCGTGTTCCACCGCCGTTTCAAGCGCCACGCCCTGGTTCAGGTGGTGGATGAACGCGTCTGTGCCCGGGTCGATCGCGAAGACTTTGACTGACAGTCCTTGGCGTAAAACCAACGCACTTTGAGCGTGCCAGGGGTTGAAGTCGGCAATGGCCTCTTCGCACTGATGCGCCGACCAGATGCCGACGACGGCGTAGGCAGAATCCAGCGTGGCGAGGGATGGATGCAGTTGCAGGCGCAGGCTGCCCAATTCGGTTTCAGCTTGCAGCGCGAGCAAAATGGCTTGTCGATCCATCGGCGGGGCATCGGCGGCGTGATAGGCGCGAACCCGCAGCCGTTCCAGCCGCGCAACATCGGCCAGATAAGGCACGCTGGCTGCCGGCTCGAAGTCCTCGATAAACGCCGCAAATGCACTGCCGTATTCGCTGATCAGCGGGCTGGTGGGCGGGCACGCCTGTACGAAGAGGCCCGCCATGGCACGGAAGAACGCCTCGCCGACCAATTGCAAGGTCACCGGGTAAGCCGCTACCAGTGCATTGATCAACGAGCTATGGACGTTGTTGCGGTAGACCACAAAGCGGCCCGCCGGGTCGGCGCCGTTGCTGCTGAACAGGCCATCGGGGCAGGCCCGGTCAGGTGAGAGCAGGGCCTGGGTAAACGCATTATGCTGGCTCATGGGGTGACCTGCGAAAGATGCCAGTCGGCCTGTAGCGCTTCGGCTTGCAGCACGCGCAAGGCCGGTACCTGGTTATCCCGCTCGATCAGCGTGGCAACCGGGCCGGTCTGCGTCAGCACCTGCTCGTACAACTGCCATACCGCGTTGTCGATGGGCGCGCCGTGATCATCTATCAGCAGGCGATCGCCCAGGCTGTCGGTGTCTTCGGCAAAACCGGCCAGATGGATCTCACCCACCGCATGCAATGGCAGTGCGTTGAGGTAGGCCAGCGGGTCGCGTTGGTGGTTGATGCACGATACGTAGACGTTGTTGACGTCCAGTAACAGGCCGCAGCCCGTGCGCCGGATGATTTCGCTGATGAAATCCGCCTCGTCCAGGGTCGAGCGCCGGAACTGTAGATAGGTCGACGGGTTCTCCAACAGCATGGGGCGCTTGAGGGCGTTCTGGACCTGATCGACGTGTTCGCACACCCGGTCCAGGGTCGCGGTGTCATAGGCCAGGGGCAGCAAGTCATTCAGAAACACCGGACCATGGCTGGACCAGGCCAGGTGTTCGGAAAAGGACTGGGGTTGATAGCGTTCGATCAGCGCAGCCAACCGTGCCAGGTGCTCACGGTTCAGCGGGCTTTCGCCACCGATGGACAGGCCCACGCCATGCAATGACAGTGGGTACTGCTCGCGGATCAAACCCAGGTAGTGATGAAACGGGCCGCCGGCCACCATATAGTTTTCGGCATGTACTTCAAAAAAACCGATGTCGGGCGAGGTCTCGAGCACTTCGATGAAATGCTCGTTCTTCAGCCCCAGCCCGGCCCTGTGGGGGAGGCCGGGCACCTGAGCGGACAAGACCGTGTGTGGGTGTGAGAGCGTCATGATCCTGACTCAGGTTGTGCCGGGTTTCAGGACTTGGCGGTGAAGGCAGCTTCCTGGCCGAAACCCGTCGGCGAGGTGGAGCTTGGGGTTTTAGCGCAGCTGCCGGCAGGCACCAGTTTCCAGGCATTGGCCTGATCCTTGACTTTGGAGGTCCCGGCGCAGGTAGTGCCGGCGCCGGCGGCGCAATCGTTCTTGCCGGCTTCGGCAACACCGAAGCATTTCTGCATGTCGTCGGCGGCATGGGCGGTGGTGGCCAGGGTGGACAGGCTCAGGGCTGAACCCAGGGCCAGGACGAGGGTAGCGGCGGACAGCGAACGGGTTTTAGTGGTCATGGTGTATCTCCAGCAGTGGATGGTTGTGGCGGGCTTGATTGCCCGCTTACCCCACTAGAGGTAGCACGATGAATTTCGTTACACGCCAGCCGGAAATAATTTCAGGCAGGGCAAAAAAAGTGGGAGGGGGCTTGCTCCCGATAGCGGTGGTTCAGCTAAGTACTTCTTGGCTGACACACTGCAATCGGGAGCAAGCCCCCTCCCACATTCAGCGCGGTTTCTTAACCGCCCAGGTACGCCTCACGCACTTTCGGGTCGGTCAGCAACTGCTCGCCCGTACCCTGCATCACCACCCGGCCGTTTTCCAGCACATAGGCACGGTCGGCGATTTTCAGCGCCTGGTTGGCGTTCTGTTCCACCAGGAACACCGTCACACCGTCCTTGCGCAGTTGTTCGATGATGTCGAAAATCTGCTGGATGATGATCGGAGCCAGGCCCAGGGACGGTTCGTCCAGCAGCAACAGCTTGGGTTTGCTCATCAGCGCCCGGCCGATGGCGAGCATCTGCTGCTCGCCGCCGGACATGGTGCCGCCGCGCTGGTTGAAGCGTTCCTTGAGCCTTGGAAACAGGTGCAACACCTTGTCCATCTGCTCCTGGTAGTCGCCCTTGTCGGTGAAGAATCCGCCCATGGCCAGGTTCTCCTCCACGGTCAGGCGGGAGAACACGCGACGGCCTTCCGGCACCACCGCAATGCTCTTGCGCATGATGTGTGACGACGACTGGCCCACCAGTTCTTCACCCATATAGCGGATGCTGCCGCTGTGGGCCTGGGGTGAACCACACAAGGTCATCAGCAGGGTCGACTTGCCGGCACCGTTGGCCCCGATCAGCGTGACGATTTCACCCTGGCGCACTTCCACGTTGACGCTGTGCAGGGCCTGGATCTTGCCGTAGAAAGTGGAAACGTTTTCGAATTGCAGCATTTTACGCTTCCCCCAAATAGGCTTTGATCACTTCAGGATTGTCACGGATCTGTTCCGGCGTCCCGTTGGCCAGTGGCGTGCCCTGGTTGATCACCACAATGTGGTCGGAAATGCTCATCACCAGTTTCATGTCGTGTTCGATCAACAACACCGTGGCGTTGTTTTCCTCACGCAACACGCTGATCAGCGCCTTGAGGTCTTCGGTCTCCTTGGGGTTCAGGCCGGCGGCCGGTTCGTCGAGCATGAGGATCCGCGGGCGGGTCATCATGCAGCGGGCGATCTCCAGGCGGCGTTGCTGCCCATAGGCCAATGTGCCGGCAGGGCGGTTGGCGAACTCGGTGAGGTTGACCTTGTCCAGCCAGTACGCGGCGTACTCCATGGCCTCGCGCTCGCTCTTGCGGAACGCAGGGGTCTTGAACAGGCCCGCCAGGAAGTTGGTGTTCAGGTGGCGATGCTGGGCGATGAGCAGGTTCTCGACCGCCGTCATGTCCTTGAACAAGCGTACGTTCTGGAAGGTGCGCACCACGCCCTTGCGGGCGATCTCGTGGCCGGCCAGGCCCTGGATCGGCTGGCCATCCAACAGGATGCTGCCGCCGCTGGGCTTGTAGAAACCGGTGAGGCAGTTGAACACCGTTGTCTTGCCGGCGCCGTTCGGGCCGATCAGCGCGACCACTTGTTTCTCTTTGACGGTCAGGGCCACGCCGTTGACCGCGAGCAAGCCACCAAAGCGCATGCTCAAATTTTCGACTTTCAGGATCTCGCGGCTCATTTGCGCAGCTCCATATGTGGACGTTGCATGGGCAGCAGGCCTTGAGGACGCCAGATCATCATCAGCACCATCAGGGCGCCGAACATCAACATGCGGTATTCACTGAACTCACGCATCATTTCCGGCAACAGGATCATCACGATCGCGGCCAGGATCACGCCCAGTTGCGAGCCCATGCCGCCCAGCACCACGATGGCGAGGATGATCGCCGACTCGATGAAGGTGAACGATTCCGGTGTCACCAGCCCTTGGCGCGCGGCAAAGAAGCTGCCGGCAAAACCGGCGAATGCGGCGCCCAGGGTGAATGCGGAGAGCTTGATGATGGTCGGGTTCAGGCCCAGGGCCCGGCAGGCGATTTCATCTTCGCGCAGCGCTTCCCAGGCGCGGCCGATCGGCATGCGCAGCAGACGGTTGATCACGAACAGGGCCGCCAGCGCCAGCAACAGTGCGACCAGGTACAGAAACACCACTTTGCTCACCGGGTTGTAGTCGATCCCGAAGTATTCGTGGAAGGTCTGCAGGCCTTCGGCAGCGGTGCGATCGAACGACAGGCCGAAGAACGTCGGCTTGGGGATGTTGCTGATACCGTTCGGGCCGCCGGTGATGTCGGTGAGGTTACGCAGGAACAACCGGATGATTTCACCGAAGCCGAGGGTCACGATGGCCAGGTAGTCACCGCGCAAACGCAACACCGGGAAGCCCAGCAGGAAACCGAACGTCGCCGCCGCCATACCCGCCAATGGCAGGCAGATCCAGAAGCTCCAGCCCAGGTAATGCGAGAGCAGCGCATAGGTGTAGGCACCCACGGCGTAGAAGCCCACATAACCGAGGTCGAGCAAGCCGGCCAGGCCCACCACGATGTTCAGGCCCAGGCCCAGCAACACGTAGATCAGGATCAGGGTGGCGATGTCGACCGCGCCGCGCGAGCCGAAGAACGGCCAGATCAACGCGGCGATGATCAAACCGATGATGATGTAGCGCTGGGTGCGCGGCAGGGTCAGGAATTGGCTGACCTTGGGCGATACCAGTGGGCCACGGTTACCCTTGAACAGCGCACCGACCTGCTGGGTGAACAGCACGCGCAGGAACATCAGCACCGAGCACAGGGCGATGATGCTCAGTGTCACGGGACCGGTGCCATGCACTTCCAGGTTGATGCCGACAATGCTCAGTTTGAGGCCGAGTACCGGGAAGGCAACGGCCCACACCAGCAAGGCGCTGAAAAACGCCGATTTAAGATATCTGCTCATACTTTCTCAACCTCCGGACGGCCCAAAATGCCGGTCGGACGGAACAACAGCACCAGAACCAACAGGCCGAACGCCACGACGTCCTTGTACTGGTCACCGAAGATGTCGGCGCCAAAGGCTTCAGCCACACCCAGCACCAGCCCACCGAGCATGGCGCCCGGGATACTGCCGATGCCGCCCAATACCGCCGCAGTAAAGGCTTTGAGCCCCACCAGGAATCCGGCGTTGGGGTTGATCACGCCATACTGCATGCTCAGCAGTACCGCCGCGACAGCCGCCAGTGCGGCGCCGATCACGAAGGTCAGGGCGATGATGTTGTTGGTGTTGATGCCCAGCAGGTTGGCCATCTTGATGTCTTCGGCACAGGCGCGGCAGGCGCGGCCCAGACGAGAGCGGGAGATGAACAGGGTCAGGCCCAGCATGGCCACCAGGGTGACGACGAAGACCAGGATCTGCATGTAGGAAATCAGCACTTCTTCCGCACCGCCTGGGCCGAAGGAGAAGCTCCCCGGGATCAGGTTGGGGATGGATTTGTCCTTGGAATCCTGGGACAGCAATACGGTGTTCTGTAGGAAAATCGACATGCCGATGGCGGAAATTAGCGGGATCAGACGGTTGCTGCCACGCAAGGGACGGTAGGCAACCCGCTCGATACTGTAGCCGTAGGCACTGGTTACAACGATTGACGCGATAAACGCGGCGGTCATCAACAGCGGCAGGGAGTGGATACCCATCATGGCCAACCCGGCAAGGGCGATAAAGGCCACGTAGGAACCAATCATGTACACCTCGCCATGGGCGAAGTTAATCATTCCAATGATGCCGTAAACCATTGTGTAGCCAATGGCTATCAAGGCATAGGTGCTGCCAATGGTCAGGCCATTAACCAGCTGTTGGAAAAAATGATAGATCTCAGGCATTACAGCGCTCCTAAAAACCCGATACGCATTTCACTGGTGGAGTCATGTTCCGGCCCCGTGCTGTGTTCTGTGAGCACATTCGCACAAAGCGTTTGCCAGCGAACCGCTGGTGACGGTTTTAAGATTTTCAGGTGAGCCAGCGCCCGGATCGCGGGTGTCAGGCCCATAAACCTCGTAAAACAAAGCCCACTGCTTGCACAGTGGGCTTGTTGACCAGTAACGCCTGGCTTACTGAGGGGAAACTTCGGTTTTTGGTTTACCGAAGTGCCATTCGTAGACCACGAACTTGAAGTCCTTCAGGTCGCCCTTGGCGTCGAAGCTCAGGTCGCCGGTGGGGGTCTTGAAAGTGCCTGCGTGGATGGCGGCAGCGACTTTGGCGGTGTCTTCGCTTTTCGCAGCGGCGATGCCGCCGGCGATCACTTCAACGGCCGAGTAGGATGGGAACACGAACGGACCGCTTGGGTCCTGCTTGTTCTTGGTGAACTCATCAACGATGGCTTTGTTGGCCGGGTCAGCGTCGAAGGATTTCGGCAGGGTCACCAGCAGGCCTTCGGAAGCGTCCTGGGCGATTTGCGAGATGGAGTCGTTGCCGACGCCTTCCGGACCCATGAACTTGGCGTTCAGGCCTTTTTCCTTGGACTGGCGCAGGATCAAGCCCAGCTCAGGGTGGTAGCCGCCGTAGTAAACGAAGTCGACGTTGGCTTGCTTGAGTTTCTGGATGATCGAGGAGAAGTCCTTGTCACCGGCGTTCAGGCCCTCGAAGACCGCGACTTTTACGCCTTTCTTCTCAAGGGTCTGTTTAACGGCGGTGGCGATGCCTTCACCGTATTGCTGTTTGTCGTGCAGCACGGCAACGACTTTCGGCTTGACGTGATCGGCGATGTAGTTGCCGGCCGCCGGGCCCTGGGCGCTGTCCAGGCCGATGGTGCGGAAGACCAGCTTGTAGCCACGGGCGGTGATTTCCGGGCTGGTGGCCGCCGGAGTGATCATGATCACGCCTTCATCTTCGTAGATGTCCGAGGCTGGCTGAGTGGAGCTGGAGCAGAGGTGACCCACCACGAACTTGACGCCGTCGTTGACCACTTTGTTGGCTACGGCAACTGCTTGTTTAGGATCGCAAGCGTCGTCGTATTCCTTGGCTTCAAGCATCTTGCCGTCTACACCGCCCTTGGCGTTGATGTCGGCGATTGCCTGTTTGGCACCGATGAATTGCATGTCGCCGTATTGCGTGACAGGACCGGTTTTAGGACCTGCGATACCGATCTTGATGGTATCGGCTGCGAACGAATGGCCGGCAACCCCAGCCAGGACCATAGCGGCAAACAGTTTGGAAATCTGCTTAGTAGCCTTATTCATAGTGCTCCACTCTTGCTGTTGTATTTTTTATAGTTCTAGCGGCCTTGTGGGCAGCAGAACCGGATCGGATATCTCGAATATCCCCCGGCAGCGGCCTGGCAACTGTACCGGTACAGTGTAGAGCGCCGGTTGATCGCTTGAAAAGCTGGCTGCTGGGGGCAAAACTCGAGCGTGTCGCTTAAATGAAAGAAAAAGACAGAATTGCGGCGTGGTTATGCCAGAGTTCCGGGCAATCCTTGGCTTTCCTGACACTTTCTATCGATGCCTCATTTGCAACTGGGTTTTTCCACCTGGCTTTGTGATGCGAAAGGGACGACGTTATGATTGCGCCGATTTTTTCTTCAGGTGGATTCCCATGACGCAAGAACCTAGCACCCTCTATGCCAAGCTGCTCGGTGAAACCGCCGAAATTTCCTGGAAGGAGCTTGAACCGTTCTTTGCCAAGGGTGCCCTATTGTGGGTCGACGCCGGCTTGGATTTGATCGAGGCCGCCGAGGCGATGGCCGAGGATAACCGCGAAAAAGTCGCCGCGTGGCTGGCTGCGGGGAGTCTGGGCGAGGTGTCTGCGACGCGGGCGTTGGACTTGGTTACACGTGATCCGAGCCTGTGGGCGGTCGTGGTTTCGCCATGGATTCTGATCCAGGAAAGGGCGGCTTAAGAAAGTTGCGCACAAAAAAGGTGCATGTTTTTTCGCGGGTGGAGTGTGTATCCGGGTAACCGCTGAGACGGTGATGGCATCTTGCCGTAGAGAAAGGTCACAGATAAGGGTGACGTAAACGTCACGGGAACAGTTTTGTCGGTGGCTGAGTGCCTGATGAATTGTTTCAGAAGATGAGCAAATCGTTGTGGGAGGGAGCAAGCGCCCTCCCCATAAAAGCCTACCCCGTCTTGCCGGTATGGTTGTTCAGCGAAATAACCTTGGTCTTGCCAATCCGGTGGCGGTAAATCTCACGCAGGTACTTGATCGCCTTCTTCACGCAGTCGCGTGACAGGCGAATGTCGTTGATCGAGACGAACTTCTCCTTGTCGTTGATCAACTCGCGGTACTTCTTCTCATACATCGGCTTGATCGCATACCAGTTGGTATCGAGGATCTTCGCTGGGTTCTCGAACTCGTTGAGCAGTTCGTCCATGCGGTCTTCGTCGAAGTCTTCATGAATGATGAAGTCCAGGATCGAGTTGTCCAGCGTGTCATCGAAGCGGTAAGGATTGCGCGCAAAGCAGCGCTTGATAAACGCGACGATCAACGTCAGGAAATCATCCGACAGACACGGGCTCTTGGCGATCAGTGTGGTCAGCGACAGGTTGGCCGACGCGCCGATCACCAATGCATAGCGCTTGAGCGTGGTGTTGGGAAACAGGCTGTTGAGGTGGGTCTTGAGCCGGTTCAGGTCCATGTAGGACAGCTTGTAATCCTTGGGCAGCGAGACGATGGAGACCACCGACGAGCAGTTCTTGAAAAAGTGCAGGTCATGCAGCGCCGCCGCGTCATAACCGGAGTTCTTGTATTGCTCCAGCGACGCCTTGTAGCGCTTGGACTCGATGGGCAGCAGGCTGATGCCTTCGATAGCCTGGGTGACCTTGTTGAAGTGCGGCAGGTCAATGGAGCGGAAGAACAGGTCGTCGATGTTCAGGCGCTGGGGCTCTTTGTCGAAGACCTTGAACTTGTCGTTCGACGGCGCCGGGGTTTCCGGTACTACGGATTCGGCATAGGCAATCGCCACCGGGCCGGCCAGGCTCATGAACAGGTCGTTGGCATCCAGGCGAATGGTTTCGCCGATGTCGATGCCCGCGCGCCGGAAGTAATTCTGGTCATAGTCCGTGGTCACCGCCTGGGCGGTGAGAATGTTGAAGATCTGTTGGGAAATGTATTGGTTGGCATGTTTTTCCATGGCATTGACATCAATGTTCTGGATATTGCCGTCGTCGCTCTCTTCGGCGTAACGCATGATGTCGTTGGAGATCAGCATCATCGCGTTCCAGGGGCGGATGCGACCTTTCACACTGGCTTCGCTGCTGTCTTCATTGGCGAAGTTGTACGAGAAATCCCATTCCTCTGACAGATACTTGCACAACAGCCGACCGGCGTTGATGTGCAGGGCTTCGGACATTTCGCTGCGGTGGTCGGAGATATTCGGCAGCACGCAGATGCCACTGGTGAAGATCGGCTCGAACACAAACGCATGGCCACTCTTGCTGTCGTGTTCGTCGGCGGGCTTGGTGTCGAACGTCTTGTTCATGTACGAGTGCTGCTGGGCCAGGCCGAACTCTGAAGCCATGCCTGAGCCGGTACCGCCGCCGGCGCTGAAGATCGAGAAATACAGGCGCGACTGGTTGGCCTTGATGCCGCAGGAGTCGATCAGGTACGAGTGAATCATCTTCCAGTCGGGGCTGGAGAAACGCTGGGTGTCTTTGTTGAGGATGATCTTGGCCAGGTACTGGCCCAGGATGGGCGCGTTACCGGCGCCACCGGCATGGACTTCCGACAGGTCCATGATTTTCATCTTGCTGTAGTCGCGCAGGAAGCCGCTTTTTTCACCCTTGCGCGAGAAGCGGATGCGCCCGGCGATGTCCTTGTCCAGATCGCCCAGCATCACCAGGGGTTCCACCAGGAACACCGGCTTGGTGGTTTTGCCGCCGCCCAGGCGCAGGTTGTTGCGAATCCATTGGGTCGGGCTGTAGCCCTTGTCCAGAGGGCTCTTTTTGAACTGAGGCTTATCCTCGGTACTGAACTCGTTCAGGTAGAACTTGCGCGCGTTGTACACCAGCTCCGCCACGTCCAAGGCAATATTGGAGCCGCAGCGGCCCAGGCCGATCAGGCACACCGACGGGAATTCCTGCTCATGGCCCGAGGCACCGTCACCTTCCAGCTGGGGCGGGCGCGGGAACACCATGTCGCGCAGGCCGTCGAGGTTGTCGAGGATGCGGTCGGTATTGGTCTCGGTGAAGTACAAGTATTGCTGGGTGGCCAGCGGGCGGGCAGTGTTCAATGGTTTGTAACCGGCGGCTTTTTGCGCAGGCGTTGTCGGCAACTCGTCGGGGACCACGGTGGCGGAGCTGTTTTTGGAAGTCATTGGGCGCCATGTACCTGGACGGATGGCCAAAAAAATCGGGGAGCCATCACTGAATGAAAGTTCGCGACTTTACAGTGCGTCTGAGTCCGGGGCGGCTGGGTTTAACCCAAGTGTTTACAGGGGAATTCCGGCCGGACTCTGATGAATCGGCCGTTCGTCGGCGTTCTTTAACCAAATGATGGCGAAATGCCAAAGAATCGGCGTCAGCGAATTGGCCTTACGACAGAGGGGGAGCCATTACGCTCCGGAGTGGGTTCCTTCGGCAGCGGGGCCTCCTTATGGCCTTCCCCGTTGATCAGGTTGAGCGGGTTGCGCATCTGGATGCCCTGCATCACACCGATGATGTCACTGGCAGGCACTGCTGGGCTGAGCAAATAGCCTTGAATGAAATCACAGCCATGCTTGAGCAGCAGCTCGAACTGCGCCTGGGTTTCCACGCCTTCGGTCACCACCTGCAGGTGCAGGGTATGAGCCATGCCGATAATCACCTGGACGATCTCGATATCGGCGGTGGATTTGGGAATGTCCTGGATAAACGAGCGGTCGATCTTCAAGGTGTTCAATGGCAGGCGCTTGAGGTAGGCCAGGGATGAGTAGCCGGTGCCGAAGTCATCGATGGCCAGGGAGACACCCAATGCCCGAATCTGCCGCAACAGCGCCAGGGTGCTGCTGATATTGCCCATCAGCGCGTTCTCGGTGACCTCCAGTTCCAGGCGGTTGGCGGCAACCCCGGCGAAGCGCAGGGCGGCTTCGATTTCATCGGCCAATTCATCTCGGGCCAGGTTCAAGGCCGAGCAGTTCACGGCCATGGTCAGCCCGGAGTAGCCGCGGTCGGACAACAAGCTCAGGTCGTGACAGGCTTGGCGCAGCACCCAGTGATCCAGTTCGGCAATCAGCCCGTTGCTTTCGGCGATTTCGATAAAACGGTCCGGCGCCAGCAGCCCATGTTGCGGATGCTGCCAGCGTACCAGGGCTTCCAGGCGGGTGACCTTGCCGAGCTTCATGTCGAAGATCGGCTGGTAAAACAGTACCAATTCGTTGCGCGCACGCAGCGCCGTACGTAGCTCTTCTTCCAGTTGCAGCTCGAGGAAAGCACGGGTTTTCAGGTTGGAGCTGAAGAAGCTCAGGTTATTGCGCCCGTTGTCCTTGGATTGGTACAGCGCCAGGTCGGCGGTTTTCAGCAGCTCTTCGCAGGTCAGGCCGTCATCGGGAAACACACTGATGCCGATGCTGGTGGTCATCACCATGCGTCGACCGGCCAGCTCGATCGGATCTTTCATCCTCTGCATGATGCGTTGGGCCATGTGGCGCGCTTCATCGCGGTGGTGGATGCTGATCAGGATGCAGAACTCATCGCCACCAAAGCGCGCGACCACATCTTCGTGGCTGCGCACGGAACTCTTGATGTGCCCGGCCAGTACTCTGAGCAGCTGGTCGCCGGCGTCATGTCCCAGGCTGTCGTTGATTCGCTTGAAGTGGTCGATATCGAGAAAGATCATCGCCATCATGCCTTTGTTGGCGGTTTTTTCTGCGACTTTCTCCGCAAAGATCTGGTTGAACCCACGGCGGTTGAGCAGGCTGGTCAGTGCGTCGAAATGTGCGACTTGTTGCAGCGACGCACGTGCCTGGTCCAGCTCACTGAGCAGTGCGTTGACTCGGCGCAGGTCGCGCTCCTTTTGCTGCAGTTTCTTGTCGGCCAAGGCCGCGCTGATGCTGCTGCCGATCACCAGTAGCGTAATCACCGCCACCGACAGGCCCAGTTGAATCGGGTTGTGGTCCTGCGCTAACGACAGGTCGGCCCCCGTGGGCACGACCATCTGCATGGCGGCCATGCCGGTGAAGTGCATGCTCAGAATGCCGGCGCCCAGCACCAGGCTGGCGGCGTACTTGAGCAGTTGATGAAATACCCCGGCGCCGGTGCGCAGGTAGCTGGACAGTAACAACGCGGCGAGGCTGGCGCCGATGGCGATCGCCACCGACGTAATGAGCAAGCCCGATTCGAAGTACATCACGGCTTGGGAACGCATGGCCGACATGCCGACATAATGCATCAGCGCGATGCCGAGCCCCATCCAGGCCGACGCCAGGAGGTATTGATGGAACCGCAGGTGCGGATGACTGAGGGTTTGCATGGCGAACAGCGAAGCGATCAGGGCGATCACCAGAGAGACGAACGTGAGGATCAATTCGTAATGAATAGCGATCGGGGCCTGGAAAGCCAGCATGCTGATGAAGTGAGTCGACCAGATGCCGCCCGCCAGGCACCCGGCACCCAGCCAGCGCCAGTGTTTACGGGCGGTGGGGTCTTCCACATGGCCGACTCGCTCGGCCATATCCAGCGTGCCGAACCCGGCCGCGCAAGCGACCAGGTAAGCCAGCAGCACCAGAAAGGGGTTATGACTGCAATTGAGTAATAAATGCCCTTTTTCTGGAAGCTCGGTGAAAAAGTGCATCCCAAGCCATTCCATAGCATGCCTCGTCATAGAGTCACGTCACAGCCTGAGGCGATGACCTATGAAGGCGAGTATAGAAGCTCCGCGGGATTCATCATGGATAATGGCACTTTGCTTTGAACTTTTTTCGCATGGTGCCCATAGCGTTTGATGCTAAGCGCTGATCGGCAATTCCCGCGCGACAGGTGCTTCCAGTGGGGCCAGGCCGAATGCGGCACGTGCGGCATCGCAGTCGACATTGTGTTCACCCTGGCTCCACGATGCGTCGAACTCACGGCACGGGCTCGAGCGCTGCTCGTAAATCGTGCAGCGGGTCTCTTTGCCCACTTCGCCCTCGAGGCTGCAGCAGCGTGCGGGTTTCTGGTCTGTACCGATCATCGCCACGCGGGTGGGGTTGATCTGTACCACCAAGTCATCGGGTACCGTACCGCCGGAGGAAGCGCACTCACCCCAGAAGAAAGACACACGAAAGTATGAACAGCAGGCACCGCAATTCAGACACGGACTGGCTTCGGACATGGGCGTCATCGATAAGAAAAGTAGAAGTAGGGTGTTTCGGAAGGCTCGCCATTCTATCCGGGCCGTAGCCGTTGGGAAGAGGGGGGCGCACTTATATTTTGTGTAGGCAAAGTCCCATTGCGACGGGCGAAATCATGCCCTATCAGCTTTACGAATCATTACAGACAACCACCGCCAGCCTGACTATGTTGCAGGTACCTGAGCAGGATGCACCGGACATCGCAGCTCTTATAACAATAAAAGAGACGGACCCATGCAGAACTCGACCCAAGCGGCGAATGCCTGGCGCATTCTGTTCCTGCTGTTCCTGGCCAACCTGTTCAACTTCTTCGACCGTACCATTCCCGCGATCATCATCGAGCCGATCCGCATGGAGTGGCATCTGAGCGACTTCCAGCTTGGTATCATCGGCACGGCCTTCACTATCGTCTATGCGATTGCCGGCTTGCCGTTGGGGCGTATGGCCGATACCGGTTCACGCAGCAAACTGATGGGCTGGGGCCTGTTTGCCTGGAGCGGGCTCACCGCGATCAATGGCATGGTTGGCAGTTTCTGGAGCTTCCTGCTGGTACGCATGGGGATCGGCATTGGCGAAGCCAGCTACGCGCCGGCGGCCAACTCGCTGATTGGCGATCTGTTTCCAGCGCACCGCCGGGCACGGGCCATGGGCATTTTCATGCTGGGCCTGCCATTGGGCCTGGTGCTGGCGTTTTTCACCATTGGCGCGATGGTCAAGGCTTTTGACAGCTGGCGCGCACCGTTCTTCATAGCCGCCGTGCCGGGGCTGATCCTGGCGATATTCATGTTCTATATCAAGGAACCTGAACGCGGCGCGGCGGAAACCGTAAAGGTCTCCCAGGAGCGCGTCGACCGCCCGATCCGTCGCGTGCTGGCGGTGCCGACTTTCCTGTGGCTGGTGCTGGCCGGGCTGTGTTTCAACTTCGCCACCTATGCCTGCAACTCGTTCCTGGTGCCCATGCTGCAGCGCTACTTCCTCATGCCATTGCAGGAGGCGGCCGTGGCTACCGGGGTGATCGTCGGCCTGACCGGCCTGGTGGGCTTGACCTTGGGCGGCTGGATTGCCGACAAGATCCATCAGCGGGTCGCCAATGGTCGTCTGTTGTTTGCCGCGTGCAGCCTGATCATTTCCACGGTGACCACCGCCTGGGCCTTGCATGCCGGGCGAATCGAGATCGGTGTGTTTATAGCCCTGTTCAGTGTCGGCTGGCTGTTCGCCTATAACTTCTACACCTGCGTGTACACCGCGATCCAGGATGTGGTCGAACCGCGCCTGCGGGCGACGGCGATGGCGCTGTTCTTTGCCGGCTTGTACCTGCTGGGAGGGGGCATGGGGCCTATCGTGGTGGGTGGCCTGTCGGACCATTTCGCCCATTCGGCCATGTACGCGGCGGGAGCTGAGCAAATGACCGAAGCTTATAAAGCGGTGGGGTTGCATGACGCCATGTACCTGATCCCGGTGGCGCTGTTCTTGACCATGCTGTTTCTGTTCCAGGCGTCACGCAGTTTTGTGCGGGATGCCAAGCGGATGAAGGAAGGCTTGAGTGCGGTGGAGGTGCCGGCTTCGGCGGCGACTGTCTAATACTGCACCGTCACGTTGAAACAAGGCGCTGGCTCCCGATGAGGCGCGCAAGATGAATGAAAAAAGGCCCGCATTGCGCGGGCCTTGTTTTTTCCTTCAAGCCGCGATCAACCGGCGACCAGCACCCGGATCGCTTCCAACCGCAGTGCCGCCTTGTCGAGCATGGCCAGGCCTTGTTCGCGTTGGTTGCGCAGGGCAACCAGTTCGCTGTCACGCACCGTCGGGTTGACGGCTTGCAACGCGGTCAGGCGTGCCAGTTCTTCTTCGGTATCCGCCGCCAGGCGACGCTTGGCCTCGGCCACGCGCTCGGCATGTTGCGGGGTGATCTTCTCTTCACCTGCGTTGATGCGTGGCGTCAACTGGTCGCGCTGGGCCTGGATGAACTTGTTGGCGCTGGCCCGCGGCACGCTTTCCAACTGGTCGTTGAGGGTCACGAAGGACACCCGGCTCGACAGGTCGTTGCCATTGGCGTCCAGCAGGCAGCGCAGGGCGGCCGGCGGCAGGTAACGGCCCAGTTGCAGCGCACGTGGCGCAACCACTTCGCTGACATAGAGCAGTTCCAGCAATACGGTGCCGGGCTTGAGCGCCTTGTTCTTGATCAGCGCCACGGCGGTGTTGCCCATGGAACCGGACAGCACCAGGTCCATGCCGCCTTGCGCCATCGGGTGCTCCCAGGTGATGAACTGCATATCTTCGCGCGACAGCGCCTGGTTACGGTCGTAGGTGATGGTCACGCCTTCGTCGTCGCCCAGGGGGAAGCTGGCGTCGAGCATTTTTTCGCTGGGCTTGAGGATCAGCGCGTTTTCCGAATGGTCTTCGCTGTCGATGCCGAACGCGTCGAACAGGGTTTCCATGTAGATCGGCAGGGCGAACTGGTCGTCTTGCTCAAGGATAGCTTCCACCAGCGCCTCGCCTTCACCCGCGCCACCGGAGTTGAGCTCCAGCAGACGGTCGCGACCGGTGTGCAACTCTTCTTCCAGGCGCTCGCGCTCGGCGCGGGCCTCGTCGATCAGCGCTTGCCACTCGCCGTCATCGGCGTTTTCCAGCAGCGGCAGCAGGCGCGGGCCGAACTGATGCTGCAAGGCGTTGCCGGTCGGGCAGGTGTTGAGGAACGCGTTCAGTGCTTCGTGGTACCACTGGAACAGGCGCTCTTGCGGGCTGGTTTCCAGGTACGGCACGTGCAGTTCGATCACGTGTTTCTGGCCGATCCGGTCCAGACGGCCGATCCGCTGTTCCAGCAGGTCGGGGTGGGACGGCAGGTCGAACAGCACCAGGTGGTGGGAGAACTGGAAGTTGCGGCCTTCACTGCCGATTTCCGAGCAGATCAGCACCTGGGCGCCGAACTCTTCATCGGCGAAGTAAGCGGCGGCGCGGTCACGTTCGAGGATGTTCATGCCCTCGTGGAATACCGTGGCCGGGATACCGGAACGCACGCGCAGGGCGTCTTCCAGGTCCATGGCGGTTTCGGCGTGGGCGCAGATCACCAGGACCTTGGTGCGCTTGAGCATTTTCAGCTGGTCGATCAGCCACTCGACCCGTGGGTCGAAGCGCCACCAGCGATTGTCTTCCTCGATATCCGGCTGCGACTGGAAGCTGACTTCCGGGTACAGCTCGGCGTGTTCGCCCAGCGGCAGCTCCAGGTACTCGTCCGGGTTCGGCAGCGGGTAGGCGTGCAACTTGCGCTCGGGGAAGCCTTGTACGGCGGCGCGGGTGTTGCGAAACAGCACGCGGCCAGTGCCGTGGCGGTCGAGCAGCTCACGCACCAGGCGCGCACTGGCTTCGGTGTCGCCATCGTTGACGGCGGTGAGCAGGGCTTCGCCTTCGTTGCCGAGGAAACCCTGGATGGTCTTGTGCGCGCCAGGGGAAAGGCGGCCCTTGTCCAGCAGCTCCTGCACGGCTTCGGCCACCGGGCGATAGTTCTCGCTTTCTGCGCGGAAGGCTTGCAAGTCGTGGAAGCGGTTCGGGTCCAGCAGGCGCAGGCGTGCGAAATGGCTGTCCTGGCCCAGTTGTTCCGGGGTGGCGGTGAGCAGCAGCACGCCGGGGATAACCTCGGCCAACTGTTCGACCAGCGCGTACTCCGGGCTGACCTTGTCTTCATGCCACACCAGGTGGTGGGCTTCGTCGACCACCAGCAGGTCCCAGCCGGCGGCGAACAGCGCGTCCTGGGCCTTTTCGTCGTCCACCAGCCATTCCAGTGCGACCAGCGCAAGCTGGGTGTCTTCGAACGGGTTGGCGGCATCGCTTTCGATAAAACGTTCTTCGTCGAACAACGCCACTTGCAGGTTGAAGCGGCGGCGCATCTCTACCAGCCACTGGTGCTGCAGGTTTTCCGGCACCAGGATCAGCACGCGGTTGGCGCGGCCCGACAACAGCTGGCGATGGATCACCAGGCCGGCTTCGATGGTCTTGCCCAGGCCCACTTCATCCGCGAGTAATACCCGTGGCGCGATACGGTCAGCGACTTCACGGGCGATATGCAGTTGGTGAGCAATAGGTTGCGCTCGCACGCCACCCAGGCCCCACAGCGAGGACTGCAATTGACGGCTGGTGTGTTCCAGGGTGTGGTAACGCAGCGAGAACCAGGCCAACGGGTCGATCTGCCCGGCGAACAGACGGTCGCTGGCCAGGCGGAACTGGATAAAGTTGGAGAGTTGGGTTTCCGGCAGGGTGACCTGCTCGTTCTGCCCATTGAGGCCGTGGTAGACCAACAGGCCGTCGGCATCGTCGACTTCCTGCACGGTCATTTTCCAGCCTTCGAAATGGGTGATGGTGTCACCCGGCGAGAACCTCACGCGAGTGAGGGGCGCATTCCGTAGCGCATACTGACGAGTGTCGCCAGTGGCCGGATAGAGCACGGTCAACAAGCGCCCGTCCTGTGCCAGAACGGTGCCTAACCCCAGCTCTGCTTCGCTGTCACTAATCCAGCGTTGCCCCGGTTGATACTGCTGCGCCATGCTGCCTGACTCCCGCCGTGAAAAAGCCGACTATCTTAACGGAACACGGCCCTCAGCCAAAGGATTCTGACAAAAACTACTCTGTTTGAGCGGCGCTTCAACAGTTGAATCGACAGATGGCGGGCACTCACGAGTGTCGACTGGGTCACAGCTTGGCGACTGGCCGTTCAAGTCGCCCGGCGGTCCGCCGACAGCCTGTTGATCAGGAGAATAAAGCCTATGTTGCCACCCATGATGCCCGTCAGCGTTGTGCCGGTCACGTCGCAGCTCGACCCGGCGCGCCAGAAGCCGGATATCCCGCCGGTGGTGCCCGTACAAGCAGGCTCCAACGAGAGCACGATCGACCTGAAAAAGGGTGATGCGGAGCAATCGGGCTTTCTGCTGCGCGAAGAACAGCGCCGCCAGCAAGAGCAACAAAAACGTCGGCGCGAAGCCGACGAAGATCCTGAACAACACTTGGCGATTCCAGGTGATGTGCTCAATGCCGACAACACGGTGCCGGTCGTCCCGTTGATCGAAGATGCGCCGCGCCAGGGGTTGTGGGTGGACGTCGAGGTCTAATCGCTCAAGGCCCGCAGTGCCGCTATCAGCAACTCGATGTCGTGATCGTTGTTGAGCGGGCTGACCGAGATTCGCGCAATGCTGTTCAAGCCGCGAGCCTGCATGTCCAAGGGCGTATAGGCCACGCCGTTGGCGCCGATATTGATGCGTTTGAGTCCCAGGCATTGCTTGAGCTCGAAGGCGTCCCAGCCGGCGAGGTTGAAGGCGATCAGACCTGAGTGGGTGGTGCCTGAGTCGTGCAGGGAAAGGCCGGGGATCTCACGCAACTCTTCACGAATTCGCTTGCTGAGCTGTAAGACTCTTTCCCAGGTTCGCTCCACGCCGAGTCGGTTGGCCTCTTGCAGCGCATTGCCCAACCCTGCCAACAAGGCATAGGACGCCTCACTGGTTTCAAAGCGTCGGGCGTCGTTGCGCAAGTCGAAGCCTTTGGCGGTCCAGGGGGCTGAAAACACGTCGCGTTGAGCCGGGTTCAAACGTTGAAGGAAGTCGGGTCGTATATAGAGCAGCGCCGTGCCGCGTGGCCCGCGCAGGTGTTTGCGGCCCGCCGATTTGAGCACGTCGCAGCGCAGCGCCTGTACGTCCACCGGTAGCTGGCCGACCGCTTGGCCTGCGTCGATGAAGTATAGGATGCCATGGCGCCTGGCCACAGCGCCTATCGCCTGGGCCGGGTTGATAAGACCGCCATTGGCGGGAAGCCAGGTCAGGTCGATCAACTTCACGTTTGCATCGATCATCGATTCCAGGGCGATTGGGCAGACTGCGCCGCTTTCGTCACAGGGAATGACCTCCACCCGCGCACCCGCTTGCACGGCCAGGTCCATGCTGGCGAGGTTGCCCCCCCATTCCTGCCGGCCGACGAGAATGCGATCGCCAGGCTGCCAAGCGCCCAAGGCTTGAAACGCCATGCTCCACGCGGTCGAGCCGCTGCTGGCAAAGGCTATTGAAGAGGCCGGTGCATTAAGCAATTGCCCGGCCGCTTGGCGAGCTTTTTCCACCAGCAGCGTGCCATGCTCGCCGGCTTCCATGGGGCCGTCGCGGGCTTCGCGTTGCAACTGGTCGATGATCGCGTCGAGGGTCGCCTGGCTCGGCAAGGAGGCACCGGCATGATTGAAATGCAGGATGCCCGACCGGCAGCCCGGTGTTTCGTCCCGCAGGTGTTGGACTTCGAGCGGGCTCATGGTTGCAACTCGAAAAGCGCATCCACCTCCACGGCGACGCCGGCCGGCAAGCTTGATACGCCCACGGCGGTGCGCACGTGCCGGCCCTTGTCGCCGAGGGCGTTGACCAACAGGTTCGAGGCGCCATTGGCGACCGCGCTCTGCTGCTGGAAGTCGCCGCTGCTGGCGATAAAGACCCCGACGCGCAGGGTGCGTGCCAGGCGCGACAGATCATCGCCGAGGGCGCTGCTCAGTTGTGCAAGCAGCCCCAAGGCCGCCAACTGCGCCGCCTGGGTGCCCTCTTCGGCGCTGAGGGATTCGCCGAGGCGGCCGAGGTAGGCGGGTTTGCCCTCGAGCATTGGAATCTGCCCGGAGATCCACAGTTGGTTGCCGCTGATAACGTAGCTGAGGTAATTGGCCGCTGGTTGGCTGGCCGCCGGTAGCGTCAGGCCAAGGGCGTGCACGTGTTGGCGGATCGAGTCGCTCATGGTGAATCCTCCTGGTTCAAGAGGCTTCAGCATGTCGGGCGTGGCAGTGGGCGACAAACGCGTAGATCTCACTCGACGTATCGAAAAAGCTCATGCGTGGCGGCAGGCTTCCTGCAACCATTGGCTGAAGCACTTGACCGCTTCGTGGGTGGAGGCGTGGGGGGTGATCAGCCAGTAGCCTATTTCGCTGCGATAGGGCGGCCAGTCGAAGGCTTCGACCAGGCTACCGTCCTGGAGCCTGCGCTCGATCAAGCGGTGGCGGCCCATGGCGATGCCCTGGCCGGCCACGGCGGCTTCGACCACGATGTTGTAGTCATGCAACACGACACGCGGGTGATCGGCCAGGTCCAATTGATAGTGCGCGGACCAATCCGTCCATTCGAACGGTCGATGGGAGGTGGCCATCAACAACGGCCCTTTCTGCAGTTGGCTGGCCTTGAACGCGGGGCTGCACACGGGTGAGATCGCCTCATCCATCAGGCGCACGGCTTGCACATCTGGCCAGTCGCCCTTGCCATAGCGGATGGCCAGGTCGACCTCGGCGGCGGCGACGTTGGCCAGTTGAATCGACGGCAGCAATTCCACCTGAATGTGCGGGTAGCGGTTGAGAAAGTCGGCCAGCCGTGGGGCCAGCCACAGGGTAGCGAAAGAAGCCAGCAGGCCGATGCGTAACACGGTGTGGCGCGGGGCGACCCGTTGTACGCGGGTGGCTGCGGCGATAGCGTCCAGGGCAGGGCGTATTTCGTTGTAGTAATGCTCGCCATCGGTAGTCAGGTCGATCGCACGGGTACGACGGATAAACAGAGGTTTGCCCAGATGCTGTTCAAGTTTTTGTACCTGATGACTCAGGGCACTCTGGGTCACCGACAACTCGTTGGCCGCCTTGATAAAGCTCAAGTGCCGCGCCACCGCCTCGAACGCGCGCAGGGCCAGCAATGGCGGAAGATCCTTGTGCAGTGCCACTTGAATACGTCTCCGGGGCAGGGGGAAATGCCGATTTTGGGCGATGACCTGCCATTTGTCGCTCGTTGATTTGCCGTGGCGCGAGGGAGGCCGCATTATTGAGCGATTCCCGCCACGACGTAAGCCAAGCCATGAGTGAAGACCCCAAGCTGATCGACCTGAATGCCGAACGTGCCAAACGTATCCATGACCTGAATGACAAGCGCCTCAATGAAGTGCGTCAGGCATTCGAACAGGCAATGCCGTTGCTTGGGAAAAAGCCGAAAGTTAAGAAAAAACCGAAGAATAATCCGAAAAAGCGTTGAAACTGCCGGCATCCATTGATGCAGGTCAGTTATTGCCCTCCTTTACGCCCAGTTGCGTGGGACATTGATCCCCGTCAATTTTCCATTGCGCCTTCTCCTTTAACTTAGCCCTATCGCAACAGGGCACGAGCAGGAGGCCGGTCATGTTTTTCGATAATGTGGTGTTCGCCGGAGTGCTGACTGTAAGCCTCATGGTGTTGTTCTTTGTAGGGTTTGGGATTTTTATCTGGAAAGACGCTAACAAGCGTAAAGAACCGTAAGTCTTTCTGGATTACATGGGCACGCAAGGCATTTTGGGCGACTTCGGTCGCCCTTTTTTTTGTGTGTTGGTTTGTGTACATATTCACTTGGTAAAGAGATATGTCGCCAATCGAACGCGCATAAAAAAAGGCGCGATCCTCAGCGAGGTCGCACCTTCTTTTTCACCGCTGGGTTATCAGCTGCCCAGCGCCTTGGACGCCAGCCAGAACAACCCGGCCGACAAGGCCACGGTCGCCGGCAGGGTCAACACCCATGCCATCAGAATCGTTTTCACCGTGCCACCTTGCAGCCCACTCTTGTTGGCCACCATGGTCCCGGCTACGCCCGACGACAATACGTGGGTCGTCGAAACCGGCAGGCTGAAGATGTTGGCCAGGCCGATCATGCTCGCCGTGGTGATTTGCGCCGACATGCCCTGGGCATAGGTCATGCCCTGTTTGCCGATCTTCTCGCCGATGGTCAACACCACGCGCTTCCAACCGACCATGGTGCCCAGGCCCAAGGCCAGTGCAACGGCCAGGATCACCCAGAACGGGGCATATTCGGTGGTGGCGGTCAGGTCTTTGCGCAGTTTGTCCAGGTCGGACTTCTCACGCGCATCCAGGCCTGGCAGCTTGCCGACTTTCTTCGCGGTATCGTCCAGGCACAGCAGGTAACGGCGTACTTCGATACGGTGCTCGGCGGTCAGCGAGTGGTAGTCGGAGACGCCTTTGAGGGTTTCCATCAGGGCGTTGATGGTCGGCTCGGTCTGTTGCGGATTGCATTGGAACTTGCCCGGCAGATCGTCCTTCACGCCTTTGCCCAGTGCGAGGAACTCGCCGAGCGTGGCGTTGTTGCGCTGGTAGAACTGGCTCAGATGCACAGTAGCGTCGCGAGTGCGTTCGATCTGGTAAGTGGTGCTGCCCAGGTCGAGTACGAACTGGGCCGGCACGATACCGATCAGCACCAGCATGATCAGGCCGATACCTTTCTGACCGTCGTTGGAGCCGTGCACGAAGCTTACGGCCATGGCCGAAATCACCAGGACCAGGCGGTTCCAGAACGGCGGATGCTTCTTGTCATCGAGTTTGCGGCGCTGGTCCGGGGTCTTGTGCATCTTCGACAGCGGGCGCCACCATTTCAGGCCGATCAGCACCAGGGCTGCGACCAGGAAACCGGCCATCGGCGAGAACACCAGCGAGGCACCGATATCCACTGCCTTCTGCCAGTTCACACCGTCAGCCAGGGGGATGTCGTTGATCAGGGCATTGGCCAGACCGACGCCGAGGATCGAGCCGATCAGGGTGTGGGAGCTGGAGGCGGGGATACCGAAGTACCAGGTGCCCAGGTTCCAGGTGATTGCCGCGGCCAATAGCGAGAAGACCATTGCCAAACCATGGCCGGTATTCACATTGATCAGCAATTCCACCGGCAGCAAATGCACGATGGCGTAGGCGACGCCGACACCGCCGAGCAACACGCCGAGGAAATTGAATACCCCGGAGAAGAACACGGCCAGGTGTGGCGGCATGGCTTTGGTATAGATGACTGTGGCCACCGCGTTAGCGGTGTCATGAAAGCCATTGATGAACTCGAAGGCGAGGACAAAGGCCAGGGCGAGCAACAGGCTCACTAGAACCCAAGCATCCAGTCCGCTGAATAAATCGATCATGAAGGTTTTCTGACCCGGTCGTAAGGGGGCGCGATTATGCCAGAAAACCTCAGTAATCGATGCATTAGCTGCTCATCGGTAACAATCTTCTCTGAAAAAAACCGCGGGCAGGGCGCTCATCCTAGGGTTTTCGGGGGCTTGGCAAGTCTTTGATTTATAAAGTTCGGGGCGATCGAGACGGGTTTTTACCGGCAAACATCCTGTTTGAAACATTTGTATGAAATTTCGTTGGCAGCAGCAGGAAGCTGACCGTTTGGAACAGGGAGGTGCTCTCCGCCGTTGGTGGACCGGCGGAGACAGCAAAAACCGCAATGCTCATATCGAAGTGCTTATGGCTCTTCGGCTTTGAGCTCCTGTTCGATCTTTTGAATTTCCTGGGCGAATGCCTGGTCCAGCAGGCTGGCTCGTTTGCGCCATGGCTTGCGTTCCGGCTCAGGTTGGGCGGCGTAGGTGGTGACTTCCCCGCCGTAAACGTCCTTGTAACGTTGTTCCTGGCGCTCAAGTTCCGCGCGCAGTTCGTCTTTCGTCACAGTGTTACCTAATTGAGTTGAGTGTATGTGTTGTGCAACGCGGTGCGTGAGAGTCGTCCCGGGGCTATGCCAAGTATGAACAGTGCAACCGTTCAAGTTTGAAGCAAAGGCCAGGGAACGTTATCTCTAAACCGACTATTTGTTTTTATTACCGGCGCGGCCTACAACCCGCTGCGCCTGATGAGCTCCAATCCCGACAGCGTTACCGGGCTGACCTCTGTACACGCTGCATTATAGCGGCGCACACGAATAACACTATCATCATGAAGTTAAAAAAACTCAACGCCGTGTGAGGGGGTTGTTACAAGTTTGCGTCTCAATTTTCGATATCCCGCGTCATAAAGTCTGCCCTCATCTCAATATCGACGCAGTACGCTTCTTTCATGTTCATTGTGCAGTGTTAAGACTTGATGTACCCGGCAAATTGCGATTATCGGATGGTTGTCCGATAATCGCCCAATGTTGCCTTGGCGACCTTGTGCATCGGTCTGTGCGACTGGTAATAGCTAATCGCTGCCAACCCTCCCGGCGATTGAAAATAAGATAAAGGGCCCCGAAATGAACGATCAATTGCGCAATTCCTTCGCATCCGTCGCGCCGCCGATCGTGGCTTCACCGGCCAAGCGTATCCAGGCGTTTACGGGGGATCCGGATTTCATGACATCCCTGGCGCGAGGCTTGGCCGTGGTGCAGGCGTTCCAGGAGCGCAAGCGCCACCTGACGATCGCCCAGATCAGTCACCGTACCGAAATCCCCCGCGCCGCCGTGCGCCGTTGCCTGCATACCTTGATCAAACTCGGCTACGCCACCACGGATGGGCGTACCTATTCGCTGCTGCCCAAAGTCTTGACCCTGGGCCATGCCTATTTGTCCTCCACGCCTCTGGCGGTGTCGGCCCAGCCCTATCTGGACCGTATGAGCGAGCAGCTCCACGAAGCGTGCAACATGGCGACGCTGGAGGGCGACGACATTCTTTATATCGCCCGTTCGGCCACCACCCAGCGCCTGATTTCCGTGGACCTGTCGGTGGGGGGGCGCCTGCCGGCGTATTGCACTTCCATGGGCCGCATTCTGCTGGCGGCGCTGGATGATTCCTCGCTCAAGGACTACCTTGACCACGCCGACCTGCAAACCAAGACCAGCCGCACCCTGACCACGCCGCAAGCCTTGCTCGAATGCCTGCAACAAGTACGTCAGCAGGGCTGGTGCATCGTCGATCAGGAGCTGGAACAGGGGCTGCGTTCGATTGCCGTGCCGGTGTATGACGCCTCGGGCCAGGTGCTGGCCGCGCTGAATGTGAGCACCCACGCCGGGCGGGTCAGTCGCAACGAGTTGGAGCAGCGCTTCTTGCCGAGCATGCTCAGCGCCAGCCGCGAGCTGAGCACGCAGTTGTTTGCCTAAGTGTTCGGTGACCGCACAGATCCCGGCCTGATCAATTGACGGTGTTTCCCCAGGCTTATTAATGTGCGGCAGCGCTATCGCTGCCCCCAATAATAATCACGGCCTCAGGTCGTCGGCCCGCCCATCGGTGTGGAAATAACAATAATGAATCAGCCTTCTGTCGGCACCAACCTGGACGTACAGTCCTTTATCAATGCCCAGCCATTGTCTCGCTATCAGTGGCGCGTGGTGATCCTGTGTTTTCTGATTGTCTTCCTCGATGGCCTCGACACCGCCGCCATGGGCTTTATCGCGCCTGCGCTGTCCCAGGACTGGGGCATCGACCGCGCCAGCCTTGGCCCGGTGATGAGTGCCGCGTTGATCGGCATGGTCTTCGGCGCGCTGGGCTCCGGTCCGTTGGCCGACCGCTTCGGGCGCAAAGTGGTGCTGGTGGGCGCGGTGCTGGTGTTTGGCGCATTCAGCCTGGCCTCGGCCTACAGCACCAGCGTCGATCAGTTGCTGGTGTTGCGCTTCCTCACCGGGCTGGGCCTGGGGGCGGGCATGCCGAATGCCACCACGCTGCTGTCCGAATACACCCCGGAGCGTCACAAATCGTTGCTGGTCACCAGTATGTTCTGTGGCTTCAACCTGGGCATGGCAGGGGGCGGGTTTATTTCGGCCAAGCTGATTCCGGCCTTCGGCTGGCACAGCCTGCTGCTGATTGGCGGTATCCTGCCGTTGATCCTGGCGCTGGTGCTGTGGGTATGGCTGCCGGAATCGGCGCGCTATCTGGTGGTGCGCAATCGCGGTAGCGACAAGGTGCGCAAAACCTTGTCACCCATCGCGCCCGACCTGGTTGCCCAAGCCACCAGCTTCAGTGTGCCCGAGCAGAAAACCGTCAAGGCGCGCAACGTGTTCGCGGTGATTTTCTCCGGCACCTACAGCGCCGGCACGTTGCTGCTGTGGCTGACTTACTTCATGGGGCTGGTGATTGTTTACCTGCTGACCAGTTGGCTGCCGACCCTGATGCGTGACAGCGGCGCCAGCATGGAGCAAGCCGCGTTTATCGGCGCGTTGTTCCAGTTTGGCGGCGTACTGAGCGCGGTCGGTGTGGGCTGGGCGATGGACCGGTTCAATCCGCACAAGGTCATCGGTACGTTCTATCTGTTGGCCGGGGTGTTTGCCTACGCAGTGGGGCAGAGTCTGGGCAATATCACCCTGCTGGCGACCTTGGTGCTGATCGCCGGGATGTGCGTCAACGGTGCGCAATCGGCGATGCCGTCACTGGCCGCACGTTTCTACCCGACCCAGGGCCGCGCCACCGGCGTGTCGTGGATGCTCGGCATCGGCCGCTTCGGCGCCATCCTTGGCGCATGGATGGGCGCCACCTTGCTCGGCCTGGGCTGGAACTTCGAGCAGGTACTGACCGCCCTGGTGATTCCGGCGGCGTTGGCCACCACGGCTGTCGTGATCAAAGGCATGGTCAGCCACGCCGACGCGACTTGAGCCCCTGCCACTTTGCCTGCGATTGGCAAACGATTAGCTAGGCAACAATCGGTTCGATAATCGAACGCTGAGTCGATTATCGGATTGTTTGGGCGATTTTCCCGGCTTAATCTTCAAGCACTTCGGCGCCACCTCAGCGCCTTTTTCGATCCATATCGGGAGCTCCAACCCCATGGCTGAAATTCTCGCGCTGCGTGACGCGGTGAAGCAATTTGTGAACGACGGCGACACCGTCGCTCTGGAAGGCTTCACCCATCTGATCCCTACGGCAGCGGGTCATGAAATCATTCGTCAGGGCAAGAAAGACCTGACGCTGGTGCGTATGACGCCTGACCTGATCTACGACCAGTTGATCGGTGCCGGTTGCGCCCGCAAGCTGATTTTCTCCTGGGGCGGCAACCCGGGCGTGGGCTCCCTGCACCGGCTGCGCGACGCTGTCGAGAAGCAATGGCCACAACCGTTGGAAATTGAAGAACACAGTCACGCCGACCTGGCCAATGCCTACGTCGCCGGCGCATCCGGCCTGCCGTTCGCGGTGCTGCGCGCCTACGCAGGTTCCGACCTGCCCAAGGTCAACCCGCTGATCAAGTCCGTGACTTGCCCGTTCACCGGCGAAGTGCTGGCGGCGGTGCCGTCGGTGCGTCCGGACGTCACCGTGATCCATGCGCAAAAGGCCGACCGCAAGGGCAACGTGCTGCTGTGGGGAATTTTGGGGGTGCAGAAGGAAGCGGCACTGGCAGCCAAGCGCTGCATCGTCACCGTCGAAGAAATCGTCGATGACCTGAATGCGCCGATGAACAGCTGCGTCCTGCCGACCTGGGCCCTGACTGCGGTGTGCCATGTACCCGGTGGTGCGCACCCGTCCTACGCTCATGGCTACAACGAGCGTGATAACCGCTTCTACCAAGCGTGGGACCCAATCGCCCGTGACCGTGGGACCTTTACCGCATGGATTGATGAATACATCCGCGGTACCGCCGACTTCACTGAATTCCAGGCCAAGCTGGCCACCGCGCAGGAGGCCAAGTAATGGCTTACTCGACCAATGAAATGATGACCGTCGCCGCTGCGCGCCGCCTCAAGAACGGCTCCGTATGCTTCGTTGGCATCGGCCTGCCGTCCAAGGCCGCCAACCTGGCGCGACTGACCTCGTCGCCGGATGTGGTGCTGATCTACGAATCCGGCCCGATTGGCGCCAAGCCATCGGTATTGCCGCTGTCCATCGGTGACGGCGAGCTGGCGGAAACCGCCGACACCGTGGTCCCGACCGGTGAGATCTTCCGTTACTGGCTGCAAGGCGGGCGCATTGACGTCGGCTTTCTCGGCGCCGCCCAGGTCGACCGCTTCGGCAACATCAACACGACCGTGGTCGGTGACTACCACCAGCCTAAAGTGCGCCTGCCCGGTGCCGGCGGTGCGCCGGAGATCGCCGGTTCCGCCAAGAGCGTGTTGATCATCCTCAAGCAGTCGGCGCGTTCGTTTGTCGACAAGTTGGACTTCATCACTTCGGTCGGTCATGGCGAAGGCGGTGACTCGCGTAAACGCCTGGGCCTGCCGGGCGCGGGGCCGGTAGGCATTATTACTGACCTGTGCATCATGGAGCCGGAAGAGGGCACCCATGAGTTCGTGGTCACCGCGCTGCACCCTGGGGTGACCCGTGAGCAAGTCATCGCCGCTACCGGTTGGGCCGTCCGTTTTGCCGAGCAGGTCGACACCACGGCCGAACCGACCGATCTGGAGCTGACCGCTCTGCGTGACCTTGAAGCCCGTACTGCCGCCGCCCATGGCCAAGCCCCCGGAGAAGCCTGATGCGCGATGTGTTTATCTGTGACGCTATTCGTACGCCCATTGGCCGTTTTGGCGGTGGCCTGTCCACCGTGCGTGCCGATGACTTGGCGGCGCTGCCGATCAAGGCCTTGATCGAGCGCAACCCATCGGTGGACTGGAATGCTGTGGATGAAGTGTTCCTCGGCTGCGCCAACCAGGCCGGTGAAGACAACCGCAACGTCGCCCGTATGGCGCTGTTGCTGGCGGGCCTGCCTGCAAGCGTTCCCGGTGTGACCCTCAATCGCCTGTGCGCCTCGGGCATGGATGCAATCGGCACCGCTTTCCGCGCCATCGCCAGTGGCGAAATGGAGTTGGCAATCGCCGGTGGCGTTGAGTCGATGTCCCGTGCACCGTTCGTGATGGGGAAGGCTGACGCGGCGTTTTCGCGCAACATGAAACTGGAAGACACCACCATCGGCTGGCGCTTTATCAACCCGTTGATGAAAGCGCAGTACGGTGTGGATGCCATGCCGCAGACCGCCGATAACGTCGCCGACGACTACAAGGTGTCCCGCGCCGACCAGGATGCCTTCGCCCTGCGCAGCCAGCAACGGACTGCTGCCGCACAAGCCGCCGGGTTCTTCGCCGAGGAAATCGTGCCGGTACGCGTTGCCCATAAGAAAGGCGAGACCGTCGTCGAGCAAGATGAACATCCACGGGCTGACACCACCCTGGAAGCCCTGAGCAAACTCAAGCCGGTCAACGGCCCCGACAAGACTGTCACCGCCGGCAATGCCTCGGGTGTGAACGATGGTGCGGCAGCGCTGATCCTCGCTTGCGCCGAAGCCGTAAAGAAACACGGTTTGACCGCCCGTGCACGGGTACTGGGCATGGCCAGCGCCGGTGTCGCACCGCGTGTGATGGGGATTGGACCGGTGCCGGCAGTACGCAAACTGGTGGAGCGGCTGGGCCTGGCGGTCACCGATTTTGATGTGATCGAGCTCAATGAAGCCTTCGCCAGCCAGGGTTTGGCGGTGCTGCGCGAGTTGGGTCTGGCCGACGACGCGCCGCAGGTCAACCCGAACGGCGGCGCCATTGCCCTGGGCCACCCGCTGGGCATGAGTGGTGCGCGTTTGGTGCTGACCGCACTGCATCAGCTTGAAAAGACCGGTAGGCGCAAAGGCCTGGCGACCATGTGTGTGGGCGTCGGCCAGGGCTTGGCCCTGGCGATTGAACGCATCTAAATAAGAGAGGATTGCTCCATGAGTGACAAGCCCGGATACCGGCGCCCGCAAGCGGGTACTCAACCGGATTACCTGCACCCGGCCTACCAGTCGACGAACCTGCGTTCGCCGTCCAAGCCGTTGGTGTTCCTGCCCCATTCGTTGTCGGAAATTACCGGCCCGACCATCGGTGCCGAGCGGGTCAACCCGAAGGACAACGACCTCACCGCACAGCATGAAGGCGACCCCCAGGGCGAACGCATCATCATTCATGGCCGTGTGCTGGACGAAAACGGCTCGCCGGTGCCCGGTATTCTTGTGGAGATCTGGCAGGCCAACGCCGCCGGGCGCTACAACCACAAGAACGACCTGCACGACGCGCCGCTGGACCCGAATTTCACCGGAACCGGCCGCACCGTCACCGACGCCGACGGCTGGTATCAGTTCCAGACCATCAAGCCCGGCGCCTACCCGTGGGGCAACCACCACAACGCGTGGCGGCCGGCGCATATCCACTTCTCGCTGTTCGGCCCGAGCGTGCTGACGCGGCTGGTCACGCAGATGTATTTCCCCGGCGACCCATTGCTCGAATATGACCCGATCTACAACTGCGTACCGGACACCTCGGCCAAGCAGCGCCTGATCGCCCGTTTCGACCTGGAAAAAACCATTCCTTCCTATGCCCTCGGCTATCGCTGGGACATCGTCTTGCGCGGCCGCGACGCCACGCCGATGGAGAAATGAGATGACACTCAACGCGACTACGTCCCACACCGTCGGGCCGTATTACCACATTGGCCTGACCTGGCTGAACCGTGAAGACCTGACCGTGCCGGCCACCCTCGGCGAACGTGTGGCGATCAGTGGGCAGGTGGTGGATGGCAAGGGTAATGTCGTCAACGACGCCATGCTTGAAGTGTGGCAAGCCAATGCTGCCGGTAAATATGACCACCCGGAAGATGAGCAGGACAAGGCCGTCGACCCGAACTTCGAAGGTTTCGGCCGGGTGCCGGTGGATGCCGAAGGGCGTTTCCGCTTTACCACCATCAAGCCGGGTGCAGTGCCGGGGCTGAACGGCACGACCCAGGCGCCGCACCTGGTGGTCCTGGTGTTTGCCCGTGGGTTGGTGAAGCACTTGCTCACGCGGATTTATTTTGATGGCGAGGCGCTGAACGGGGACGACCCGTTGCTGGCCTGTGTGCCGGCTGAGCGTCGTAGCACCTTGATTGCCCGGCAGGATGCCGGTGGTGTCTATCAGTGGAATGTGATTTTGCAGGGCACAGACAAGGAAACGGTGTTCTTCGATTATTGAGTTGGCTTGAGGCCATTCGCGAGCAAGCCCGCTCCCACATTTTGATGTGTGAATACCTGCAAATGTGGGAGGAGGCTTGCTCCGGATGAAGCCGGTTCGGGCATTACTTCTCCAAAAGTCTGCTTGCGGAACATGGTTGTTGCAAAGTATGTCTAGGCTATAACCGTTCCCACTGAGTAAAAAAACATGACAACAACAACGAGTCACTACACCGGAGAAGAACGCAGCAAACGGATTTTTGCGATTGTCGGTGCTTCCTCCGGCAACCTTGTCGAATGGTTCGACTTCTATGTCTATGCCTTCTGCGCCATTTACTTTGCGCCGGCGTTTTTTCCGTCGGACAACCCCACGGTTCAACTGGTCAACACCGCCGGTGTGTTCGCCGCCGGGTTCCTGATGCGGCCCATTGGTGGCTGGCTGTTCGGTCGGGTAGCCGATAAGCACGGCCGTAAAAACTCGATGATGATCTCGGTGTTGATGATGTGCGCCGGCTCCCTGGTCATCGCCTTTTTGCCGACCTATAACGCCATTGGCGTCTGGGCGCCGATCCTGCTGCTGGTGGCGCGCTTGTTCCAGGGGCTGTCCGTGGGCGGCGAGTACGGCACCACCGCGACCTACATGAGTGAAGTGGCGCTCAAGGGCCAACGGGGTTTCTTTGCCTCTTTCCAGTATGTGACGCTGATCGGCGGGCAACTGCTGGCCGTGCTGGTGGTGGTGATCCTGCAACAGATCCTCACTGAAGAGGAACTGCGGGCCTGGGGTTGGCGGATTCCATTCGTGATCGGCGCCGTCGCGGCGGTGATTTCGCTGCTGCTGCGCCGCTCGTTGAAAGAAACCACCAGCAAGGAAATGCGCGAAGACAAAGACGCCGGCAGCATTGCCGCGTTGTTCCGCGACCACAAAGCCGCGTTTATCACGGTGCTGGGCTACACCGCCGGCGGCTCACTGATTTTCTATACCTTCACCACTTACATGCAGAAGTACCTGGTAAACACCGTCGGCATGCATGCCAAGACGTCGAGCTACATCATGACCGGTGCGCTGTTTTTGTATATGTGCATGCAGCCGGTATTCGGCATGTTGGCGGACAAGATCGGCCGACGTAACTCGATGCTCTGGTTCGCCGGCCTTGGCACCCTGTTTACCGTGCCGATCCTGCTCACTTTGAAAACCGTCAGCAGCCCGTTCCTGGCATTCGTGCTGATCACCCTGGCCTTGGCGATCGTGAGCTTCTACACCTCCATCAGCGGCCTGGTCAAAGCGGAGATGTTCCCGCCCCAGGTGCGTGCCTTGGGCGTGGGCCTGGCCTACGCGGTGGCCAACGCGATCTTTGGCGGCTCTGCGGAGTTCGTCGCGCTGAGCCTCAAATCCATCGGCCTGGAAAACAGCTTCTATTGGTACGTCACGGCGATGATGGCAATCGCTTTCCTGTTCAGCTTGCGCCTGCCGAAACAGGCGGCGTATCTGCACCACGATCTCTAGGGATGAGTTATGACACTGCGCACGAGCAATCAACTGTTCGACGCTTACTTCACTGCTGACAGCATGGCCGAGGTGTTCTGCGACCAGGGACGCCTGCAGGGCATGCTGGATTTCGAAGCGGCGCTGGCCCGGGCCGAGGCCCGGGTCGGGCTGATTCCACAGGCCGCCGTGGCGCCGATTGCCCAGGCGTGCCTGGCGTCGCTGTACGACGTCGATGCGCTCGGCGCGGCGATTGCCACGGCGGGCAATTCGGCGATTCCATTGGTCAAGGCGCTGGGCAAGTTGATTGCCGCTGAAGACGCCGGCGCCGAACGCTATGTGCACCTGGGCGCCACCAGCCAGGATGTGATGGACACCGGCCTGGTGCTGCAACTGCGGCGCGCTGTGGCGTTGATCGAAACGGACTTGGCGCAGTTGGGTGGCGTTCTGGCTGCTCAAGCGCAGCGTTATGCGAGCACCCCTCTGGCCGGGCGCACCTGGTTGCAACATGCGACGCCGGTGACGCTGGGCATGAAAATCGCCGGATGGCTGGGGGCGGTGACACGCTGCCGCCAGCGTCTTGCCGAACTGAAGCCGCGCCTGCTGGTGCTGCAGTTTGGCGGTGCTTCCGGCACGCTCGCGGCGCTGGGCGAACAGGCCATGCCGGTGGCCGAGGCGCTGGCGGACGAGTTGCAGTTGAGCTTGCCCGAGCAACCCTGGCATACCCAGCGTGATCGCTTGGTGGAGTTCGCCGCCAGCCTTGGCCTGATCGCCGGCAGCCTCGGCAAACTGGGGCGCGATGTCAGCCTGCTGATGCAGACCGAAGCGGCGGAAGTATTCGAGCCCTCGGCGCCAGGCAAGGGCGGTTCGTCGACCATGCCCCACAAGCGCAACCCTGTGGGCGCCGCCGTATTGATCAGCGCCGCCACGCGCGTGCCCGGCCTGGTCGCGACGATGTTCAGTGCCATGCCCCAGGAGCATGAGCGCAGCCTGGGCCTATGGCACGCCGAATGGGAAACCTTGCCGGAGATCTGTCGCTTGGTGTCCGGCGCCTTGAAGCAGGCGTTGCAGGTGAGCGAGGGGCTTGAGGTCGATGCGCAGCGCATGGCGCACAACCTCGACCTGACCCAAGGCCTGGTGCTGGCCGAAGCGGTCAGCATCGTGCTGGCCCAGCGCCTGGGCCGTGAGACTGCGCATCATCTGCTTGAACACTGCTGCAAACGGGCCGTCGCCGAGGGGCGCCATCTGCGCGCCGTGCTGGCGGACGAACCGCGCATCACCGCCGAGTTGTCGGCAACTGAGCTGGACCGGCTGCTTGACCCGGCCCACTACCTGGGCCAGGCGCAAACCTGGGTGACCCGCGCAGTGGCCGACCATTTTGCATTGACCGCCTGAGGAGAACGCTGTGGCTTTTGTACAACTCGCCGAGGGCGAACTGCATTACCAACTGGACGGACCGGCCGACGCGCCGGTGCTGGTGCTGTCCAACTCCCTGGGGACCGACCTGCATATGTGGGACCTGCAGATCCCGGCCTTTGCCCGGCATTTTCGCGTGTTGCGTTTCGACACCCGCGGCCACGGCCAATCCCTGGTGACGCCGGGGCCGTACAGCATCGAGCAGCTCGGCCATGATGTGATCGCGTTGCTTGATGCACTGGATATCCAGCGTGCGCATTTCTGTGGCCTGTCCATGGGCGGGTTGATTGGCCAATGGCTGGGCATTCACGCCGGTGAACGCCTGCACCGCCTGGTGGTGTGCAACACCGCCGCCAAGATCGGCACGCCCGAGGTCTGGAACCCACGCATAGAAATGGTCCTGCGCGATGGCGCGGCGGCGATGGTGGCCTTGCGCGATGCGTCCATTGCACGCTGGTTCACGGCGGATTTCGCCGCGGCCAACCCGCATCAGGCCAAGCTGATCACCGATATGCTCGCTGCGACTTCGCCCGAGGGTTATGCGGCGAACTGCGCGGCGGTGCGCGATGCCGATTTTCGTGAGCAACTGGCTTCGATCAATGTCCCGACCCTGGTGATTGCCGGCACTGAAGATGCCGTGACGCCACCGGCCGGCGGGCACTTTATTCAGAACCATGTGAAGGGCGCCGAATACGCCGAGTTCTACGCGGCGCACCTGTCCAACGTTCAAGCGGGCACGGCGTTCAGCGACCGCGTCCTGGACTTTCTACTAGCCCATTAATGTAGTGAGCGGGCTTGTCCTAATGCTAGTCAGTTAAGCGATAGAACGGACGATGAATAACTTGTGGGAGGGGGCTTGCTCCCGATGAGGGTATGCCAGTCAGCAGTTTATCGACTGACCCACCGCTATCGGGAGCAAGCCCCCTCCCACAGTGACAGCGTTAAACCTTAACTGACTGGCATTAGGGCAAGCCCGCTCACTACAAGTGAGGAATTTTTTGTGGACGAGAAACAACGTTACGCCGATGGCCTGCAGGTACGCCGCGAGGTACTGGGCGATGCCCACGTCGATCGCAGCCTCAATGCCCTGACCGAGTTCAACAGCGAGTTCCAGGAGATGATCACCCGTCATGCCTGGGGCGATATCTGGACCCGGCCCGGGTTGCCACGGCACACCCGCAGCCTGATCACCATCGCCATGTTGATCGGCATGAACCGCAGCGAAGAGCTGAAACTGCACCTGCGCGCCGCCGCCAGCAACGGCGTGACCCGTGCCGAGATCAAGGAAGTATTGATGCAGAGCGCGATCTACTGCGGCATTCCGGCGGCGAATGCGACGTTCCACCTGGCGGAGTCGGTGTGGGATGAGCTGGGGGTTGAGTCTCGGCAGTGATCAGTGGGAGTCGGCATCCCACACCCAATTCCATACCCCAGGCAGATGCACCGGCTCATTCACATCCTTGACCGTGCGTGCCAGCGCGGCGCGTTCCAGGGTGGCATGGTCGGTGTAGAAGGGTTCGGCGGCGGTTTTCATGCCGTTGATCCTGGCACTGTCCAGCAGGATCTGCAGATACTCCTGCATATGCCGTGCGGTGTAGCGGTTGATGTCGTGGAAGGTCACCACTACGGGGATCACCCCGTCCACCGTGGGCAGTTCGCCCAAGGCAATACGTTCGCGCACCACTGACAGTTGCCGGTACAGGTTGGCGCGGCGACGCGGGCTGCCATTGAATCCCCAGATCTTGCCGTCGTTTGCACTCAAGTCGGTCAGCAACACCTGCAGGTGATGGCGCTGGTAGGCCGCGAAGGTGCGTTTGTCGTAGTTCCAGAAGGGCGGGCGTACCAGCAGGGGCGGGGTTCCCGTGATGGCGGCGATATCTGCCGAACCCTGGGTGAGGGTGCTTTCCAATTCGGCATCATTGAGCCAGCGATGGTTGGTATGAAACGCGGTAGCCGTGTGGAATGCCAGGATATGCCCGGCGGCATACTCACGCTCCATGGTCTTGTGACCACGCGGGTTGCCCCCCGAGCGCGAGGCTTCGGTCTGCAGGAAGAACACCGCCTTGATGCCCGGCAACACCGGGTTTTTCGCCAGGTCCGCGATTACCGAACGGCTCGGGTTGTTATAGCCCGAGGCGCTGGGGCCGTCATCGAAGGTCAGCAGAAATCGGATCGGTGCCTGGGCCTGCAAACGCTGCGCGGTCTGCGGCGTCAGGGCAATAGGTGCGCTGATGCAGCCGTTGAGGCTCAAGGCCAGGGCTAGCAGGGCAGTCGCTAAGGCGAGGGCTTTCATGGTGGACGCGGGCTCGAATAAAGGCCGCTGCTGGGTGCTTCAGCAGCGGCAGGCGCGCACCATACAGTAAGTGTGACGCCGGTTTACAGCAGGCTGATCGGGTAACTGACGATCAACCGGTTTTCATCGAACTCGTTGTTGCTGTAGTCCCTGCGCATCGTGGAATTGCGCCAGCGCACGTTGAGGTTTTTCAGGCTTCCACTCTGCACGGTGTAGCCCACTTCGCTTTCACGCCCCCACTCCTTGCCGTCGGTGATCGTGCCGGTGTGCACGTTGCTGCCGCTGATGTAGCGGTTCATCAAGGTCAGGCCCGGGATGCCGAGGGCGGCGAAATTGTAGTCGTGGCGCACTTGCCAGGATTTCTCCTGGGCGTTGTCGTAGCTGGAATTGTAGCTGTCGTTGGCCAGGGTGCCGCCGCTGGTGCCGTTGACGCGCATCCAGGCATTGTTGCCGGTGAGTTTTTGCAGGCCGACGTAGAAAGTGTTGCCGCCGTAGCGCGCGGAAAACAGGCCGGACCAGGTCTTGTTGTCCAGGCTGCCGGCGCGGGCGCTGCCATCGTCCTTGCCATAGAAAAAGCCAAGGTTGGCGCCCAGGGTCCAGTCGCCCACGGGTTGGCTGTGGATCAGGTTGACGAATTGCTGGCGGTAGATGTCCTTGAGCTGGGCGTTCCACAGGCCGACCTGGGTGCGTTTGTCATTGAACGCGTATTCCGCGCCTTGGAAGTTGAAACGGTCGGAGGTGAACGCCGCTTTGCCGGTCATGGACATGTCGCTCATGCTGCTGTCGTCACGCGGGCTGTTGGCGCGGAACTGGCCGCCATACAGCGTCAGGCCGTCGATCTCTTTGGAAGTGATCTGCCCGCCGCGCAGGGTCTGCGGCAGCGAGCGGCCGTCGTCGGCCCGCAGGATCGGCAGTACCGGCATCCATTCGCCGACCTTCACTTCGGTCTTCGAAATGCGCGTCTTGAACGCTACGCCGAGGCGTCCGAAGTTATCGGCCGGGCGGCCATCGTGATCCAGCGGCAACAGTTGGGTGCCGCCGGTGCCGCGTCCACCGTCGAGCTTTTGTGAGTACAAGCCCAGCACGTCCAGGCCGAAACCCACGGTGCCCTGGGTAAAGCCGGACTTGGCGTCGAGGATGAAACTCTGCGTCCACTCCTGCGCGCCGCCCTGGCTTTTGGTCGGGTTGGTGTAATTGCGGTTGAAGAAGAAATTGCGCAGGTTGAGGTTGGCGCTGGCGTCTTCGAGAAAGCCGTGTTCTTCGGCGACCACGGGGAGGGCAAGGCTGGCGACAGCGATGGCCAGCAACAGCTGGCGCGGGTGGAAAATGCTCATGGCGTTGGACCTGTTGTTATTGGGGTTGTGCAGGTGGCGGCCATGGTGCTTGGCGCTATGGGAGCGTTGAAAGTGGGGGAGAGCGGGTTGTGTGCGATGATCGAACGAAAGCTGTTGAAGGCATGCAAAATAAAAAGCCCACCAAAAGGTGGGCTTCGTTTACGTCGCGCAGATCAGAACAGCTTCATCTTCGGCGCTTCTTCTTTCAACGGCTCGTTCTTCGCCGTCTGCTCGTTCCAGCCACCGCCGAGGGCCTTGTACAGGTTGACCTCGCTGGTCAGCTGCGCCAGGCGGTCGGTGATCAGCGATTGCTGGGCACTGAACAGTTGGCGCTGTGCATCGAGGAACGTCAGGTTGCTGTCGACACCAATGCGGTAGCGACGCTCGGCCAGGCGGTAGTAATCCTGGTTGGCCGCGACGAAACCACGTTGGGCGTCCAGTTGCTGTTTGTAGGTCGCACGTGCGGCGAGGCCGTCGGAGACTTCCTGGAAGCCGGTCTGGATGGCTTTCTCGTAGTTGGCCACGTTGATCTCTTTCTGGATCTTCGAGTAGTCCAGGCTTGCGCGCAGGCTACCGGCGTTGAAGATCGGGATGTTGATCTGCGGGGCAAACGACCAGGTGCCCGAACCGCCTTTGAACAGGCCGCCCAGGTTGGGGCTGGCGGTGCCGGCGCTGGCGGTCAGGCTGATGCTCGGGAAGAACGCTGCCCGGGCGGCGCCGATATTGGCGTTGGCTGCCTTGAGGTTGTACTCGGCCTGCACGATGTCGGGACGCCGTTGCAGCAGGTCCGACGGCAAGCCGGCCGGCACTTCGCTGAGCAGGTCATCCGACAGCGGCTTGCTGGCCAGATTGGCCGGCAGGCCGGTACCCAGCAGCAGGGTCAGGCTGTTTTCGTCCTGGGCCACCTGGCGCGTATAGCGGGCAAGCTGCACGCGCGCGTTTTCCACCGAGGTACGCGACTGGCTGAGGTCGAGGGCCGAGGCCACGCCGACTTCGTTGCTGCGCGAGGTCAACCGATAGCTCTCCTCGAAGGCGCCCAAGGTCTCCTGGGTCAGCTTGAGCAGTTCCTTGTCGGCCTGCCAGGTCAGGTAGGCGTTGGCCACGCTGGCCACCAGGCTGATCTGGGTACTGCGCCGTGCTTCTTCAGTGGCGAAGTACTTTTGCAGGGCTTCTTCGCTCAGGCTGCGTACGCGACCGAACAGGTCCAGCTCATACGCGCTGATCCCGAGGCCGGCCGAGTATTGGCTGTTGATGCTCGCTTCGCCGGTCTGCGACAGGCGGGCCGGAGTGCGCGAGCGGGTGCCGCTGCCCGTGGCCGAAACGGCCGGGAACAGGTCGGCACGCTGGATCTGGTACTGCGCCGCATACGCGTCGATGTTCAGCGCCGCGACGCGCAGGTCACGGTTGTTCACCAGCGCGGTCTGGATCAGCTGTTGCAGGGCCGGGTCATGGAAAAACTGCTTCCAGCCTTGCTCTGCAGCGGCCTGGCCCGGCGCCTGGGCCGACGAATACGCCGGCCCCTGCGGGAACTGGGCAGCTACCGGCGCCTCGGGGCGCTGGTAGTCAGGTATCAAGGAGCAGCCACTGAGCACGAATGCGGTGACGGCCAGGGAAATTAGCGACTTGCTCATTGGCCAGCCTCTTTAGGAGTTTCAATGGCCACCGGCTTCTTGCGTTCGCCGGCGGAGGACACGGTAGCGTAGAACAGTGGCACCCAGAAGATCGCCAGGACAGTCGCCGTGATCATACCGCCGATCACGCCGGTACCGATTGCATGCTGGCTGCCTGAACCTGCGCCGGTGGAAATCGCCAGCGGCAGTACGCCGAGCATGAACGCCATGGACGTCATGATGATCGGGCGCAGACGCATGCGGGACGCTTCGATGGCGGCCTCGACGATGCCCTTGCCCTGTTCGTGGAGCTCTTTGGCGAACTCCACGATCAGGATGGCGTTTTTCGCCGCCAGACCGACGGTTACCAGCAGGCCCACCTGGAAGAACACGTCGTTGGACAGGCCGCGCAGGCTGGTGGCGATCAAGGCACCGATCACACCCAGCGGCACCACCAGAATCACCGCAATCGGGATCGACCAGCTTTCGTACAGGGCCGCGAGGCACAGGAACACCACCAGCAGCGACAGGGCGTACAGCGCAGGCGCCTGGGAGCCGGAGAGGCGTTCTTCATATGACAGGCCGGTCCACGAGTAGCCGACACCGGCCGGCAGACTCTTGGCAATGCGCTCGACTTCCGCCATCGCGTCACCGGTACTGTAACCAGGTGCCGGAGTACCGAGGATTTCCATCGCCGCTACACCGTTGTAACGCGAGAGCTTGGGCGAGCCGTAGATCCACTTGCCCGACGAGATGGCCGACAGGGGCACCATCTTCCCGGAGGTACTGCGTACGTACCATTTGTCCAGGTCTTCCGGCGACATGCGGCTGGCCGCGTCACCCTGCACGTACACCTTCTTCACACGACCACGGTCGATGAAGTCGTTGACGTAGCTGCCACCTAGGGCAATCGCCAGGGTCTGCTGGATTTCCGACAGGCTGATGCCCTGGGCACTGGCCTTCTCGTCGTCAACGGTCAGCTCGTACTGCGGCTCATCGTTCACGCCGTTGGGGCGTACGCCCGCCAGGATCTTGCTTTGCGCCGCGGCACCGAGGAACTGGTTACGCGCATCCATCAACTTCTGGTGGCCGACGCCGCCTTGGTCTTGCAGGAACACGTCGAAACCGGTGGCGTTACCCAGTTCCAGAACCGAAGGCGGCACGATGGCAAAGACCATGGCGTCCTTGAAGGCCCCGAAGAAGTAACCCTGGGCCCGTTTCGCGACCTCGAACACCGATTGCGAAGCATCTCGCTCGCCCCATGGCTTGAGCATCACGAACGCAAGGCCCGAGCTCTGGCCACGGCCGGCGAAGTTGAAGCCGTTCACGGTAAACACCGACTTCACGGCCTTGCCTTCGCCCGGCTCGCCTTCCTTGTCGTTGAGCAGGAAGGCACGCATGTCGTCGATGACTTTTTGCGTACGTTCAGCCGACGAACCGACCGGCGTCTGCACCTGGGCAAAGATCACACCCTGGTCTTCCTCAGGCAGGAACGCGCTTGGAATACGGGTGAACATCCAGATCATGCCGGCCAGGATCAGCGCATACACCAGGAACGCTGGAATCTTGTGCTTGATCATGCCGCCCACGCCGCGCTCGTACTTCTGAACGCCGCGATCAAAGGTGCGGTTGAACCAGCCGAAGAAGCCGCGCTTGGGTTGGCCGTGTTTTTCCGGGTCGATCGGCTTGAGCATGGTGGCGCACAAGGCCGGGGTAAAGATCAGGGCAACCAGTACCGACAACGCCATCGCCGAAACAATGGTGATGGAGAACTGTCGGTAGATCACACCGGTGGAACCACCGAAGAAGGCCATCGGCAAGAGTACCGCCGACAATACCAGGGCAATACCCACCAGGGCACCCTGGATCTGGCCCATGGACTTGACCGTCGCCTCCTTGGGCGAGAGGTGTTCCTCGGCCATGACCCGCTCGACGTTTTCCACCACGACGATGGCATCGTCCACCAGCAAGCCGATGGCCAGGATCATGCCGAACATGGTCAGGGTGTTGATGGTGAAGCCGGCTGCCGCGAGGATGCCGAAGGTACCCAGCAATACCACCGGTACCGTCATGGTGGTGATGATGGTGGCGCGGAAGTTCTGCAGGAACAGGAACATCACCAGGAACACCAGCACGATCGCTTCGACCAGGGTGTCGACTACCCCGGAGATCGACTCGGTCACCACCGGGGTGGTGTCATACGGCACCACCGCCTTCATGCCTGGCGGGAAGAACGGTTCCAGGGAGGCCACGGTGGCACGGATCGCCTTGCCGGTGTCCAGGGCGTTGGCGCCGGCTGCCAGCTTGATGGCCATACCCGAGGCCGGCTTGCCGTTGAACTGTGCACTGATGCTGTAGTTCTGGCCACCCAGCTCGATACGAGCCACGTCACCCAGGCGAACCTGCGAGCCGTCGGCGTTCACCTTCATCAGGATCTTGGCGAACTCTTCGGCGCTTTGCAGACGGGTCTTGCCGATGATGGTGGCGTTCAGCTGGGTGCCGGGCAGGGCAGGCAGGCCGCCCAACTGGCCGGTCGCGACCTGGACGTTCTGGGCCGAGATGGCGTTACTGACGTCTACCGGCGTGAGCTGATAGTTGTTCAGCTTGGCCGGGTCGAGCCAGATCCGCATGGCGTATTGCGAACCGAACACCTGGAAGTCACCCACACCGGCGGTCCGGGAAATCGGGTCCTGGATGTTGGAAACGATGTAGTTGGACAGGTCGTCCTTGGTCATGCTGCCGTCTTCCGACACCAGACCGATCACCATCAGGAAGTTCTTCACCGACTTGGTCACGCGGATACCCTGCTGCTGCACTTCTTGCGGCAGCAATGGGGTCGCCAGGTTCAGCTTGTTCTGCACCTGAACCTGGGCGATGTCCGGGTTGGTACCCTGGTTGAACGTCGCGGTGATGGTCATGCTGCCGTCGGAGTTACTGTCCGAGGCGACATAACGCAGGTTGTCGATACCGTTGAGCTGTTGCTCGATGACCTGCACCACGGTGTCCTGCACGGTTTGTGCGGACGCGCCTGGGTAGGTCACCTGGATGTCGATGGCGGTTGGCGCGATGGCCGGGTATTGGTTGATGGGCAACTTCAGGATCGACAGTGCCCCGACCAGCATGATCACCAGGGCGATTACCCAGGCAAAAATGGGACGGTCGATAAAAAATTTCGACATGAATTACTCCCCTTTACCAGCAGCGGCAGCAGGTGCTGCAGCCGTACCGGCGGGTTTAGCGTTATCAGCGTCCTTGACCTTGACTTCGATGCCCGGCTTGATGAACTGCAGGCCCTCGGTGATCACGCGGTCACCGGCCTTGAGGCCATCTTCCACCAGCCAGTAGGCGCCGGCAGTGCGGTTCGCCACCAGGACGCGCTGTTCGACCTTGTTGTCCTGGTTCACGACCAGTGCCGTCGGGATGCCCTTGAGGTCACGGGTCACGCCTTGTTGCGGCGCCAGGATAGCCTTGCTGTTCACACCGGCTTGCAGTTGGGCGTGGACGAACATGCCCGGCAGCAGGGTGTGGTCAGGGTTGGGGAACACGGCGCGCAGGGTCACGGAACCGGTGGTCTGGTCGACCGACACTTCCGAGAATTCCAGCTTGCCGTCCAGGCCGTAGGCGGTGCCGTCTTCCAGGGTCAGCTTGACCTTGGCGGCGTTGTCGCCAGCTTTTTGCAGCTGGCCGCTTTCCAGGTCGCGGCGCAGTTTCAGCATTTCAGCCGAGGACTGCGTGACGTCGACGTAGATCGGGTCCAGTTGCTGGATCACGGCCAGTGCATCGGTCTGGCCATTGCTGACCAGCGCGCCTTCGGTCACCGAAGAACGGCCGATACGCCCGGAGATCGGCGCGAACACTTTGGTGTAGCGCACGTTGATCTGGGCGGTTTGCACGTTGGCTTCGGCGGTCATGCGGTTGGCCACGGCGGTGTCGTATTCCTGGCGACTGACGGCCTGCTCATTGACCAACTGCTTGTAGCGGTCGCTGATGGACTTGGTCTGGGTCAGGCTGGCTTGGGCGCTTTTCAGGGTGGCCTCATACACCGACGGGTCGATCTGGTAGAGCTGCTGCCCTTCCTTCACGTCGCCGCCTTCCTTGAACAGGCGCTTGAGAATGATGCCATTGACCTGGGGGCGGACTTCCGCAATGCGGTAAGCCGTGGTGCGGCCCGGCAGTTCAGTGGTCAGGGTAAAGGCTTGCGGTTGAATGGTGACCACGCCGACCTGAGGGGTTTGAGCGGGCGGAGCCGCTTCTTCCTTTTTACATCCGCTGAGCAGCGATGCCAGGGCGACGGCAGTGACCAGAGCGGTAACAGCTGGCTTAAGTTGCATGAAGATCCTCGGGTCAGGCGCGCAGAATGCGCACAAGCAGTGTGGAAGGGTAAAAAACAAGCTGTGAGTAGATAAGTAGCTTGCTACGCAATATACTTACGTTCATGGTTGTTTGTAAACTCTTGACAGGCTTCGCGCAATGTTGACAAAGCACCGCTGAAAGCCTCGATTCTAGTACGTTCGGCGCCCCTGACGGCGTCGTCCCACAATTATTCAGATGCTCGTTACCGATCATCCCAAGTGTTCTGATTGAGGTTTTACTGCCATGGTTCGTCGCACCAAAGAGGAAGCTCAGGAAACGCGCAGCCAGATTCTCGAGGCCGCCGAGCACGCCTTTTATCAGCGCGGCGTCGCGCGGACCACGCTGGCGGACATCGCCACGCTGGCCGGCGTGACACGCGGTGCCATTTACTGGCATTTCAGTAACAAGTCGGACTTGTTCCAGGCACTGCTGGACACGCTGCACGAACCCCTGGACGAATTGGCCAGGGCGAGTGAAAGCGAGGATGAAGTCGACCCGCTGGGCTGTATGCGCAAGCTGTTGATTCATCTTTATCATCAAGTGGCCCTGGACCCGAAAACCCGGCGCATCAACGAAATCCTGTTTCATAAGTGCGAGTTCACCGATGAAATGTGTGACATGCGGCGCCAACGCCAGACCCACAGTCTTGAGTGCAACCTGCGCATCGGCCTGACGTTGCGTAACGCGGTCAATCGGGGGCAACTGCCGGAAAACCTGGACACTACCCGTGGCGCCGTGTGCATCCACGCCTACATCCACGGCTTGATTGGCCAATGGCTATTGGTGCCTGACAGCTTCCAACTGCACCAGGACGCCGAGCGTTGGGTGGATACAGGGCTGGACATGCTGCGCCTGAGCCCCAGCCTGCGCAATTAAGACAAAATGCGTAATTGCTTCCAGTTGTGTCAACGGCAAATTCCAGAAACAGTCAATCGCCCCTTCGCCTGATGGGCAGGATGACTTTATATACGGGCTGACCGGCGGTTGATAGGTAGCCGCCTAAGTATTTTGTAGCGATTTTGTTGCAAGCCTGTGAAGGAATGTTTCCTCATAGGCTATACAAAGCAAAATGTGGGAGGGGGCTTGCTCCCGATAGCACAGTGTCAGTCGCCTGATTCGTTGGCTGACACACCGCTATCGGGGGCAAGCCCCCTCCCACATTTTATTGTCGTACTACTTATTCAGAGTGACGCTCAAAGCGCCAGCGTCGGGTAGTCGATGTAACCCACCGGGCCTTTGCCGTAGAAGGTTTCCGGGTGCGCTTCGTTCAGCGGCGCATCGGCCTTCAGGCGGGCCGGCAGGTCCGGGTTGGCAATGAACGGTACGCCGAAGGCCACCGCATCCGCCTTGCCGGCGGCCAGCCAGGCGTTGGCGCTGTCCTTGGTGAAGCGCTCGTTGGCGATGTACGGGCCGCCGAAGGCTTTTTTCAGCTGTGGGCCGAGACTGTCGGCACCTTCTTTTTCGCGGGAGCAGATGAAGGCGATACCACGTTTGCCCAGTTCGCTCGCGACGTAGGTGAAGGTTTCCGCCAGGTTCTCGTCGCCCATGTCATGGGAGTCGGCGCGCGGAGCCAGATGTACGCCCACACGGCCGGCACCCCAGACTTCAATCGCAGCGTCGGTCACTTCCAGCAGCAGGCGCGCCCGGTTTTCCAGGGAGCCGCCATAGTTGTCGGTACGCTGGTTGGTGCTGCTTTGCAGGAATTGGTCGAGCAGGTAGCCGTTGGCGCCGTGGATTTCCACACCGTCAAAACCTGCGGCCTTGGCGTTTTCCGCACCCACGCGGTAGGCGTCGACGATGTCGGCGATTTCAGCGGTTTCCAGGGCGCGCGGGGTAGGGTAGTCGGCCAGTGGGCGCACCAGGCTGACGTGGCCTTTAGGCTGGATGGCGCTCGGGGCAACGGGCGTTTCGCCGTTCAGGTAGGACTCATGCGAGATGCGCCCTACGTGCCACAGTTGCAGGAAAATCTTGCCGCCTGCGCCGTGCACGGCCTTGGTGACATTCGCCCAGCCACGCACTTGGTCATTGGACCAGATGCCCGGGGTGTCAGGGTAACCCACGCCCATCGGCGTGACCGAAGTGGCTTCGCTGAGGATCAGCCCGGCGGAAGCACGTTGCACGTAGTACTCGGCCATCAATGCGTTGGGAACGCGACCGGCATCGGCGCGGCAACGGGTCAGCGGCGCCATGATGATACGGTTGGACAGTTCCAGGTCGCCCAGTTTGATCGGATCGAAAATAGTCGTCATGGGAAAACACTCTCTCTATTAAGTTGATCAGTTGGTCGCAGGGGCCAGGTCGGCGTCGCCGCCCTGACGGAAAGTCATCAAGGTCACCAGCAGCGCGAGCACCGCCAGGGCACCGGCGGCCAGGGGCACGCTGGTCAGGCCGAGGCCGTGGGCAATCACACTGCCGCCCACCCAGGCGCCGAGGGCGTTGCCGACATTGAAAGCGCCGATGTTCAGGGTGGACACCAGGTTCGGTGCAGCCTTGCCGAAGGTCACCACGTTGATTTGCAGTGCAGGGACGGCGGCGAACGCAGCGGTGGCCCACAGGAACAGGGTGATTTCAGTCGGGATCAGTGCGGTGCTGGTCCAGCTCAGTACGGTGGAAACCACCGCCATGCTGATGAACACGCCGATCAAGGTGGCGCCCAGGCGTTTGTCCGCCAGCTTGCCGCCGATGATGTTGCCCAGGGTGAGGCCCAGGCCGATCAGCAACAGCGTCCAGGTCACGCCCTTGGGCGACACGCCGGTGACATCGCCCAGCAACGGCGCGACGTAGGTAAAGAGCGTGAACATGGACGCTGAAAACAGCGCGGTCATGCTCAGCGACAGCCAGATACCGGCGCCCTGCAGCGCTTTGAGTTCGGCGCGCATGTCGAGTTTTTCTTCATCACGCTTGGCGGGCAGGAAGCGGATCAGACCGATCAACGCCACCACGCCAATCACGGTGACGGCCCAGAAGGTCGAGCGCCAGCCGGCTGCCTGGCCCAGCGCCGTGCCCAATGGCACGCCAAGCACGTTGGCCAGGGTCAAGCCGGTGAACATCAAGGCCACGGCCGAGGCACGCTTGTTGGCGGGCACCAGGTTGGCGGCCACCACCGAACCGATACCGAAGAAGGCCCCGTGGCACAGCGCGGTCACCACGCGGGCAAACATCAGCACGTTGTAGTCGCTGGCCAGGGCGCAGAGCAGATTGCCGATAATGAAGATGCCCATCAGCACTACCAGGGCGGCCTTGCGTGGCAGCTTGGCGGTCGCCAATGCCATGAAGGGCGCGCCGATGGCCACGCCCAGGGCGTAGCCGGTCACCAGCCAGCCGGCACCTGGAATCGACACACCCAAGTCTGCCGCCACATCGGGCAACAAGCCCATGATGACGAACTCGGTGGTGCCGATGGCAAAGGCGCTCAGGGCCAGTATGAGTAGCGAGAGAGGCATTATCCTGTCCTTGTTACAGCGCTGCCTTATCGTCAGCGCTGAGTTCGGTGATGAGCGCAGCGAGGAAGGCCTGGATGGTTTCCTCGTTGCGTTTGAAAAAGTGCCACTGCCCAGCCTTCTGGCTGCTGATCAGACCGGCCCGTTGCAAGGTGGCCAGGTGGGCCGACACCGTCGACTGGGACAAGCCGCAGCGCTGGTCGATCTGCCCGGCGCAAATGCCGTATTCGTGGTTATGCAGTTGCTCGGGAAACTGCACCTTGGGGTCTTTAAGCCAGGTGAGGATGTCTCGTCGTACTGGGTGTGCCAGGGCTTTTATTATTTCGTCGAGGTCGATGGACATGGCGGTTGCTCGTTGCTTGCAGCGTTATATCGCGATGAGGCGAACTTTAAATCGTTGAATTCCGATATACCAATATGATTTTGGTCTTGATGCCGATCAATTCGGTATATCGGGTTATAACGATACGTTGGCGGCAGTGTTAGACTGCACGTCATGAATTATCTCGCACATCTGCACTTGGGCGGCCAACTTCCTGCGCAACTGTTGGGCAGCCTCTATGGCGACTTCGTCAAAGGCCGCCTGCAGGGCCAGTTCAGTCCGCAAATCGAATCGGCCATTGCGCTGCACCGCTCAATCGACCGCTACACCGACAGCCACCCACGGGTGGGGCAGGCGTTGTCGCGCTTCAGCCTGACCCGCCGGCGTTATGCCGGGATCGTCCTCGATGTGTTTTTTGACCACTGCCTGGCGCGGGACTGGCTGGTGTATGCCGACCAACCGCTGGAGCGCTTCACCTCGCAGGTGTATCGCGTACTGGCGGCCGAACCGCAGTTGCCAGGGCGCCTGGCGCAGATCGCCCCCTATATGGCGGCGGATGACTGGTTGGGTTCCTACCGCGAGTTTGCGGTGATGGAACAGGTGTTGCGGGGGATCTCACGGCGCCTGACACAGCCCGCAGAACTGGGCCATGCAATGCAGGAGTTGCGCATGCTCTATGAGCCGTTGAGTGAGGACTTCCGGGTGTTCTATCCGCAACTGCAGGCGTTTGCCAGCACCCAACTGGCAGCATCAGGCCAAGTGTGGGAGGGAGCAGGCCCCTCCCACATTTGAACGATTCAGGCAGCGAATGCAGGCCGTGCATCCACCTGCTCGATCTCCGGCAGCGGCCCGAACAAGGCTTTCTGCACCGCTTGTTGCGCCTGGTACGCCAATGCCGCGCGTTCCTGGCCGGCACAGGCAATCGGCTTGAGCACATGAATCTCGACATCGCCCTGGTCATTGGCAAACAGGCGCATCAGGTGCGAGAGCAAATCATCATCGCCAATGAACGGTGCCAGCGGATCCACCTGGCCGCCGCGCAGATAACGAATGGCCACCGGTTGCAGTGACACCTCGGCATCAATGGCACTGGCCAGCAAGCGTCCGTGGAAGGTGCGCAGGCTGCGCCCGTCGGTGGTGGTGCCCTCCGGGAACATCAGCAGTGGGTGCTGCTGCTCCAGATGGCGGGTCATCTGCTTGCGGATCAACTGGCTGTCGCCCGAGCCCCGGCGGATAAACAGGCTGCCGGCCTTGGCTGCCAACCAGCCGGCGACCGGCCAGGTGCGCACTTCGGCCTTGGACAGGAACGACATCGGCGTGACCATGCCCAGCAGCGGAATGTCGGTCCAGGACACGTGATTACTCACCCACAGCATCGGCGTTTGCGGCAGCTCGCCGTGTACCGTCACGCGAAAGGGCAGAGCGTTAGTCAACCGCGCCATGAAGAATCGCGACCAGCGCTGGCGTCGCACCATCGAGTTGGCGACACCCAAGCGTTCGAACACCCCAAAGACACTGGCCATGCTCAAGCCCAGCGCCACCACCAGCAACACCCGTGCAATGCGCCCATAGACGCGCAGGCGGCTCATCACATCGCCGCCTTGAAGTGGCGGGCATAACGCGGGCATAACTCATCGCGCTTGAGCAGGATAAATACGTCGGCCACCTGGAAGTCTTCATCCCAGCACGGCTCACCGCAGATCTTCGCACCCAGGCGCATATACGCCTTGAGCAGGGGCGGCATCTCGGCGATGACGTTGGACGGCAGGTCCAGCGCCGGCAGCGGCTTTTTCGGTTCGGCGCGCAAGTGTTCATTGCACAGGTAGCGTTCGCGCAGGCGCTGCATGATCGCGTGGGCCTGGATGCCGCCATCGTGCATCGGGATGCTCGCGCAGCCCATCAGGTAGCTGTAGCCACCCTCGTTGAGCACCTCGGCCAACTCGCCCCACAGCACCGCGATGGTGCCGCCGTTGCGGTAGGCGGGATCGACGCACGTGCGGCCGATTTCCAGGATCGGGCCTTGCAGATGCAACAAGCCGTGCAGGCTGAATTCTTCTTCACTGTAGAACCGGCCCAGAGTGCCGGCTGCCTGGTGGTCCAGCAAACGGGTGGTCGCCACCAGTCGACCGCTGTTCAAATCACGCACGCCGATGTGGCTGCAGTGAACATCATAATCATCCATGTCCAGGCCCAGTTCCGCACCTTTCAGCTTGGCGTTGAACTCGCCGCTGAACACGTTGAACCGCAGGGCCTGGGCTTCCTGCAACGCCTGTGCGCCAACCAGGCGTTCGGCTTGCAGGCGGCGTTCATTGCCGGTGTCGCTGATGCGGGCGATCTGAGTCATGGCGAATCTCCGAGTGCCGGCCACTTACCGGCCGGTCGACTTGTTTGTCCAAACTCAGGCTATGTAGCCTCGGTGTCATCTCCATGAAGTTACGGTGACGGTTGGATGACAGGCTGTTTGTCGCAAATCTGTCATCGGCCTCGGCTAGGCTCGCGGGCTTGAATGCCCCCCTCGTTGAGTCTGCGTTTATGGTCAGAGGCTTGCTGTGTGTCGCCCTGCTGTTCGTCACCGTTACCGCCCACGCCGAAACCTGGCCCGACAAGGAATGGGCCAAGGGCACAGCGCTTTCCGGCCCTGCTGTCGATGCATTGGACGCCTACGCATTCCCAGCCCGCGATGACGTCACCCGCAAAGGCATCCGCACCGATGCCTTGCTGGTGATCCGCGATGGCCAGATCATTTATGAGCGCTACGGCGCGCCCACCACGGCCAGCACGCCGCACCTGACGTGGTCCGTCAGTAAAAGCCTGATGGCCACTGTGCTCGGCGTGTCCTACGGCGAGAACCGCTTCAAGCTGAGCGACCCCGTGGCGCGCTTTTACCCGCCGATGAAACAACACCCCACGGTGACGATGGCCGACTTGCTGCACTGGGCCTCGGGCCTGGACTGGCAGGAGGACTATGAGTACGCCCCGCTGAACTCCTCGGTGGTGGCAATGCTCTACACCCGCGGCCGTGGCGATATGGCCGACTTCGCCGCAGACACCGCGTCCGTCAACCCGCCAGGCCAGGCGTTCCGTTACTCCAGCGGCGACAGCAATATCCTCTCCGCTGCCCTCAAAGGCATGCTCGGTCACAAGGCCTATATGAGTTACCCGTGGGACGCGCTCTTCAAACCGCTGGGCATTCACAACGCCACGTGGGAAACCGATGCCAATGAAACCTTTGTCGCCTCGTCCTACGCATACCTCACCGCCCGCGATCTGGCGCGGGTCGGCCTGCTGATGGCGCGCGACGGGCGCTGGGGTGATCAGCAGTTGCTGCGCAAAGACTGGGTCGCCTTCAACCGCCAGCCGTTCGACCGCTACAAAGCCGGCCAGGACGACGCGGTGCCGGGTGGGCATTGGTGGCTTAACAAAGGCGTGCCGCAACCCTGGCCCGACGCCCCTGCCGACACCTTTGCCGCCCTCGGCCACTGGGGCCAGGCATTGTTCGTGATGCCCGACGAACACTTGGTGATCGTGCGTTACGGCGACGACCGCGATGGTAGCTACCGCCATAACGAATTGCTCAAACACGTGCTTGCGGCGGTGCAACCATGATCCGCCGTCGACCGTTTACCAGTCTGTTTCTACTGTTGTTGCTCGCCTTGCTGGGTTGGATCTGGCACGAGCGCGTCAACCTGCAAGCCTTCCCCGACATCATCGCGGCGTACACGGCCAAGGAATATTGTTCGTGCCGGTATGTGGAGAACAACCCGGCCGATTATTGCCGCGGGTATGTGAAGCAGTACGTGCCGATCAATGCGTTGAGCGATAACCCGCAGCGCAGTGAAGTCACCGCCAGTGGGTTGGGGCGCACCCATACTGCGCGGTGGATGGGGGACCGCCAGGGCTGCCGCCTGTTGCCTTGAAGTTTCACACCTGTATGCACACGCCGTTGTTGTCAGCTTGCACGCTGACGTTGCCGGTGTGCTTACTGTACGCATGAGGTAGCGTTTGCCAGGTAGCCGCTATCGTTTGCGAGTGAGGTGAGGCCTTGAGTATTGTTGATTGGGATGCCGCGCAACTGTCACGGGCGATCCACGCCCGGCAGGTCTCCTGCGAAGAAGTGATGCTGGCATTTCTGGCGCAGATCCAGCGTTTCAACCCGAGCGTGAATGCGCTGGTGTCGCTGCGCGAAGCCGATGAGGTGCTGGCCGAGGCGCGGGCCTGTGATCGCGAATTGGCCCAGGGCCGGTCCCGTGGCTGGATGCACGGCATGCCCCAGGCGATCAAGGACCTGGCGGCCACCCAGGGGTTACGCACGACCCTGGGTTCGCCATTGTTCGCCGACCATGTGCCGACAGAAGACGCGATCAGCGTGGCACGCGTGCGTGCCAGCGGCGCGATCATCATCGGCAAGAGCAACGTGCCGGAGTTCGGCCTCGGCTCACAGACCTACAACACGCTGTTCGGCACCACCGGCAACGCGTACGACCCCAGCCGTGTCGCAGGCGGCAGCAGCGGCGGGGCGGCCGTGGCCCTGGCGCTGCGCATGCTGCCGGTGGCCGATGGCAGCGACATGATGGGTTCGTTGCGCAACCCGGCGGCATTCAACAATGTGTTCGGCTTGCGCCCGTCCCAGGGCCGGGTGCCCCACGGGCCGGTGCCGGAACTGTTCGTGCAGCAATTGAGTACCGAAGGCCCGATGGGCCGCAGCGTGACGGATGTGGCGCAACTGCTGAGCATCCAGGCGGGTTATGACCCTCGGGTACCGTTGTCATCCAAGGACGATCCGCGCGTCCTGGGCCAACCCTTGGCGCGTGACTTCAAGGGCACGCGCCTCGGCTGGCTGGGCGACTATAACGGCTACCTGCCGATGGAAGACGGGATCATGAGCCTGTGCGAATCGGCCCTCGGGGATTTCGCCACGCTGGGTTGCAACGTCGAACGCTGCCTGCCGGACTTTTCCATGGCGCGCCTGTGGCGTAGTTGGTTGGTACATCGCCACTGGTTGGTGCATGGCAACCTGGCTGGGGCCTACGCCAACCCGAAAAAACGCGCCTTGCTCAAGCCCGAGGCGCAATGGGAAGTGGAGGGTGGCCTGGGCTTGAGTGCCCAGCAGGTGTATCAGGCTTCGGTGGATCGCAGCGAGTGGTATCGCGCGTTGGCCAAGCTGTTCGAACGCTACGATTTCCTGTTGCTGCCCACGGCCCAAGTGTTCCCTTTCGATGCCCGACAACCCTGGCCGCGCCAGGTGGCAGGGCGTGACATGGACACCTACCATCGCTGGATGGAAGTGGTGATCGGCCCCACCCTGGCCGGCCTGCCGAGCATGAGCATTCCGGTGGGCTTTAACTCCCAGGGCCTGCCCATGGGCCTGCAGATCATCGGCCCGGCGCAGGCCGACCGTGCGGTCCTGCAATTGGCGTATGCCCATGAGCAACTGACGCAATGGGTGCAGCGGCGGCCGCCTGCGTGTCTAGCGGGGATAGGTTGATTGGTCGACGTAGGACCTGGCGTTGGCCTGGCGCGCCTCCTCCACAATGGATTTGCACCGTTCATGACATTGCGCTTAAGGTTCGCTCAGGTTTTCCCCCGCGAGTCGTTAATGTCAATCAAACCCTTGGCCTTCGCCCTCCTGGCCGCCACCGCCTTACCTGCCCATGCCGATTGGTACCTGGATAACGAGTCCTCGCGCCTGTCGTTCGTGACCACCAAAAACACTGAAATTGCCGAAGTGCATCGCTTCCTGGTGTTGCATGGCAAGGTGGATGGCAACGGCGCGGCGCAGTTGGAGGTGGAGCTGGAGTCGATCAACAGTGGCATCCCCCTGCGCGATGAGCGCATGCGTAATGACCTGTTTGAAATCAAGACTTTCCCCGAAGCCCGGATCAACGCGCAGATCAACCTGCAACCGATCAACGATCTGGCGCCCGGCGCACAGTTGGAGTTGCGTCTGCCGCTGGCGGTCACGCTGCATGGCAAGACCCAGACTTACAGTGCCGAGCTGCTCGCCACGCGCCTGGATGATCGCCGGTTCCAGGTCGTGACCCTGCAACCTGTGGTGGTGCACGCCGAGGATTTCGAGCTGATGCCGGGTGTTGCGGCCTTGCGTAAGGCGGCCGGGCTCACGTCTATCAGCTTGTCGGTGCCGGTGGGTGCGGTACTGATCTTTTCGGCGCGCTGACATGGGCGGCGCAGTGTTCCCTTGGCGCAGCGCCAACCGTTTCGAGTTGCTGATCGACGGGCCGAGTTTTTTCCCGCAGATGCTGGTGGGCATTGCCCGAGCTGAGCGGCAGGTGGACCTCGAACTCTATCTGGTGGAAGCCGGGGCGTGTGCCGAAGCCATGGTGCAGGCGCTGGTCGTGGCCGCCGAACGTGGCGTGCAGGTGCGCTGTCTGTTCGATGATTACGGCAGCCTGGCATTTACCCTTGGGCTGCGTAAGCGCTTGATCGACGCCGGTGTCGAGCTGCGGTTTTACAATCGCCTCAACTGGCGCCGGTGGATGGGCAACTTGTACCGCGATCATCGCAAGCTCTTGTTGATCGACCGGCATAACGCATTTGTGGGCGGCACCGGGGCCACGGATGAGTTCTGGACACCGGGCAACGACACCGCCGATTGGCATGAAGTGATGGTGCATATACACGGCCCTCTGGTGCAGGACTGGCAGGCGTTGTTCGACCGCCAATGGCAGGCCAATGCGGCGCGCCGGGAGTGGAAAGCCTCCCGCCATTTCGGTTTGCCGCGCTTGCCCAAGGTGCCGGCGACAGGCCCGGGCCTTGGCCGGGTGGCATATGCCGATGCCCGTCAGCACCGCGATATCTTGCAATCACTGCTGCGCTCACTGAACCGCAGCCAGCAACGCATCTGGCTGGCCACCCCGTACTTTTTGCCGACCTGGGGCGTGCGTCGTGCCCTGCGTCGAGCGGCGGCGCGGGGCGTGGATGTGCGCTTGTTGCTCACCGGCCCGCGCACCGATCACCCGTCCGTGCGTTACGCCGGGCACCGCTATTACCCGCGCCTGCTGCGCTCGGGTGTGCAGATCTTCGAATACCAGCCGTGCTTCCTGCACCTGAAAATGGTGCTGGTAGATGACTGGGTGAGCGTGGGCTCGTGCAATTTCGATCACTGGAATCTGCGCTTCAACCTGGAAGCCAACCTCGAAGCGCTGGACCCGGCATTGACGCAGGCGGTGGCGGGCAGTTTCGAGCGTGACTTTGCACAGAGCCAGGCGGTGAGCCTGGAGGCCTGGAAGGCTCGGCCGTTGTGGCGACGGGTGAAACAGCGGGTGTGGGGGTGGATTGATCGGTTGGTGGTGAACTTGCTGGATAGACGCGGCTAACCAGGTCAATGAAATCAAATATGGGAGGGGCGGTGCGAGGATTCGGCTTGCTCCCGATTGCAGGGTGTCAGCCTCTGAAAATATTGACTGATCCACCGCTATCGGGAGCAAGCCCCCTCCCACATTTTTAGAGCAGTTCGAACGTCTGCTGTTGCACATCCTGGGAGTCGAGCCCGATCTGCACGTTGAATTCACCCGGTTCCGCTGCGTATTTGAGCTGGGTGTTGTAGAACTTCAAGTCGTCCTCGGTGATGGTGAAGTGCAAGGTGCGTTCTTCACCCGCCTTGAGCATGACTTTCTGGAAATTCTTCAATTCCTTGATCGGACGGATCATCGAACCGGCCACATCCTGGATATACAGCTGCACCACGGTTTCGCCATCCACCTTGCCGGTGTTTTTCAGCGTGACGCTGGCGTCGAGCTTGCCGGTCTTGTTCAGGGTCGTGGACGACAATGCCATGTCCGACAGGCTGAACGTGGTGTAGCTCAGGCCGTAGCCGAACGGGAACAGCGGCCCGGTGGTGTCATCGAAGTATTGCGAGGTGTAGTTGCCCGGTTTGCCTGGGGTGAATGGCCGTCCAATGGTCAGGTGGTTGTAGTAGGTCGGAATCTGGCCCACCGAACGAGGGAAGGTGATCGGCAGCTTGCCCGATGGGTTGTAGTCACCGAACAGCACGTCAGCGATAGCGTTGCCGCCTTCAGTGCCGGCGAACCAGGTTTCCAGGATCGCATCGGCCTGCTGGTTCTCATCGAGAATCGACAGTGGGCGGCCGTTCATCAGCACCAGCACCAGGGGTTTGCCGGTGGCTTTGAGCGCCTTGATCAAGTCGCGTTGGCTTTGCGGGATGTTCAGGTCGGTGCGGCTGGAGGACTCGTGGGACATGCCCCGCGATTCACCCACGGCCGCCACGACCACGTCGGCGTCCTTGGCGGCTTTCACGGCCTCGTCGATCATCACCTGGGCAGGGCGGGTGTCATCCACCACTTCCGGTGCATCGAAATTGAGGAAGTTGAGGTAGTCGACCACCGCCTTGTCGTTGGTGATGTTGGCGCCACGGGCGTAGATGATCTTGCCTTTTTCGCCGATCACCGCGTTCATGCCGTCGAGCAGGGTCACCGATTGTTCCGGCTTACCGGCCGCGGCCCAACTGCCCATCATGTCGATCGGTGCCTTGGCCAGCGGGCCAACCAGGGCGATGGTCGCGGATTTTTTCAGCGGCAGGGTGTCATGCTGGTTTTTCAGCAGCACCAGGCTGCGGCGCGCAATGTCGCGGGCGTCGCTGCGGTGCAGGCGGCTGTCGGCGTAGGTGTCGGCCGGATCGTCCTCGGCCTTGCCGATGCGCAGGTACGGGTCTTTGAACAGGCCCATGTCGTACTTGGCGCCTAGCACTTCACGCACGGCGTTGTCGATGTCGCTCTGCTGGATTTCGCCGGACTTGAGCAACCCCGGCAGTTCCTTGCCGTACAGCGAGTCGTTCATGCTCATGTCGATACCGGCCTTGATCGCCAGCTTGGCGGCTTCACGCCCGTCCTTGGCCACGCCGTGCTTGATCAGCTCGACGATCGCGCCGTGGTCGCTGACGGCCAGGCCCTTGAAGCCCCAGTCCTTGCGCAGCAGGTCGTTCATCAGCCAGGTGTTGGCGGTGGCGGGCACGCCGTTGATGGAGTTGAGCGCCACCATCACGCCGCCGGAACCGGCCTTGATCGCCGCGTGGTAGGGCGGCAGGTAGTCCTGGTACATCTTGATTGGGCTCATGTCGACGACGTTGTAGTCGCGGCCGCCTTCCACCGCGCCATACAGGGCGAAGTGCTTGACGCTGGCCATGAGGCTGTCGGCGTTGGCGGGGCTGGCGCCCTGGAACGCCTTGACCATCACTTCGGCAATGCGCGAGACCAGATAGGTGTCTTCGCCGAAACCTTCGGACGTACGGCCCCAGCGGGGGTCGCGGGAGATGTCGACCATCGGCGCAAAGGTGATGTCGAGGCTGTCGGCGGCGGCTTCCTGGGCGGCGATGCGCCCGGAGCGACCGATGGCGTCCATGTCCCAGCTGGAGGCGAGGGCCAGGCTGATCGGGAAAATGGTCCGGTGGCCGTGGATCACGTCATAGGCGAAGAACATCGGGATCTTCAACCGGCTGCGCATGGCCGCGTCCTGCATCGGACGGTTTTCCGGGCGGGTGATGGAGTTGAACGTGCCGCCGATGCGGCCTGCGGCGATTTCCTTGCGGATCAGCTCGCGGGGCATTTCCGGGCCGATGCTGATCAGGCGCAATTGGCCGATCTTTTCATCCAGGGTCATCTGCTTGAGCAGGTCGCTGACGAAGGCGTCCTTGTCTTTAAGCGCAGCAGGCTTTGTTTCTGCCCATACGGGGTGAGTGGCCAGAGTGGCAACAAGGCCGAGCAAACACAGCTTTTTCATGAATATCCTTTTTCGGCACACTGCGCGGCGTAAATACGCCGTTCTGCCAAAATGTGGGGAACCTATGTTGTTGTTCGAGTGTTATTGCTGAAAATGCACCACACTTCTGAACTCTTATTTGCGCTGGGCATCTTTTAGCTGATTGACTCGACGCAATCCAGTCGTGGTCGCGGATTATGCCTCAAGCGTGTGAGCGATAGGGCCAGCCGTCAAATTCATCCCGTTGCACCAGGAGAACCACCATGCAAGCAGCACACACCTACCGCTGGGGCTTCAAGGCCGCCGCTTTGCTTTTGCTCAGCACAGTGCTCAGCGGTTGCGGCATCAACACCATTCCCACGCTGGATGAACAGGCCAAGGCAGCCTGGGGCCAGGTGCAGAACCAGTACCAACGGCGCGCCGACCTGATCCCCAACCTGGTGGAGGTGGTCAAGGGTTACGCGGCCCATGAGCAGGACACCCTGACCGCTGTGATCGAAGCGCGGGCCAAGGCCACTTCGATCCAGGTGGATGCCAGCACCCTCGATAACCCGGAAAAACTCAAGCAGTTCCAGCAAGCCCAGGACGGTTTGAGCGGTGCCCTCAGCCGCCTGATGGTGGTGTCCGAGCGCTACCCGGACCTGAAGGCCAACCAGAACTTCCTGGCCCTGCAATCCCAGCTTGAAGGTACCGAGAACCGTATCGCCGTGGCCCGGCGTGACTTTATCCAGGCGGTACAGGCGTACAACACCGAGATCCGCACCTTCCCGGGTCGCCTGTGGCACAGCATCATGTACAGCGATCTGCCGATCCGCGCGACGTTCGAAGCCACCAGTGCCGATGCCGATAAAGCGCCCCAAGTGAAGTTCAAATAAGGCTTCCCTGAGGTGTCGATGCGTTTATTAAGGATAGGCCTGGCGCTGTGCTGGTTGGCCTGTGTCGGTGCGGCCCAGGCGGCGCTGACCTTCCCGGCGCTGACCGGGCGGGTGGTGGACGACGCCCAGATGATCGACCCGGCGACGCGCCAGCAACTGACTCAGCAATTGCAGGCGCTGGAGCAAACCACGGGCGACCAGATCGTGGTGGTCACCGTGCCTGACTTGCAAGGTGTGCCCATTGAGGACTTCGGTTATCAATTGGGCCGCCAGTGGGGTATTGGCCAGAAGGGCAAGGACAACGGCGCGCTGTTGATCGTCGCCCGCGATGAGCGCAAATTGCGTATCGAAGTCGGTTACGGCCTGGAGGGCGTGCTGACGGATGCGCAGTCGTGGGTCATCATCAACCAGGTGATCGCACCGGCTTTCAAGGCCGGTAACTACAGCAAAGGCATCAGCGACGGCGTGGCGGCAATGCTGCAAGTGGTGGGCGGCGAACCGCTGGCCGTGCCGGCCCATGTGGCGGATGCCAACTTTGCCAAGGATAATCCCGGGTTTTCCATCGGCCTGTTTATTCTGCTGATCGGCGTGTTGTGGCTGTGCAATCGCATGGGCCTGCCGGTGGGGGCGATCCTGCTGGCCATTCTCAGCAACAGCGGCCGTGGTGGTGGCGGCGGGGGAGGCGGCGGTGGTTTCCGGGGCGGCGGTGGTGGCTTCGGCGGCGGCGGGGCGTCAGGCGGCTGGTGATGATAATAATGAGAGAGCAAGCACAACCATGGCATTACTGACTGAGCACGAGCAGCGCCAAGTCGCGCAAGCGATTGCCCGCGTGGAAAAAGACACCGACGCGGAACTGGTGACCGTACTGGCCGCCCGCGCCGACGACTACGCCTACATCCCGCTGTTGTGGGCCAGCCTGATCGCGTTAGTGGTGCCCGGCGTGGTGCATTACCTGTCGGGTTATCTGACCATGTACACCTTGTTGCTGGCGCAATGGGTGACCTTCATCGTGTTGTGCCTGGTGTTCCGCCTGCCCAAGGTCACCACCCGGTTGATCCCGCGTTCGGTGCGCCATTGGCGCGCGTCCAACCTGGCACGGCGGCAGTTTCTGGAGCAGAACCTGCACCACACGCTGGGCAGCACTGGGGTGCTGATCTTTGTCAGCGAGGCGGAGCGGTATGTGGAGATCCTGGTGGATGAGGGTATTTCCAGGCACCTGGATAACAGCAGTTGGGATGGGATCGTCAAGGCGTTTACCCAGCAGGTGAAGCAGGGGCAGACATTGGCGGGGTTTATCGCGTGCATCGAGGCCTGTGGCGAGTTGTTGAAGGTGCATGTGCCGGTGACGCAGACGCGTAACGAACTGCCCAATCGACTGGTGGTGCTGGAGTAAGGCGTACCACTGGTCAAATAACTCCGTGCCCTGAAGGGCTATCCCCCCTAAAATGCCCGGCATTCCCAGCCCGAGGCGTTTTTGTTCATGTCCGTCACCGCTCAACCCGCCAGCCCTGCGCCGGATCATCATGCCCAGTTCATCGAACTGTTGAACGCCAGCCTCGCGCAGAACGCCTTTATCAAACTGGTGCTGGCCAAGTACGTGGGCACGGAGGCCGAGCTGCAACGGCTGATCATCAAGCAGGTGGCGGTCAAGGAGCAGCCTTGCCTGTCTTTCGTCTACCGCTACAAGACGCGCGACATCACCAAGAATTTGCCCCTGGCCGAAGGCGTCAAGGCGATTGCCGAGCTGCTGCCGGCCTCGTTCAAGAACGCGCACTTGCTGTCGCTGACTGATGAAGCCCAGTTGGAATACAGCAAGAAGAACAAAAGCTCGCTGTTCAAAAGCAAGCCACAACAACTGCGGGAGGCTCCTTCCGCCGAGCATAACCGCGAGAAAAATCGTTTCCTCGACCTGAGCCGGCCGTTCCTTGCCGACCTGGGTGTGACCGACGCCAAACAGGCGCTGATCCCATCGATGTCGCGCAAGTGGAAGCAGATCAACAAATTCATCGAAGTCTTCAGCCATGCGTTGACCTCGTCACCGCTCAAGCTCGACCAGCCGGTGCGCGTCGCCGATTTCGGCTCGGGCAAGGGCTACCTGACCTTCGCCATCCACGACTACCTGCGCAACACCCTCAAGGCCGAGGGCGAAGTGACGGGCGTTGAGCTGCGTGAAGACATGGTCACCCTGTGCAACAACGCCGCCGCACGCCTGGAGCACCCGGGGCTGGTGTTCAAATGCGGCGATGTGCGCAGCGTGGCGCCCAGCGAGCTGGACGTGATGATCGCCCTGCATGCCTGCGATATCGCCACCGACTACGCGATCCACACCGGCATCCGCTCCGGCGCGTCGATCATCATGTGCTCGCCGTGCTGCCACAAACAGATTCGCCTGCAGATCCAGAGCCCGGTGCTATTGAAGCCGATGCTGCAATACGGCCTGCACCTGGGCCAACAGGCGGAAATGGTCACCGACAGCCTGCGTGCACTGTTCCTTGAAGCCTGTGGCTACGAGACGAAGGTGTTCGAGTTCATCTCCCTGGAACACACCAACAAGAACAAGATGATCCTCGCGGTCAAACGCGCCGAACCGTTGGACAACGCCCAGTTGCTGGAGAAAATTCAAGAGCTGAAGGCGTTCTACCACATCACCGAGCACTGCCTGGAAACCCTGCTGCGCGCAGACGGGTACCTGGTCTAAACGCAGTCCGATGTGGGAGGGGGCTTGCTCCCGATGGCAGCGTGTCAGTCAACGGATTGACGGGCTGATGCACCGCTATCGGGAGCAAGCCCTCTCCCACCTGGTTTGGAGACTGGTGCAGGCTGCACCGCGGTCTTGCGCCCCAGCATCACGGTCGCGATCACCCCGCAGGCAAACAGCCAGGTCACCGGCTCGATATGTTCGCCAAAGAACAACGCCGAAAAAGCGATGGTGAAGAAGATCTGCAGCAGTTGAATCTGGCTGACCCGGGCAATGCCACCCATCGCCAGCCCGGCGTACCAGGCAAAGAACCCCAGGAACTGCGAAAACAGCGACACATAGCCGAACGCCCACCAGGTGCGCAGCGAGATTGTTCCTTGATGTTGCGCCGCCAGGTACCACACCGGGCCGATCAACACGGGCGTAGACAGCACCAGCGCCCAGCAGATCACCTGCCAGCCGCCCATCTCCTTGGCCAGTCGGCCGCCTTCGGCATAACCCAGGCCGCCAACGGCAATCGCGCCGAGCATCAGCAGGTCGCCCGCCTGGATACTGCCGGCGCCGGTGATCAAGGCGTAACCCAGCACCAACCCACTGCCCAGCGCCGCACAGGCCCAGAAGGCTTTCGACGGCCGCTCATGGGACAGCCACGCTGCGTACAACGCCACGCACAGCGGTTGCAGGCCGTTGACCAACGCGCCATGGGACGCCGGCAAGGTTTGCATGGCCCAGGCCGACAGCACCGGGAAGCCCAGGATCACGCCGGCCATGACCAGGCACAACCCACGCACTTGGCGCCAGGTCGGCCAGCGTTCGCGGCGCCACAACAACAGCGCGGCCGCCGGCACCGCCGCGAACAAGGCGCGACCCAGGCCGTTGAGCAACGGGTGGATTTCCTGCACCACGATGCGGGTGAAGGGCAGGGTCAGGCTGAAGATGATGACACCCAGCAGGCCGAGGGCCATGCCGGTGTTTTCGCGCGAGCTCATGGGGGCATCCGAAATAGAGAGAAGCCCATATCCAGAGGGCTTCCAGGGAAGCCCATCTAGCCACAACCCCCGTCGACCAGGGGCCTACAGCTGCGTGCGGATTTATCCGTACAGTTTTAGAAGAACCGCGTAATGCTGATCTTCGCGTCGCGGCCCTTGGTGTAGGCACGGTCGCCGCTCAAGGCCGGACGGAAGTTTTCGTTGAACAGGTTGTCGACGGTGACGTTCACCTCGGTGCCTTTGAGGTAAGCCTGTTGGGGTTTCCATTTGGCGAACAGGCCCTGGGTGTTGTAACGCTTGTTGCCGTATTGGTCGTAGAACAGGTCGCCGACACTGCTGCCCGGGCCGCCGGAATATTTGTCGCTGGGCAGGCGGTCGGTCGCGCCGATGAACTGGCCCATCCAGCCCACCTGGGCATCCCAGGCCGGAATGTGGGTGCCCAGCACCAGTACCCACTTGGTCGGTGGAATGTCACGTGCCGGTACATCCGGCCCCCAGGGGTTGGTGTAGGCGCCTTCGTGGTCGCCTTTGGCATAGGCGAATGACACCGAACCGAACAGGTAGGTGGAGTTGTAGAACGACTCCAGTTCAAAGCCCTTGATGGTCATGCCGCCGATGTTGCGGTAGTTGGACAGCGCGCCCGGTGGGCAGGCGCTGGAAATCGTGCCGCCGTTGATGGCCTGGTTCTGGCAGCCCACCCCCGTGGCCTTGAAGATTTCGTCTTCGACCTTGTTGTGGAAGAGCGTGGTGCGCAGTTGCAGATTGTCGTCCTGGGTGATGACGTGATCGAAGCTGGTCACGCTGCCCAGGCTGATCGAGGTGATGCGTTCCGGGTCGAGGTCGAGACTGGTGGCGGTGCGGCTGCCCAGGCCCTGGACTTCATATTGCTCGTCGATGACCGGCGCGCGCCAGGTCTTGCTCCAGTTGGCGAACAGCCCCAGGTGTGGGGTGACGTTCCAGAACAGCGCCAGGCGCGGCGACCAGCCGGTATAGGTGCGGTCGCTGTAGTCGTGGCCGTAGGACGGATCCGGGTTGTTGTAGTACGGCGCATCATTGCCTTCGCCGCGGTTGCGCACGTGGTCGTAGCGCAGCGATGGGGTGATGGTCACATCCCCGACGGTGACTGCATCCTGCACGAAGAAACTGTTGGTATCGACTTTGCCGTGGGGCATGAAGCCGGGCTGGAAATGCCCATAGTTGTAACGTGCGCTGTTATAGGTGGCACCGGGCATCCACATCTCGGTTTCGCGGATGTGCTTGCGGATCTGCCCACCCACCGTCAGCGCGTGTTGCAACGGCCCGGTGCTGAACAGGCTGACGTTGCGTACGTCCAGGTTCTTGTCGGTGTAGGACGTGTCCATCTTGCGTCCGCCGCTGGCGAGCTGGAAGAACGCGGTGGCGTCGCGCTCGTCCGTCTGTTCGGTGTTGGACTGGGAGTACTTGACGGTCAGGTCCACCAACGGGTTATCCAGCGGTGTGTATTCGTACTTGCCCGACCAGGTGGTGTCGGTGGTGTCGCGTTGGGCCAAAAAGCGTTTCAGTGCGTTTTCATAGCCGTAGCGGTCGATGTTGGCCTGGGTCGGCGGCGTCGGGTAGCTGGCGGCGGAGAACGGTGTCCAGCGGTTGCTGTGGGAGCGCGAGTAGGACAAGCCCACGCTGTGCTCATCGGTGAAGTGCGCGTTGACCTTGAACAACTTGCCATCCACATCCTGTGCCGAGTTGGGCAGGCGCTGGGGGTTGATCGGGTACTGGTTGTTGTCGTTGGGCAGTTTGCCGGCTACCTTCATGTCGCCGCCGTCACGTTGGGTCAGGTAGGCCAGCGCGTCGAAACGGCCGTCGTCGGTGCGGCCATACACGGCACTGCTGTAGACCTGTTCATGGTCGTTGCTGGAGTAGCCATATTTGAGCATGGCGCCGCTGTTGCGGCCGTCCTGGAGCAGGTCGGGGGCGTCCTTGGTGGTCATGTTGACCGTGCCGCCAAAACCGCCGTTGCCGGTGAACGGCGAGTGCGGGCCTTTCTCTACCTCGATGCTTTTGATCAGCTCGGGCTCGATAAACACCGTGCCTTGTTGATAGCGCTCAAAGCCGCTCTTGGTGGCGCCATCGACGGTCAGCGGCACGTCTTCGGCGTCACCGAAGCCCCGGATGTTGATGGTCTGGCCGCCGGGTTTGAGCGAGCCGCCCTGGCTTACGCCGGGCAAGGTCTGCAACAGGCTGGGGATGTTGTTGGACTGGTAGCGGTCGATATCGGCCTGGGTCAGGGTGGAACGGTTGACGGTGGCGGAGTCGACTTCGTTGCCGGTGCCGATCACGCTGAGGGCGTCCAGTTGGATCGCGCCGCTTTGGGTGGTCTTGCCTTCGTCGGGACGCACCACGTAAGTCGTGCCGACTTTGATCAGGGTGAACTCGCCGTTTTGCAACAAGCTGCGAATCGCCACTTCCGGGGTGAAATCACCGCTGAGCGCCGGTGCCTGCGCGTTTTTGAGCAACGTTTCATCGAACAGCAGCTGGATTTTCGCCTGTTGCGCCACCTGGCTCAGGGACAGGGCCAGCGGCTGGGCGGGCAGTTGCAGTTTGAACGACTCAGCCTGGGCACTGAGGCTGAACGCCAGGCAGGTGGCAATGAGGCTGGGTCGAAGAAACAGGTGCGAAGCGTGGCAAGGCGCGCGAAACATGAAATCCCCCGGTGCGGCTGAACAGCCAAAAAGGTGTGCGTATCAAACACAGTCGGGAGGAAGACGGAGCAGGCAAAAAAAACCACACGTGCAAATGCAAAATATTCTCATGTGTGGGTTTTCTACCTTACTTACGTGGTTCGATTCTGACGATGCCATCGGCCGAGGCCACGGTTTTTACCGGCAGCAGGGCGGGTAACGCGTTGAGCAGGGCCTGCGGGTCATTCACATCCAGATTGCCCGAGACCTTCAGTTGCGCAACGGCACGGTTGACCTGCAACGGGGGCTGGGGGCGATAGAGGCTCAGTTCATCGATCAGGCTGGCCAGCTCGCGGTTGCGAAAGGACAGGTGCCCGCTGCGCCAGTCGGCGACCTCATCAGCGGTGAGGGTTTGCTGCTGCACGGTGCCTTTGGCGTATTGGTAGGTGGCGCGTTGCTGGGCGCCAAGCAGGGCCACCGGGCTTTTGGCGTCCGGTTCGAAGGCCACTTGGCCATGGGCGACGCTGACCACCAGTTGCTGCTGGCTGCGCCGCACGTCAAAGCCGGTGCCGACCACCCGCACATTCGCCTCTCCGGCTTGTACGTACAGCGGCCGCTCTTTGTCGGGTGCGACGTCGATGTACAGCTGGCCTTTTTCCAGGTGCAGGATGCGTTGGTAGGCGGTGAAATCCACTTGCAGGCGCGTGTTGGCATTCACGTACAAGGTGCTGCCATCCGGCAGGTGCAGGGTACGCATACCTTTGGCATGGGCGGCCACCTGGCTGTGGTAAAGCTCGCGGGGCGTGCCGATGTGGCTGGTCATCACGGCGCAGACCAAGGCGGCAGCCACGGCCAGGGCAGGGCGCCATACCGAGGGTTTGCGTTGGGGCAGCGGCACGGGCCTGCTGTGTTGCTGCAACTGGGCGAGGTCGTCCCACAGTTGTTCGAACTCGGCATAGGCGCGGGCATGGGCAGGCTCCGCTTGCCAGGCGGCAAAGGCTTTGCGGTCGGCGCGCCCCAACTCGTTGCGGTTGCGGGCAAACCAACTGGCGGCTTGGGCATCGATCGAGTCACTCGCTTCAATGCCCTGGGCGTCGTTCTCGCTCAGGCGGTTCATTCTGGCTGCTCCGTGCCGGGTGCGTGTTGAAGGCGTCGCTTGCAGTGCAGCAGGGCAAAAGCGATGTGCTTTTCCACCATGCTGGTCGAAATCCCCATGCGCTCGGCGATCTGCGACTGACTCAAGCCTTCGAAGCGGTGCAGCATAAGGGCTTCTCGCCTGCGGGGCGAGAGTTCGGCGAGGACTTCTTTCAACTGGTCCAGGCGTTGCACGCGAAGCGCGGCGGCCATGGGGTCGTTTTGCTCGTCGGCGAGTGGCTCGGTGTCCAGGTCGGTCGGAACCGCGTGAGCGGTGTGGCGGACCTTCTGTTTGCGCCAGTGGTCACGCAGCAGGTTGCGCGCCATCTGGAACAGAAACGCCCGTGGTTGCTCGACCTTGGCCCGGTCGCGGTAGCCCAGCCATTGGGTGAAGACATCCTGGGTCATGTCGGCCGCGTCGCTGGCGTTGTCCGTGCGTTTGCGCAGGAAATGCAGGATATCTGCATAAAACCCGCGAAAGGCATCGGCCGACAGCGGGTCGGGCTTGGGACGAGACATGGATATCCTTCTTGACGAAGCGCGCTGTAGAAAAGTCGCGAATGATATCGAGAACTATTGTCATTTGTCTCTATGTAACGAATCTGCAGAGTCAAAATGTGGGAGCAAGCCCCCACATAAGCGTTGTGGTGTCAGCTCAGAAGTGTCTTCAAGTCTTCGATCCCCGCTTTGCCCAATGGAAACACCGGCAACCGTGGATCGCCTACCTCCAACCCGGTCAGACGCAGCCCAGCCTTGATCGTCGCCGGCAACCCGCCCTTGAGGATGAACTCCAGCAGCGGCAACTGGCGATAGAACAGTTCCCGCGCCAGAGTCAGATCATTGGCCAGTACCGCGTCATACAGATCCAGGTTCAATTGCGCGATCAGGTTCGGTGCCGCCGTGCACCAGCCCTTGGCGCCTGCCGCAAAGGCTTCCAGGGCCAACGGGTTGCAACCGTTGTAGAACGGCACGTCGCTGTGCCGGCGCAACTGGTGCATGCGCTGAATATCACCGGTGCTTTCCTTGACCATGTTCACGTTGGCGACCTGCTGGACGATACGCAGGATCAAGTCCACCGACATGTCCGTTCCGCTGGTAGCCGGGTTGTTATAGAGCATGATCGGGATGCCGACGCTGTCGCCGATCGCCGCGTAATGCGCGAGGATCTCCGCCTCGCTGAGTTTCCAGTACGAGGCCGGAAGCACCATTACCACATCGGCGCCATTGGCCTCGGCATAACGGGCGCGGCGCACGGCTTTGGCCGTGGTCAGGTCGGATACGCTGACGATAGTCGGTACGCGCCTGGCGATTTTTGCCAGGCTGTAGGCGCTGACTTCATCCCATTCGGCATCGCTCAGGTACGCGCCTTCGCCCGTGCTGCCCAACGGTGCGATGGCGTGCACGCCACTGTCGATCAAGCGGTCGATGGAGCGGCCCAGGGCGTCGAGGTCGATGCGTTGGCCGTCGGTGCTGAACGGGGTGATGGTGTAGCCGATGATGCCGTGAATGTTTGGGGTGGACATGGGAAGGTCTCCGCTCGAAAAAGAGCAATCAGTTCAGGCAATCGGCGTGTTGACGCAGGTTCTGCCGGGCGTAGTAGTTGAATGCGGCACCAAAGCGCTTGGGCTTGGAAATCCAGTCGTGGGCCTCGCGGCCGAGTTGCGGCAGGATCGGTTTGATGGTGCCCGCCGACATCGCCAGTAGCTGCAATTTGGCCGCGCGTTCGATCAACTGCGCGATCACACAGGCTTCCTCGATGCTTGCCCCGGTGGAGAGCTGGCCGTGGTGCGAGAGCAGAATTGCGCGTTTGTCGCCTAACGCGGTGGTGATGATTTCCCCTTCTTCATTGCCCACCGGTACCCCCGGCCAAGCCTCCAGAAAAGCGCAGTCTTCGTAGAGCGGGCAGAGGTCCATGTGCGACACCTGCAGCGGTACTTCCAGCATCGACAGCGCAGCGACGTGGGTCGGGTGCGTGTGGATAATGCAGTTCACATCCGGTCGTCCACGGTACACCCAGGTGTGAAAGCGGTTGGCCGGGTTGGGGATGCCATGACCTTCCAGGACTTCAAGGTCTTCGTTGACCAGCAACAGGTTGCCGGCAGTGATTTCATCAAAACCCAGGCCCAGTTGCTGGGTGTAAAAGGTGCCGGGGGTGGGCCCGCGCGCGGTGATCTGCCCGGCCAGGCCGGAGTCGTGGCCGTGCTCGAACAGGATGCGGCACGTGAGCGCCAGCTTTTGCCGGTCGGTCCACGTATTATCCGCCAGGGTGTTTTGCATCTGGGTCAGCGCTTGCTTGACCAGTTGGTCTTTGGGGAGTGCTAATGTCTTGGCCATATCGGTGTCCTTTGGGTAAGTGCAAATGACACTAAAGATGCTATATGACACAAAGTGTCATTGGCAAGCGCCGCTTTCGCTTTATTGCATGGATTAATCGCAGCAAATGTCTATCCGTTTGAAATTATTGAGAAAAAAACTTGGCATAACCCTTGAGTCCTTGGCTGAAAAATCCGGGATGACCAAGAGTTACCTGTCCAAGGTCGAGCGCGGGCTGAACACGCCGTCGATCGCCGCCGCGTTGAAACTGGCCAAGGCGTTGAACGTGAAGGTCGAAGAGTTGTTCAGCGAAGACAGTGTGAACCTCGACAGCTACAGCCTGGTGCGCAGTCACGAGCGGCCGGACACTTCGCCGGGGTATGCCGTGTTGGCCCGTCAGGTCAGTGAGCGTAGCCTGCTGCCGTTCATCATCTACCCGCCGGCGGAGTTCACCGACAAGACCTTCAAGGAGCACGTGGGGGAGGAGTTCCTGTTCGTGCATGAAGGCCGGGTGGAAGTGGATTTCATGAACGAACGGGTGATTCTGGAGCGGGGAGACGCGCTGCATTTCAACGCGCAGAAACCCCACCGACTTCGATCAGTGGGAGACGTGCAGGCGCAGTTGCTGGTCGTCGTTCACAGCGCCGAAGAGTGACCACGGCAGTGACTTGCAATGCACTCCAGTGTGGGAGGGGGCTTGCTCCCGATAGCGGTGGATCAGTCAGTAAAACTGTGAATGACACACCGCTATCGGGAGCAAGCCCCCTCCCACAGTGGATCTTCATTGTTCTGGATATCAGCGTTCCACAGGGACTGACAGCGCCGGATCGCCCAATGGATGCGTGCGCGCCGCGAAGAACTTCAGCGCCACCCCGGTGCCCTCGAACAACGCTGAATACCGGCGCTTCTGCTGGCGGATGAACCCGTCACTGCGCCCCGATACCGAGATCGCCAGGGTCGTGAGCTTCGCCTGGCGAATCGCATCCACCAGGTGCTTATCCTGCGGTCCCAGCTCATGGCCAAAAATGCACAGCGCCCCTGCATGGCCGAGCAACTGCTCGTAGCAGAACGACAGGTAGTCCGAACTGCGGATGGTCTTGAGCTTCTCCTCAACCTTGCCTTCGTTGACGAACAGCGGCACATCATCAAGGGTCTTGATCGTGTTGTTGATCGCGAAGCTGCTGAGCAAGGTGCTGTCGGTGGAGGCCAATTTGCGCGCAGTGCCATCGAGGTTGCGCACCAGGTGCAGGCCGCCGTGCAGGTAGAGGATGCGTGTGGCGTCGGTGTGGGTGTGGCGCAGGTCGAAGCTGGCATCCACGCCGCGGAACAGATCATCGATGCCCGGCGTGTGCAGGATCGCCCAATAGTTGAGCAGGTCGTAGTTGCTGGTGAATACGGTGGGGTAGCGTGCCAGCTCTGCGTTGATCGTCGCCAGCGTCGAGGGCTGCACCAGTCGCCAGGGGATGTGCACGGCATGGATGGTGTTGATCAGCGCTTCCTTGATCGCGTAGTAGCGATTACGCGGCGCCGCCGAGCTGACGGCCAGGGCTTTGTTGACCCGGCTGGTGGTTTTCAGCGCGCCCAGGGCCTGCTCGAAACTGCGGGTTTGCAAGGCGTCGAACACGCTGAGTTCGGATTGGCTCAGGGGCTTTTCTTCAACGGTGCGGGCGTTTTCGAACAGCGAGTCGTAGGCGAAGTCTTCCCAGATCGTGCGGCTGGCGCCGTTGCCGATCAGAATCGCGCTGAAGTCGATGGCGCTGCGTACCGCGCTCCAGTCTTCGAGGTGGGCGTCAATATCCTGGAAATCCTTCATTGCGGCTTGTCTACTCAAAATCGGCGGGTGGGTGACTTTATCACGAGCCGGCGTTGATCCTGATCAAGATGCCTCAAGCCACGGCGGTTGATCCTGTTGGCATAACGCCTCTGAGGATTTGCCATGAGCAGTACCTTCTTCATTCCCGCCGTCAACATCATGGGCAGCGACTGCCTCGACGAAGCCATGACCGCCATCCGCAACTACGGCTTTCGCAAGGCGCTGATCGTCACCGACGCAGGGCTGGCCAAGGCGGGCGTCGCCAGCATGATCGCCGAAAAGCTGGCGATGCAGGACATCGACTCGCTGATCTACGACGGCGCCAAGCCCAACCCGAATGTGGAAAACGTCGAGAAAGGCCTGGCGCTGCTGGAGGCCAATGGTTGCGATTTTGTGGTGTCCCTGGGCGGTGGTTCGCCCCATGACTGCGCCAAGGGCATTGCGTTGTGCGCCACCAACGGCGGGCATATCGGTGACTACGAGGGCGTCGACCAGTCGAGCAAGCCGCAACTGCCGTTGGTGGCCATCAACACCACCGCCGGCACCGCCAGCGAGATGACCCGCTTCTGCATCATCACCGACGAAACCCGCCATGTAAAAATGGCCATCGTCGACCGCAACGTCACGCCGCTGCTGTCGGTCAACGACCCGGCGCTGATGGTCGGCATGCCCAAGGGCCTCACGGCCGCCACTGGCATGGACGCCTTGACCCACGCCATCGAGGCCTACGTGTCCACCGCCGCCAACCCGATTACCGATGCCTGTGCGATCAAGGCCATCGAACTGATCAGTGCCAACCTGCGCCTGGCAGTCCGTGACGGCAGCGACAAGGCTGCGCGGGAAAACATGGCGTATGCGCAATTTCTCGCCGGCATGGCCTTCAACAATGCGTCTTTGGGGTATGTGCATGCCATGGCCCATCAGCTGGGCGGCCTGTATGACCTGCCGCACGGGGTTTGCAACGCAGTGCTGTTGCCCCACGTACAAAGTTTCAACGCGAGTGTCAGTGCCAGGCGCTTGAGCGACGTGGCGCGTGCGTTGGGCGCCGACATCAAGGGCAATTCGCCGGAAGAGGGCGCCCAGGCGGCCATCGCGGCCATCCGCGCCTTGGCGCAGGATGTCGAGATCCCGGCCGGCTTGCGGGAGTTGGGCGCCAAATTGCAGGACATCCCACTGCTGGCCGCCAACGCGTTGAAGGATGCCTGCGGCCTGACCAACCCTCGGCGGGCCGACCAGCGTCAGATTGAGGAGATTTTCCGCAGCGCGTTCTGAATCGGGCAGTGGTGAGCTGCAAGCGGTAAGCTACAAGTCGATGTGCATTCAACTTGAGCATGAAGCTTGCGGCTTGCCGCTGAGGTCCCGTTATGAGAGTTCTGCTATTCGGCGCCACCGGCATGGTCGGCCAGGGCGTGTTGCGCGAGTGCCTGCTGGCGGCCGACGTTCAGGAAGTCGTTGCCGTGGGGCGTACGCCGTTGACCCTGGAGCACGGCAAGCTGCACCAGGTATTGCACAGCGACATGCTGGATTTGCAACCGTTGGAAAACCTGCTGCAAGGGTTTGATGCGTGTTTCTTTTGCCTGGGCGTCTCCTCGGCGGGCATGGATGAAACCCGCTACACCCACCTGACCTATGACTTGACGCTGGTGGCCGCCAGCACCCTGGCGCGGCTCAATCCGCAGATGACGTTTATCTACGTGTCCGGCGCCGGTACCGACAGCTCCGAGGCGGGCAAATCGATGTGGGCCCGGGTCAAGGGCAAGACCGAAAATGCGTTGCTGCGCCTGCCGTTCAAGGCGGTGTACCTGTTCCGGCCGGGGGTGATCCAACCGTTGCATGGTGTGCGCTCGAAAACCCCGCTGTACCAAACGTTCTATAGCGTGCTCGGCCCGCTGCTGTCGTTCGTTCGCCGGGTCAAACCCAGTTGGGTGGTGAGTACCGAGACCGTCGGCCAGGCGATGCTCGCGGCAGTGCGTCATGGCGCGCCACAGGCGGTAGTGGAGCAGGCCGCGATCCATCGCCTGGCCGCCGAGCGCCACTGATGTTGCACAAGAGCCTGGTGCGGCGCCTGGACCTGATCACCCTGCAACTGTTCGTTGCCGTGTTTGAAGAAGGCACGTTGACCCGTGCCGCCACGCGGGAAGCCATCGCGGTGTCGGCGGCCAGCAAGCGCTTGATGGAGTTGGAACAGGTGCTGGGCGTCAGTCTGTTCGTGCGTCGGGCCAAGGGCATGGACCTGACGGCGGCCGGTGAGACGTTGCTGCACCATGCGCGGCAGATGCTGTTCAACGTCGAAAAAATGGGCCTGGAGCTGGGCGAGCACAGCCACGGCGTGCGCGGCTATGTGCGGATGCTGGCCAACCTGTCGGCGATCATTCAGTTCCTTCCGGAAGACTTGCGGGATTTTTCCGAGTTGCATCCTGAAGTCAAAACCGACCTTGAAGAACGCCCCAGCAATGGTGTGGTGCAAGGCGTGTTGGATGGTGTGGCGGACCTGGGCATCTGCTCCAGCGACACCGACACCAAGGGCTTGCCGCGTGTGGTGTACCGCCGCGACAAACTGGTGGTGCTGATGCCCGCGGACCATCCGTTGGCGGCCCGCAAATCCCTGGCCTTCGCCGAAACCCTGGGCAGCGATTACGTCGGCCTGCATTCGGCCAGCTCGATCAATATGCGCACCCACGCGGCCGCTCGCGAGGCAGGCCAGATGCTGCGCCTGCGGATCCATGTGCCGGGTTTTGACGCGATGTGCCGGATGGTCCAGGCCAATATGGGGATTGGCATCCTGCCGCAGAAGGCTTTTGAATTGTTTGGTCGCGCACTGGGTCTGCATGCCGTGCCGCTCACGGATGACTGGTCCGATCGCAGCCTGATCCTGGTGGTCCGGGATGAAGCGCAGCTCTCGCCGGTTAGCCGCTTGCTCTTTGACTACCTGAGTCACTCGGCGGGGGCTGACAGATAATTCGCGGTTCGTTCGCGTTTCGCGAACGCTCCTTGCCAACTGACGGTTGGCTTTCTGCTCTCAGAGTCCTCTAGCCTTGGCGCACATTCCAAGAACAAGAGGTACACCCCATGACGGCTCCCCTGAGCGGTATCAAGGTGATCGAGATCGGTACGCTGATCGCCGCGCCGTTTGCCGCACGGCTGATGGCCGAGTTTGGCGCCGAGGTGATCAAGATCGAAGCCCTGGGCCAGGGCGATCCGCTTCGCAAGTGGCGAAAGCTGCACGAAGGCACGTCGCTGTGGTGGTACCTGCAATCGCGCAACAAGAAGTCGTTGGCCCTGGATCTGAAGTCCGTTGAAGGCCTGGGCGTGATCAAACAACTGCTCGGCGACGCCGACGTCCTTATCGAGAACCTGCGCCCCGACGGCCTGGAAAAACTCGGCCTGGGCTGGGACGTGTTGCACGCGCTCAACCCCAAGCTGACTCTGGTGCGCATTTCCGGTTATGGCCAGACCGGCCCTTACCGTGACCGCCCGGGTTTCGGCGCCATTGGCGAAGCCATGGGCGGAATCCGCTACACCACCGGCAACCCGGATTCACCGCCGGCGCGGGTGGGCGTGAGCCTGGGGGATTCCCTGGCGTCCTTGCACGCGGTGATCGGCGCGCTGATGGCCTTGCTGCGGGTCAAGACCGGCCAGGGCGACGGGCAGATTGTCGATGTGTCCCTCGCCGAAAGCGTGTTCAACCTGATGGAAAGCCTGGTGCCTGAATACGACATGCTCGGCCATGTGCGTGAGCGCAGCGGCGGTGCCTTGCCGGGCATCGCGCCGTCCAATACCTACCTCACCGCCGACGGCGCCTATGTGGTGATTGCCGGCAACAGCGACCCGATCTACAAGCGCCTGATGACCACCATCGGCCGCGCCGATCTGGCCGAGGCGCCGGAGTTTGCCCACAACGATGGCCGTGCGGCAAAAAGCGGCGTGCTGGATGCGGCCATTACCCACTGGACCAGCAGCCGGCCTATCGAGCAGGTGCTCAGCGCCCTGGAGGCCGCCGAAGTGCCGGCCGGGCGTATCTACTCGGTGGCCGACATCGTCAGCGACCCGCATTACCAGGCACGCGACATGCTGCTCAAGGCCGAGCTGCCCGGCGGTGTGTCGGTGAAGATGCCCGGCATTGTGCCCAAGCTGTCGGAAACGCCCGGCGCAATCAACTGGCAAGGTCCGACCCTGGGCCAGCATACGGATGACATCCTCGGCAGCCTGGGTTTGACGGTTGCCGATATCCAACGTCTGAAAACCTCGGGAGTGGTGCAATGATCACTGACTATTCGGCTGGGCTGATCGTGCAGGAAGTGTCCCCGCGCGACGGCCTGCAAATCGAGCCGACCTGGGTGGCGACGGCCGACAAGATCGCGTTGATCGACCAGCTTTCCCTGGCTGGATTCTCGCGCATCGAAGCCGGTTCATTTGTCTCCCCCAAAGCCATTCCTGCATTGCGCGACGGTGAGCAGGTGTTCCAAGGCATTCAACGCAGAGCCGGGGTTATCTACGTAGCACTGATCCCCAACCTCAAGGGAGCCCAGCGTGCCATCGACTCGCGCGCCGACGAATTGAACCTGGTGATGTCCGCCAGCCAGACCCACAACCTGGCCAATATGCGTATGCGGTGCGAGGCATCGTTGGCGGCGTTCGGCGATATCACCCGCTTTGCCGCCGATTACCCGGTGCGCCTCAATGGCAGTATCGCCACCACGTTCGGCTGCCCGTTCGAAGGCAGGATTGATGAAGACCGTGTACTGGAAATTGTCGACGCTTATCAGGCGCTCGGCATTCGCGGGATCAGCCTTGCCGACACCACCGGCATGGCCAACCCGCGCCAGGTGGAACGTCTGGTCAAGCGCGTATTGCAGCGCGTGCCCGCCAGCGATCTGACCCTGCACTTTCATAACACCCGTGGCCTGGGTTTGTGCAATGTGCTGGCCGCCTACGAGGCAGGTGCCCGGCGCTTTGACGCGGCCCTGGGCGGGCTCGGCGGGTGCCCGTTTGCGCCGGGCGCGTCGGGCAATATCTGCACCGAAGACCTGGTCAACCTGTGTGAGGAAGTCGGCATTCACACCGGCATCGATCTGCCGCATCTGCTGAACATATCCCGTCGCCTGCCGGCGCTGCTGGGTCATGAATTGCCCGGTCAAGTGGCCAAGGCCGGGCGCAACTGTGACCTGCACTCACCCCCGGATCACATCGCCACGTTGTAACCCTGTACCAGACAACAAAAACAATCGGGCGCCTATGAGCTGCCCGCTGGAGAGAAATCATGAACACTAATACGTTGGAGGCCGGCGCGAGCGCGGCCGGAGCAATCGATCCGATCAAGGCGGTGGTTAACAAGGTCGCCTGGCGCCTGATGCCGTTGATCATGGTCTGCTATCTGTTTGCTTTTTTCGACCGTATCAACATCAGCTTCGCCAAGTTCCAGTTGCAGGCCGACCTCGGCTTGAGCAACACCGCATACGGCCTGGGGGCCGGCTTGTTTGTCGTGGGTTATGTGCTCTTTGAAGTGCCGAGCAACATGATGCTCTACAAGGTCGGCGCAAGGCGCTGGATCGCGCGCATCATGCTGTCCTGGGGGCTGGCGACGGCGGCCATGGTGTTCGTCACGGCCGAGTGGCAGTTCTACGCCCTGCGTTTTCTGATCGGCGCCATGGAGGCCGGTTTTGCCCCAGGCGTGCTGTATTACCTGACCCTTTGGTTCCCCCAGGATTTCCGTGGGCGTATCACCTCGATGCTGTTTTTGGCTTCGGCCTTTGCCGGGCTGATCGGCGCGCCGTTCTCCGGGCTGGTATTGGGCCACATGGATGGCGTGCTGGAGATGCGCGGCTGGCACTGGCTCTTCCTGCTGGGCGGCCTGCCCTGTGTGGTGCTGGCGTGGCTGGTACTGACGCAGTTCAAGGACCGCATCGAGGATGCGCCCTGGTTGAACAGCGACGAAAAGGCATTGCTCTCAAGCCGTATCGCGGTGCATGAGGTGCATCAAAAAGGCTCTCTGCTGCAAGCCTTGCGAATTCCAGGTTTCCTGATGCTGGGCTTGATTTACTTCCTGATCCAGGTGGCGTCCTATGGCCTGAATTTCTGGGCGCCGCAATTGATCCGCAGCACGGGGATCGAAAGTTCGTTAGTGATCGGCCTGCTGACTGCTGTTCCCTACATTTGCGGAGCCATCACCATGGTAGTGGTGGGGCGTTGGTCGGACGCGACGGGGGAACGGCGCAAGTTTGTCAGTGGCCTGGTCGCGTTAGGCGCGGTAGGGTTCTTCTGCGCCGGGATCTTCGATGATCACACCACCTTCCTGATCATTGCCCTGGGGCTGCTGGGTGCGGGTATCATCGCCTCGATCCCCACCTTCTGGACGTTGCCGCCCAAGCTGTTGGCAGGTGCCGGGGCAGGGGCCGCCGGCGGGATTGCCTTGATCAATACCCTGGGGCAACTGGGGGGTATTGTCAGCCCGGTGATGGTCGGTCGGATCAAGGACATGACGGGCAGTACCACTCCGGCTCTCTACGTGATTGGTGTCTGTGCACTGATCGCTGCCGCGCTGCTGCTGTGGGGGTTGCCGCAAAAGCTGCGGACCTCCGACAAGCGCTGACGAATCCTCACGCAGCGTCCGAGGTCAGGCGGGCGCTGCTTTGCATTCAATTGGATAACAGGAAAACACCATGCTTTCTGGTCTCAACCACCTGACGCTTGCCGTTACCGACCTGCACCGCAGCGTCAGTTTCTATCATGAGTTGTTGCAGCTTCGGCTCGACGCCACCTGGGACAACGGCGCCTACCTCTCACTCCCCGGTTTATGGCTGTGCCTGTCGCTCGACCCTTCGCGCTCCGTGGGCGCGACGGCTGAATACACCCACTACGCTTTTACCGCACATCCAGATGACTTCAGCGAGGTGGTGGCGCGCCTGCGGGCGGCTGGTGTGCAAGAGTGGCGCGACAACCGCAGTGAAGGCGCGTCGTTTTACTTTTTCGACCCTGACGGGCATAAGCTTGAAGTGCATGTCGGCGACTTGGCGTCGCGTCTGCAAGCCTGCCGCACCCAGCCTTATGCCGGAATGAAGTTTTACCCGTAGCGGCAGAACGTGCAGAATCGATCCACCCCAACCCTCCCGCCAGAGTCGTGCCCATGACCCCGTCCTTGCTGCTTGCCGTCCTCGCTTCGGGTTTTATCTACGGTATTACGCCAGGGCCGGGTGTCCTGGCCGTGTTCGGGATTGGCGCCGCACGTGGCCGCCGCGCCGGGGCGGGGTTTCTCGGTGGGCATCTGCTCGGGGATGTGGTGTGGTGCAGCACCGCGCTGATCGCCATCGTCGGTGCAAAGGAAGTGGGCAGCAGTGCCTTTGATGTATTGGGCGTACTCAGCGGCCTGTACCTGTTCTGGCTCGGTTGGCGCGCGATTCGTACCCAGGTTCGCAGCAGCGATGCGCCGCAAGGCGCCGCTCGGCATCCGTTCCGGCACGGCATTCTGTTCGGTTTGACCAACCCCAAGGCTTACCCGGTGGCGGTCGCAACGTTTACCGCGTTGTTGTCCAGCCGCGCCGAATTGCTCACATGGTCGATGCTGCCGTGGCTGATTGTCCTCAGCTTTCTGGGCGGCCTGCTGGCCTATGCGATCCTGATCGGCGTGGTCGGCGCCCAGCGCGTGCGCACCGTCTATCAGCGCCATGAAATCCTGATCACCCGGCTCTGCGGCGTGATGTTCATCGGCTTTGCCATCAATGCTCTGGCGCATGCGTTGCCAGGGTTGTTCGGCAGCAAGCCGGCGTGACCTACCGACGACCGTTCGTCGCACTGAGCAGGTTTTTCTAAACCTTTGCCGCCCGGAAAATTCGAATTGAGGGCGGGGGCCGCGTTGCCCCGCCCCTATTTTTGCCCTGGAGGAACCTATCATGAGCCGCATGGCTATCCGGTTACGCACCGCCAGTTTCGCGATGCTGCTGGGCCTCGGCGCCAGCAATGCTTTTGCCCAGTCGCCTGCTGAATTCATCGAGCAGGCTTCGGCCAAAGGGATGGCCGATATCGAAACCAGCCGCATGGCCCACGCCAAGACCTCATCCCAGGAAATCAAGGATTACACCATTGAGGTGATCAACGAACGGACCCTGGCCAACCAGCATTTGGCGGCGATCGCCAAGAAGCTCGACCTGCCCGTGGCGCCACGGGAGAAAATCGTCGATAAAGCCGAAACCCTGATGCCGCAACTCAAGGATGGTGACTCCTTTGACGCCGCTTATACCGCGCAGCAGGTCAAGGAAAATGAAGACGCCATTGCGCTGTTCAAACAGGAAGGCGCGGCGTCGGACGTACCGGAAATAAAAGCCCTGGTCGATGAGACGCTGCCCAAGTTGGAGGAGCGTCTGCAGAAAGCCCGGGCGCTGGCGTCGACCTATGGCAAGGGCCATCAAGGCGACGGTTGAAGCCTTGGCCGGCAATGAAAAACGGCGGTTGGAGTTTCTCCAACCGCCGTTTTTTTCAGGCCTGATTCAAATCGGTATGGGCGCGCGCCGTATCGTCGCCATTCTCACCACAACTGTCGTTCAGGTTGACGGTGCCGGTGTTGCCAATGCTGCGGTACTGCTTGCGCAGTTTTTCCAGCTCTTTGCGGTCCAGGCCCTCCAGGCTCAACACCGCATTTTGCGCATCTTTGGACACGCGCAGTAGCTCATCGATTTTGATATGCAGAATGTCATTGTCGCGGTTTTGCGTGTTCTGGATCAGGAACACCATCAGGAAGGTGATGATGGTGGTCGAGGTGTTGATGATCAGTTGCCAGGTGTCGTTGTAGTGAAAATACGGGCCGCTGAGGCTCCAGAGGAAAATCAACGCGACCGCCGCGTAAAATGTCCGGGCACTGCCTGCCCAGCGGGACAGGGTTTGGGAGACTGCAGAAAATTTCATGGCCGTGTTCCTTGAATCGTGGTGATGAAAGATGGACCACGGCGTTTCGCTGAAATTTCTTTTAACAATTGATGCGATGACCCAGCGGTTACAGCACCTTCGTCAAGTGCCTCAAAACGCCAGTTCGGCCTGGCCGACGCCTTCCAGCGCGAGCAGATATTGCTTGGCCTCAAGCCCCCCGGCGAACCCGGTCAGCCCGCCCGATGCGCCGATCACCCGATGGCAGGGCGCGATGATCGAGATCGGATTACGCCCGTTGGCAGCACCCACCGCGCGCACGGCTTTCGGGTTGCCGATCTGCCGGGCAATCTGGCTGTAGCTGCGGGTTTCGCCAAAGGGAATGGTCAGCAGCGCCTGCCAGACCTGCTTCTGAAAATCCGTGCCGGTGAAGTCCAGTTGCAGCTCGAAACGGTTGCGGGTGCCGGCGAAGTATTCCTTCAACTGGCGTTCGGCCTCCAACAGCACCGGGCTGTCATTGGCTTCCTGCAATTGACCCAGGCGTACACGGTTGGCACGCTCGGTTTCCCACAGGATGGCACTGAGTTTGCCATTGCGCGCCACCAGGGTGAGCTGGCCGACGGGGGAGGGCATGAGCTTGTATTCGTAAGGCATGATCGGGCTCCTGAGGGTAAAAGGTACGACGCTACTGTAAGTCCCTCGACCCGACTGAAAACTACGATTCTTGCGCTCGAATTCTGCGGCAGTCTAGGTGTTCCAGTAAACCCAATGGGCATAGTGTGGGTAAACATACAGCCAGGACACCCAATAAAGCGCCATGAGGACCGATGCATTCGCCGTCAACACCCATGAGATGACATTGAGCACAATGACCACCCAGGCGAGTCGCGTCACACGTCGGCTGGCGTAGCGCCGGGCTCGCCAAACGCCATAGGCGGAGGCTGCAATCGAGCCGAGCGACAGGAGCATCCCCAACGGGAATGGCAGCTTCACCCAGGCCACCAATAGCGGCAATACCAATACCCAACCCACCATTTGGCGCAGTATGGGTGTTGGTGTGCGTTGTCCGGGTTCAAGCATGGCGCTGATCCTTCCTTCAGGCTGGCGAGTAGACATGATCAACATGCGAGTGCGCCGTGGCATTCAGATATTTCCGAGTGATCGTTGGCGCTGCTGTTGCCACACCTTCAGCGCCGCCTAGTCGCAGCTAAGCCGAGCGCGGGTCTGCAGGGTCTCCTCGATGACGGCGAGAAAGGCTTCAACCAAGCCACTTTTTGTTTCACTCGAAGTCAGTACCAACAATTGGGCACACGCATCCACTTCCACCAACGGCCGGTACGTCACGCCTTTGTTCATCAGGCTTTGTGTGCATTCCGGCACCAGTGCCACGCCTTGACCGGCTGCCACCAGGGCAATGATCGAGGTGATCTGCCGTCCGGTCGGGCCGGCGCGCAAGGGGACGCCGTGGTGCCGGTAAAGCTGCTCGATGGACTGGTTCAGCCCCGATCCATAATCCGGCGGAAACAGGATCAACGGGTAAGCGCTCAATTGCGCCAGGCTGACCTGTGGCTGGAGCGCCAGGGAGCTGTCGCTGGAGACGGCCGCCACCAATCGTTCTTCGCCCAATGACCGGGCTTGGACGTCTGGGGCCTGTGGCTGCAGGCGACTCAGCCCGATATCCAGCCGCCCATCCGCCACCTGCGCGCCCAGACTACCGGAGGCGCACTCCACCAAGGTCAGTTGCACGTCGGGAAAACGCTGGGCGAACGCCTGGATCGTCTGGCTGAACAGATCCGACAAAGCGATTGAGCTGACATAGCCCAATGCCAACTGCCCGGCGGTGCCGGCGGCCAATTTGCCGGCGATCACTTGGGCCAGCTCAACCTGTTCCAGCACACCACGGGCATAGGGCAGAAACGCACGGCCCGGGGCGGTGAGGGTCACCCTGCGGCTGGTGCGGTCGAACAGCTTGAAACCCAACTCCGCTTCCAGCGCCGAGATCTGCCGGGTCAGCGGTGGCTGGGCCAGATGCAGGCGCAGGGCGGCGCGGCCGAAGTGCAATTCTTCGGCGACCGTCAGAAAGTAACGCAGCTTGCGTAGGTCAAGCATCCTGGTCCTTGGGTATTGATCGGTCGGAAATCGGTATTGGTCTCGATCCTGCCGCCCATTCTATAAAGGCAGGACAAAATAAAACGAGATGTTTCATGAAACCGCGCCTGCATTGTGCCCGCCTTGCCCTGTTTTTGTGTGGGTGCGCGGCGTTTCTCAACCTCTATGCAACCCAGAGTATTCTCCAGACCTTTGCCGTGCAGTTTCAGATCAGCGCCAAGGCGGCGGGGTGGAGCATCACGGTGACGACCCTGGCTGTGGCCATCACCGCGCCTTTCGTCAGCCGCCTGACCGGGCGTTTCGAACAACGCACGGTGATCGCTGTGGCCGCGTTGTTGCTGGCAGTGCCGGCGCTGATGACGGCGTATGCCGACAGCTTCGCCGAAGTGCTGGCGTGGCGATTCGTCGAAGGCATGTTGATCCCGGTGGTGTTTGCCACCAGCGTGGCGTATATCGGCGATCGCTGGAGCGGCGGTACGGTGACTGAAGTCACCAGCCTCTATGTGGCGGGCACCGTGTTGGGCGGGTTTGCCGGGCGCTTCGTCACGGGGGTGATCACAGAATATGTGGGCTGGCGCGAGGCCTTTGAGTGGCTGGCGGTGCTGAGCTTGATGGTGGGCGGGTTTATCCAGTTTCTATTGCCCGCCAATCGGCCACGGGCGGTGCAGGTGAAAGCCACCGCAGCGGGCGTCTTTCGCCTACCGTTGTTGGCGGCCTACGCCGTAGGTTTTTGCGTGCTGTTTTCACAGGTTGCGGCGTTTACCTACGCGGGTCTCTATCTGGGCTTGGCGCCTTACCATCTCGGGCCTGCCGCCTTAGGCGCACTCTACATGGTCTTCCTATTGGCCCTGGTGGTGATTCCCCTTGCCGGCCGTCTTGGCAAGGCCCGGCCCCATGCCGAGCTGCTGAGCGTTGCTGTCGTGCTCGGCGTCACGGGTTCGGCACTGACCCTGTTGCCGCCCTTGTGGTGCATTGTGGTGGGGCTGGCCCTCAGTTCCACCGGGGTATTTCTCGCGCAGACCGCCGCCAATGCCTTCACGGTTGCCAGTGCCCATGACAACAAGGCTGGCGCGGTGGGGGCCTACCTCACCTGTTATTACCTGGGCGGCAGTTGCGGCGCCATCGTCCCTGCATTGCTCTGGGAAAAAGGGGGCTGGCCCGGTTGCGTGAGCCTGATTATCGGTGTGCAACTCCTCACCCTGCTGATCGCCCAGACCGGCTGGAAGCCCCTTACGCCTGAACGGATCCCGACACCATGAACGATATGGTCGCCTTGCCTGCAACCGAACGATCCTCGCGCCGTCGCTCGCTTATCGCCGGTTGCGGCGCCCATGCGGTACACGATGGCCTCACTGATGTCATCTATGTACTGCTGCCGATCTGGCAAACCCAGTTCGCGTTGTCCTACGCCCAGATCGGCCTGTTGCGCGGCGCCTATTCCGGGACGATGGCGGTGTTCCAACTCATGGCCAGCCGTGCGGCCCGGCGCTGGGGGCGCATGCCGATGCTGGTGGGCGGTACGGCGCTGGCAGGTACCGCTTATTTATTGGTCGGGCAAGCCACCGGCCTCGGCCTGTTGCTGCTGGCGCTGCTGCTCGGCGGCCTGGGCGCCAGCGCCCAACACCCGCTGGCGTCCTCGATGATCACCGATGCCTATGAGGATGGCGGTGGCGTCAAGCAAGCGCTGTCCCAGTACAACTTCTCCGGCGACATCGGCAAAACCCTGATTCCGGGGCTGATCGGCCTGCTGCTGACCGTGGTCAGTTGGCGTGCCAGTGCCACACTGCTGGGCTTGCTGGGGCTGCTGGCGGCTGGGCTGCTGTGGTGGTTGATCCCTGGCCAGTCTTCTCTACCCACGTCGAGTCAAAAGGCGAAGCCCCTCACCGGCAACGGGTCCGCCACGGGCCTGCGTGCACTGATCCTCACCGGCACCCTCGACAGCGCCGTGCGCATGGGGTTTCTCACGTTCCTGCCGTTCCTGCTGCAAGCCAAAGGCGCGGGTACGGCCGGCATTGGCTTGGCATTGACGCTGCTGTTTATCGGCGGCGCGTTCGGCAAGCTCTTTTGTGGCTACCTCGGCGCCCGTATCGGCATGATGAAAACCGTATGGCTGACGGAAACCAGCACCGCGCTGCTGATCGTCGCGGCGGTGTACCTGCCACTGGCCGGGTTGATGGTGATGCTGCCGGTGATCGGCCTGGTGCTCAATGGTACCTCCTCAGTGTTGTACGGCGCCGTGCCGGACCTGGCGAGCGCGGGCAAGCGGGAACAGGCGTTCGCGCTGTTCTATACCGGCACCATTGGGGGCGGAGCACTGGCGCCGGTGGTGTTGGGTGGCGTGGGGGATGCGCTGGGCGTGCCGGTTGCGGTGATGGTGTTGGCAGGGGTGTTGTTAGTGACGTTGCCGTTGGCGTGGGTGGTGCAGCGGGGGCGGCTCAAATGATTGAGTGATGGGCAGTGTGTCCCGCTCGGGCAAACAGATCGATACCCAGGGAGTGGAGTGCTTTGAGTACGCTTTCAACGCGAGGTTTTGCGCCGGGAGCAAGGGCTTTGTAGAGGCTCTCACGGCCCATGCCCGCTTCAGCGTTAACCTTTGTCATTCTTTAGCCACATAGCTGATGGCGCGAAGAAACGCTTCATTGTCACCGTCGGCCCTAGCGTAGGGCAAAAAAAACCGGCCTCAAAGGGCCGGTTTTTTTAGGCATCCTGCGTCAAAAAACGACCTGACGTGGAGCGCGAATTTGAGTGGAGCGGGTAGAGGGAATCGAACCCTCGTCGGAAGCTTGGGAAGCTACTGTTCTACCATTAAACTATACCCGCTCAGAGCGGCTGACTTTGTACCAGATGTTCGCCGGGATTTGAAGTTTTTCTTCAAAAATGTGTGGGTTACGTTAGTCGACGACTGGATCCACTGTAGGAGCACGCGTGCCTGTGGCGAGGGAGCTACTCCCGCTGGGGGCGACGCGCTCCTAAAATAAAAACAGTCGGGCTGCTTCGCACCCCAGCGCAAGCAAGCTTGCTCGCCACAGTAAGCGATATTTCAAATTGCCAAGGCATGCTGCGTCTGGCCCCGTTGGTAGCGCAATCGACTGGCCTGACGCTCTGGCTTGAGGAAACCCACCACTGCATCCCGAGTGTCCCGGCATGCAGCCTTGTGCTCCATGTCCAGGAAGTGCCCGGTCGCCTGGATGGTGCTGAAGCTGCTGTTCGCCACGTGTTGACCGAACAACGTGGCGTCCTGGGCGCTGGTGTATTCGTCCCATTCGCCATTCACAAACAGCACCGGAATGTCGATCTGTTTGGCCGCCTTGAGGTAGCACAACCGGTCGCTGTTCAACACCTGGCTGATGTGAAAGTGCATCTGCCCATATTCGTGCTCGGCCAGGCTGCTCACGTGCTTGTAGTTGAAGCGTTTGAACAGCGATGGCAGGTGTTTGCCGATGGTGCTGTTGACCAGGTGGCCGACGTTGTGGCGATCGAGATTGCCAAGGTAATCGACACCTCGTTCAAGGTAATCACGCATGGGGGCGTTGATCACTGGGGAAAACGAGCTGATCACCGCTTTTTCCACACGGCGTGGGCGGTGGGCAAGGGCGACCAGCGTGGCGGCACCGCCCCAGGAGAACGACAGCACGTGCTCAGCGGCGAAGTGGTCGATCAGCTCCAGCAGGATCTGGCCTTCGACTTCTTTCGTCAGCATGCGCTCATGGCGGTTATGGATTTTCGAGCGGCCAGCGTAGGGCTGGTCGTACAAAACCACATTGAATTGCGGGTACAGGCTTTTCACGGTTTGGGCGAAAGATGCCGTGGTGGCCATGGAGCCGTTGACCAGGATGATGGTCTTGTCAGCAGCTTCCGCGCGATAGAACTCCGTGTAAACCCGATACTGACCCTGTATATCCAACACAGCGATTTCTGGCCTCATGTCATAAGACTCCTGGCAAGCGGGTAGGGCGCGCAGAACACTCTGCACGAGCTTTATGACAGGTAGGCATACGCCTGGAATGGGAGGCCCATGTCGGTCCGATAACGGCTGGCCGACGGGTGTTGTTATGGCGGGCTGTTTGCCGGGAAGGCCCATGGATCAGGCGCGGGCGGGGCAAAGTGTTTCTTGGAGGTTATAGGCGACTCGTCAGTCATATTTTGGCTGACGGTGTGATTCAAGCACCTGACCCCGGAAGTCGCAAGCCACAGAAATGGGTTTTTGCCACTACCGGCCGAACGGTCGTCATATCTGTCGGATTTCATCCGCAGTCAGCGCGCGATACTGGCCCGGCTCGAGGGCTGCATCCAACGCCAGCGGGCCCATTCGCTCGCGATGCAGGCCGATCACCTTGTTATTGAAGTGCCCGAACATGCGCTTGACCTGATGGTAACGGCCTTCAATGATGCTCAAGCGTGCGGTTCTGGGGCCCAGCAGTGCCAATTCGGCCGGTTGGGTGGTGAGGTCTTCAAACGCAAAATACAGGCCCGCAGCGAAGGTCGCCGCGTATTCCGGGCCAATGTCCTGCTCGGTCTGCACCAGGTAGACCTTGGGCAGTTTGGTCTGCGGTTGCGTGAGGCGGCGCGACCATTGGCCGTCGTTGGTGATCAGCACCAGGCCGGTGGTGTTGAAATCCAGGCGGCCGGCAATGTGCAACTCCTCTTTGTCCGGCTCATCCAGTAGATCCAGCACAGTGCGGTGTTGTGGGTCGGCCGTGGCGCTTACGCAACCCTGGGGTTTGTGCAGCATGAAGTAGCGCGCCGGTTTGCCGGTCTGCAGCACATCGTTGTCAACGCACACGCGGCTGAAGGCCCGCACCTCGTGATGCGGGTCGCTGACCGCTACGCCATCGACCGACACCCGCCGTTCAACCAGCAGCAGGCGGACTTGCTTGCGATTGAACTGCGGCAGGTTACTGAGGAAACGATCAACCCGCATTACGTCGGCCCGTTGCCACGCAACTGCTCATCGACCTGAGCACAGCGCGGGCACAGGCAGGCCTGGTTGCGCAATTCGTCAGGCAGGGCCTGGAGGACTGCCGGGTCGATGGTGACGCTGTAACACCAGCACGCCTGGTCGACCGTGCGCGGGTCAGCCAGGGAGCAGTTGTTGCGGGCGCCGCAGGCAGGGCAAAGGGTGGGTGTGGTCATGGGCAGGTTCGGGCTGGATCGGACAAGTTTCCGGAGAGTTCCCGGTGTGCCTTGTACGATACAGGGCCGTCCCTGCCCAGGCTACTCAGAGCTGGAACTTGCTGACCAGTACGTTGAACGAGGTGGCCAGGCGCGACAGGTCCTGGCTGGAGGCGTTGGTCTGATGCGCACCGGCGGCCGTCTGGGTGGACAGATCCTGGATGTTCAGCAGGTTGCGGTCCACCTCGCGCGCTACCTGGGCCTGCTCCTCGGATGCCGAAGCGATCACCAGGTTGCGTTCATTGATCTTCGCCACACTGGTGGTGATCCGTTGCAGGGCCTCGCCGGCGTTCTGCGCCAGGGCCTGAGTGTTGTTGGCCCAGGTCAGGCTCTTGTTCATCGCCGCGACGGCATTGTCGGCGCCGATCTGCACTTCACCAATCATCTTTTCAATGTCGACTGTGGACGTCTGGGTACGGTGGGCCAGCGCCCGCACTTCATCGGCGACCACCGCGAAACCACGCCCCTGCTCACCCGCACGAGCGGCTTCAATGGCGGCGTTAAGGGCCAGCAGGTTGGTCTGTTCGGCAATGCCACGGATCACATCGATCACCTTGCCGATTTCCCGTACCTGGCCGGCGAGCTCTGCAACCGATTGCGTGGAGCCGTTGATCTCGACCACCATGGAGTTCATGCCGGACACCGCCTGCTCCACTTGTTGGCGACCATCTTCGGCCTCGGTGGTGGCCTGGCGCGACACTTCAGAGGTGGAGACTGCGTTGCTGGCCACTTCTTCCACTGCGGCGGTCATCTGGTTGACGGCGGTGGCGGCTTGTTGAATCTCATCATTCTGACGCGTCAGGCCACGGCTGCTTTCATCGGTGACCGCACTCATTTCTTCGGCCGCCGAGGCCAACTGGTCGGATGCGTTGGCGATTTCCATGAGAGTGCTTTTCAGGCCGCCCTGCATACCCGACAACGCCATCAGCAGTTGCCCCGCTTCGTCGGTACGTTCGGTGATGATGGCCTGGGTCAAATCACCCTGAGCAATACGTTGGGCGCTTTCCACGGCCTGGGCGATAGGGCGGGTGATCAGGCGCGTGATCAGCACGCCAACAATGATCGCGATGATGAAAGCCAGCAAAATGCCGCCGATCATCCACGTCAAGGCGCTACTGCGCAGCTCCTCGGCAGCGATCGCGCCTTCCTTGATCTGGCGGTTATTGGATTCGACCATTATGCGGATCAGCTCGCGTGCCTGACGGAACAGTTCGTTGTTGGTGGTATTGAGCTGAGTGCGGGCTTGATCGATCTGGCCGGCGTCGAGCAGAGAAATGATGCGCTCGGAGTTGCTGATGTAGGTGGGCCACATCTGATCGAGCTTGTCTCCTGCTACCCGTTCGTCATCTTCCAGCGGCGTTGCGCGATAGGTGGCGTAGGCAGCCTGGCTGCGGTTGAGCTCCTGGGCGATATCCTGGCGCACGCGTTCGCGATCCTGTGGGGCAACATCGCCTTTGCTGGCGTCCATCAAGCGGTACATGCCGCGGTTATGGGCCATAAGGCCGTTGAGGGTAGCGGCTGTATTACTCACAGAGACCAGGTTGTTGGAGAACGTCAGTTCCAATGCCGTGGAGAGACGAACCACGCCTTTGATGCCTAGAAGGCCCACCCCAAAAGTGATTAGCGCACACAATAGAAATGACAGCAGCAATTTGGTCGAGATTTTCATGGGCGATTCCGGAAAGGGTAGCGAAGAGGGCACGCTAGAGCCTCCCTGGCCCTTGGTGGTGTCATAGTGACATCATCGCAACAGGCAAAGTTGCATGCCAGATAAATTTACTGAATCGATAAAGCCAGAAGGGATGTATCAAGTTGTTGCGAAAACGCACCAGATTCTGTTTTTGATGTCAGATGTTTCGTCATTCAGTGAAATCTGAATGCCGCGCTCCAGCGTCGCTGGAGGTGCTCTCTCGCGGTCCAGGAGGCCGCCATGTATCGACGACTGCTGCTCACTGCTTTACTCGGCCTGACCTTGTCAGCTTGCGTGCCTTACTACGAGGGAGGCGGCACCTACTACCGCTCCGAAGTCTACACAGCGCCTGCGCCGGCCTATTATTACGGCGGTCCTGCCTATTACGGGCGCGGCTACTACGCGCCGGCACCGCGCTATTACTCAGCGCCGCGGTACTACTCGGCCCCCCGGTATTATCAGCCGTCACCGCGCTATTACCCACGGCCCGGCTACCGACCCTATCAAAATCAGGACTGGGGCAGCCGTTGGGGTAACGGCGGCGGTCACGGGCGCGGCTCCGATCATGGAGGCGGGCGCGGCGGGCATCGCTGACGAGCGGAAGAAACGGCGCATGAGGCGCCGTTTTTTTATACCTGGCGTTTATAAGTACTGTCAGAATTAACAGCTATATTTTGGGGCCAAACTATATTTCACTGCACGAAAGCCGTTGTGCTTGTCCAGTGGAGCGACTCGTCGAATGAACCTCCCTCTATTCAAACAGCAGGTGGCCCTGTGCATCTTGATGCTCAGCGCTATCGCCCAAGTGCAGGCTGAGCAAGGCTGCCCCTATCCCTCCGCGATCCGGTACATCGACGGGCATTTCAGAACCGTGGACAAGCAACTGCTGTGGCAGAGCCCGAAGGTCGACAGCCGTGACTTTATCGACCTGTTTATCGGCGCAATCTTCATGCCGGGCAGCGGGCAAGAGCGGGAAGACGGCTACATGGACAAATGTCTCTACCGCAGCGGCAGCGGTAACCTGGTTGCCATGAGACCGGCCCTGGGAGACCTTGTCACCAACATGTCGTTGACCAGTACTTCGCATTGGGAGCCTGGCGAAGCTCCTTTCGAACAACAGGTTTTTCTGTGTCAGGACAGCCAGCCCGACAACTGCGCGTTCAGGGTCAACGGTCGGTAGGCATGAGCTGTCAGTAGTCGGACAAATCCGCCAGCGGGTGGCGACCTTCCCAGGCTTTGTTGAAATGCGCCTGGACTACCGCGTCCGGGATCGTGTCGATATCCGGCCAGTGCCAGTGGGGCGCCTGGTCCTTGTCGATCAAACGTGCGCGTACGCCTTCGGCAAACTCGGGGTGACGGCAGCAATTGAGGCTCAAGGTGTACTCCACCTGAAATACCTGGGCCAACGACAGATGACGGGCGCGCCGCAGATGCTCCCACAGCAGATGCGCGGTCAGCGGGCAACCGTCGCTGAGGGTTTTGCCGGCGCGGCTCAACAGCGGGTCGGTGTGCTCGCGCAGCAGGCTCAAGGCGTGCCAGGCACAACGTACGTCACCCACGTCCAGCCACTCGTCGATCTGCGCACGACGCGGTAGCCATTGTGCCTCGGGCTGCTGGCCAAGCGCTTCCTGGCTCAGGGCCTTGAGCAAGCTGTTGAGCTGTTTCGCGGTCTGCTCCTGCCAGTTCAGGCGCAGCAGGCCCTCGATCAGCGCCTCTTGTTGGTCATCGCGCAGGAAACGGTCGGCCAGGCCCAGATCCAGGGCATCTCGAGCGTTGATCGGCGCGCCGGTAAGGCCGAGGAACACACCCAACTTGCCGGGCAAGCGCGAGAGAAACCAGCCGGCGCCCACGTCCGGGTACAGGCCGATGCTGATTTCGGGCATGCCCAGGCGGCTGCTGGGCGTCACGATGCGCACCGCCGCGCTTTGCAGCAACCCCATGCCGCCGCCGAGCACGTAACCGTGGCCCCAACAGATCAGTGGCTTGGGATAGGTGTGCAGGCGATAGTCGAGACGATATTCGGCGGCAAAAAACTGCGCCGCCAGGCCGGGCACCGTGCCGGGCTGTTCACGACAGGCTTGGGCCAGGCTGCGTACTTCGCCACCGGCGCAAAAGGCTTTGGCGCCGTTGCCGCGCAGCAGCACGCAGACGATATGCGGGTCTTTGGCCCACGCCTCCAGGCGTTCGCTCAGGGCCAGGATCATGGGCAAGGACAGGGCGTTGAGGGATTTTTCCGCGTCCAGGCTGGCGATGCCCAGGCGAGCACCGTCGCTGCCAGTCAGCTCTTCGAAGTGCAGGTTCATCGTGACCTCAATCGATAGGTTGAAAGATAAGTATGATCGCTGGGTAGGAAAGTGCCGGTGGTGTGTCAGATCAATTGACAAGCGGAGTGGGCTTTCCTAGGGTTCGCTTCATTCTTTTGACAAGACACGTGCACGATGACCGACGGCGACCGTATCAAACTCGAACCCAGCTGGAAACACGCCCTGCGCGACGAATTCGAACAGCCCTACATGGCCCAGTTGCGCGAGTTCCTGCGCCAGGAACATGCGGCCGGCAAAGAGATCTACCCGCCCGGCCCGCTGATTTTCAATGCGCTCAATTCCACGCCGCTGGACCAGGTCAAGGTGGTGATCCTGGGCCAAGACCCGTACCACGGCCCCGGCCAGGCCCATGGCTTGTGCTTCTCGGTACAACCGGGCGTGCCGACGCCGCCGTCGCTGGTCAATATCTATAAAGAGCTCAAGCGCGACCTGAACATCGACATCCCCAACCACGGCTGCCTGCAAAGTTGGGCCGACCAGGGCGTGCTACTGCTCAACACCACCATGACCGTCGAGCGCGCCAATGCCAACGCCCATGCCGGCAAGGGCTGGCAGTTCTTTACCGATCGGATTATCGAAGTGGTCAGCCAGCACCAACCGCACCTGGTGTTCCTGCTTTGGGGCGCGCATGCCCAGAGCAAGCAGAAGCTGATCGATGCCACCAAGCACCTGGTGCTGACCTCGGTGCATCCCTCGCCGTTGTCGGCGTATCGCGGGTTCCTGGGGTGTGGGCACTTCAGCCGTGCCAACAAGTTTCTTGAGCAGAATGGCGAGACGCCGATTGATTGGCGGTTGCCTCCTATCTGAACCCGGAGCGGCCCAGACTTAAAGTCTTACTCGAGCAATAGTGTTGTCGCCGCTGTTGGCGACATAGGCCATACGACCATCACTGGTGCTGCAAATCCCCATGGGCCTGTTGAACCCCTCAAAGGTGCCGATGACGCTTTCGCTGGTGGTATTGAGGATACTGACCCGGTGGCCTTGGGTTTCCGTGACGTAGGCCAGCCCACGCATGCTATTGAACGTGATATCCCATGGTTGCAGCAGGTTGCTCAGGATTCGGCTTTGTCTGCTAGTGGTGGTGTCGCCTATGTAAATCTGGTTGGCGGTCGGGTAAAGGATATAGATGCGGGCGATGTGAGTAGCATGAGCGATAGTGGAAGGCTGGCCGGGAACTTGGGTATTGACCGTACTCACCAAACGATTGGTCCCCAGATGGACCGTGAACCAACTCGCGAACCCGTTGGCCAAGTGGGCTCGTGCATTCCCAGGTGCGATTGTGACGATGTCGGGCGCAGCGTCGAATCTCAGTTTGATGCGTTGCTGAGGATTGCTGATTTCAATGATATCCAGCTCGCCGGCTCTGTCTGGTGCATAAAGCCGCAACCCACTCGAGTTAATTGCAATGCCGTTGATGGAGATAAAGCCGCTCAACGTGTCGAGTACATCAAAGGTAGTGACACTGATCACCACGATGACAGGATTGCCGGGGCGATTCGCATAGCTGATATAGAGCCACGGGCGTGTCGGGTGCAGGACCAGCCAGAGTGGAGCTCCGTGACCTTCAACCGTGTGGATGATGGCATTGCTCGCAGTATCGATGATCGTTACGGACTCACCGTTAGTGCTGGCAACATATAGGCGTGTTCCGTCCTGGTTGACCAATAGGCGGCTTGGTGTGTCTGTAAGGTGTATTACGTCGACAATGCCTTCAGGCTCCACGTCGTCGTTTTGCTGCTGAGTGAGGTGCACGGTGCGTTTCATAACCTTTCCTTTGATGGATTAGGTGGTTGGGTTGATTGAAACGACGGCACATCAGTATGGCTAGCTGTGAGAATTGACAGTTCCGACGAATGGCTGTGGTCGGTCAGGGATGGCGATCCCACCGCCTGAACAACGGCTCCGCCAGAAACAACACAAACAACAACCGCATCACCTGCATCGCTGTCACCAGGGGCACCGACAGTTGCAGGGTCTCGGCGGTGAGGCTCATTTCGGCGATGCCGCCGGGCATCATGCCCAAGGTCAGTGAGCGCAGGTCAAGGCCGGTCAATGCACTCAAACCCACTGCGGCGACAGTCGCCAATGCCATGGTCAAGGCCGTGCCGATCAAGGTGCGCCCGATGAACGAGGGCGCGCGGCGGAAGAACTGCCGGTTGAAGTGGCAGCCCAGGCCGCTGCCGATCAGCCATTGGCCGATCTGGCTGCCGCCGTCGGGCAGGCCGATATGCAAGTCCCACACGACACTGGCGGTGGCGCTCACCAGCAACGGCCCGAACAGCCAGGGGTTCGGCTGGCGCAAACGCTGCCAGCCCCAGGCCATCAGCGCGCCGACAGGAAACAACGCCAGCAGCCAAGGCCAACTCACCGGCGCCGGATGAAACTGTGGCGTGCCGCCTTCCAGCACGTACTTGAAGATCGCCGGTACACACAGCACCACCACCAGCACCCGCAAACTTTGCCCCGCCGCGACCCGGCTGAGCACCGCACCGTTGCGTGAACCGAGGTTGACCATCTCGCCGGAGCCGCCCGGCATGCTCGAGAAAAACGCGGTGGCGCGGTCTTCGCCGCTACGGCGCATCAACCACACACCCACCACGCTCGACAGGCTGGTGACCAGCGCACCGAAGAAGATCAGCCCGAAGTGGCTCATCACCTGTTCGATCACCACGGGGGTGAAGTGCAGGCCGATACCGATGCCGACCACCCATTGGCCGCATTTGCGCCCGCCGGGGATCTCGGCCAATTGCCAGGGAGTCAGGCAGCGCACCAGGATGATCGCCAGCAACGAGCCGACCATATACGGCAAAGGCCAGCCGACGAGGCTGGCCAGGTAACCGCCGGCCAGGCCGACCAGCGGTGTGCCCCACCAATGTTTAAAGGTGGCCTCAGACATCGGCCACGGCACGACGCTGCAGGGCACGTTTGCGGTAGATACGCACCAGCGGGAAGGCCAGCATCAGCACCGTCAACACCCACACACCGAAGGTGATCGGGCTCGACCAGAGGATGTCCAGCGCGCCGTTGGAAATCGACAGCGCACGGCGCAGGTTCTGCTCCATCAGGCCGCCGAGGATAAAGCCCAGCAGCACCGGCGACAGCGGGAAGTCGAGCTTGCGCAGGATGTAGCCGAAGATACCGATGCCGATCATCAGGAACAGGTCGAAGGTGGTGGCGTGCACGGCGTACACCCCGATCGCGGTGATGATGGCGATCACCGGCACCAGCGCCCAGTTCGGTACGGCGAGGATGCGCGTGAAGATGCGGATCATCGGGATGTTGAGGATCACCAGCATGATATTGGCGATAAACAACGACGCGATCAGGCCCCAGACGATGTCGGGTTGTTGTTGGAACAGCAGCGGGCCAGGGGTGATGTTGTACAGCGAGAGGGCGCCGATCATCACCGCCGTGGTGCCCGAACCGGGAACGCCCAGGGTCAGCATCGGGACCAGCGCGCCGCAGGCGGACGCGCCGATCGCGGTTTCCGGGGCCGCGAGGCCGCGCATGTCACCTTGGCCGAATTTGCCGTCGGCGCCGGCCATGCGTTTTTCGGTCATGTAGGCAACGGCTGAGGCCAGGGTGGCCCCGGCGCCGGGCAGCACGCCCATGATGAAACCGAGCAAGCCGCAACGGATATTCACCACAAATACTGCGCCCGCTTCCTTCAAGTTGAACAGCATGCGTCCGGTGGCTTTGACCGCTTCCTGGCCCCGATGGGTTTTTTCCAGCAACAAGAGGATCTCGCTGATGGAGAACAGGCCCAGCACCAGCACCACGAACTGGATGCCGTCGGTGAGGTGGATATTGTCGCCGGTAAAACGGTACACGCCGCTGTTGGCGTCGATGCCGACCGCCGAGAGGAACAGGCCGATCAGCGCGGCGACAAAGGTTTTCAACGGCTTGTCACCGGCCATGCCGCCGAGGCAGACAATCGCGAACACCATCAGGACGAAATATTCCGCCGGGCCGAAGGCAATCGCCCATTTGGCCAGCAGCGGCGCGAACAACACCATGCCGCAGGTGGCGATGAACGCACCGATGAACGAACTCCAGGCGGACAACGACAGCGCCACACCGGCCAGGCCTTTGCGGGCCATCGGGTAACCGTCGAGGGTGGTCATCACGGTGGAGGCTTCGCCGGGGATGTTCAGCAGGATCGAGCTGATACGCCCGCCGTACTCGCAACCCAGGTACACGGCGGCCAGCAGGATCAACGCCGACTCCGGCGGCAGGCCCAGGGCGAAGGCGATGGGGATCAACAGCGCCACGCCGTTGATGGGCCCCAGGCCCGGCAACAGGCCGACCACGGTGCCGATCAAGGTGCCGCACAGCGCGGTCACCAGGTTGTAGGGGCTCAGTGCAACGCCGAAGCCCTGGCCCAAATAGCCGAAAGTATCCATATCAGTTCTCCAGAACGTCGAGCAGGCCGAGGGGCAGCGGTACGTCCATGGCTTTATCGAACAGCAGATAAAGGCCGACGCTCATCAAGGTGATGATCACCGCACCGGGCAACCAGCGGCCGCCATACAGCCGTGCCATCGGAATACCGATCAACATGCTGCTGAGGATGAAGCCCAGGGATTCGAAGGTGCCGGCAAAGATCAGCAGCAAGACCACGCAGATGCCGATCTTGATCAGGGTTTCACGGTCCAGCGCCGGTTCTTCTTCCGTGTGCTTGGTCGGCTGTGGGCGAAACAGCATGTAGAGCAGGCCCAGGCTCATCAGCCCGAGCATCAACAGCGGGTAGGCGCGAGGCCCGACCGGCTCGTAGGAAAACGACGCCTGATACGGCCAGGCCATCAGCGCGAGGCCCGCGCAGACCAGCAGCATCACCGAGGCGAAAATGCGTTGTAAGAGCATAGGAAACTCCTTGGAAACTCTTGTCGGCGCCAACTTGCTCACAAAGAACGCAAGGACGTCGCGTGTATCCAGGCAGCACGCGTCATCGTTGAAGTTTTTCGCGAGCAAGCCCGCTCCCACAGAGGGGCGATTACTGGATCAGGCCGAACTCTTTGGCCAGCACTTTGTAGTCAGCCACCTGTTTCTTCACGTAGGTGTCCAGCTCCGGGCCGGTCATGGCGAACGGGAACAGCTCGCGCTGGTCACGCAGCTTGGCGAACTCCTCGGAAGCCAGCAGTTTGTCGAACGCATCCTTCCACCAGGCGTAGTCGGCATCGCTGACTTTTGGCCCGAGGTAGAAGCCACGCACCACCGGCCAGACGATGTCGTAGCCTTGCTCTTTGGCGGTCGGAATGTTCTTCATTTCCGGCTCGTCCAGGCGCTGCTCGGAGAACACCGCCAGCAGGCGCATGTCGCCGCTCAGGATGTGCGGCATGGAGTCGGAAATGTCGGTACTGCCCACCTGAATGTGGCCACCGAGCAAGGCGGTGGCGATTTCACCGCCGCCTTCAAGCGCCACATAGCGCAGCTCACGCGGGTTGATCCCGGCGGCCTTGGCGATGAGCGCAGTTTGCATCCAGTCCTGGCTGCCGACGGTGCCGCCGGAGCCGATGACCACGCTGCCCGGATCTTTCTTCAGGGCTTTGACCAGATCGTCGAGGTTCTTGTAGGGCGAATCGGCTTTCACCGCGATAGCCCCATAGCTGGTGCCGACCGCCGCCAACCAACGCACGGCGCTTTCATCGAAGCGCCCGAACTTGCCTTGCGCGAGGTTCAGCAGCGAACCGCTGGACCATGCGACCAGCGTGCCGGCATCCGCAGGGCGCTGGGCCACCACCGCGTTGTAGGCCACCGCGCCCACACCGCCGGGCATGTAGGTCACGCGCATCGGCTTGCTCAGCAGTTTTTCGTTGACCAGCGCGCTTTGCGCCAGTTTGCAGGTCAGGTCAAACCCACCGCCGGGGGAGGCCGGGGCGATGCATTCCGGGCGCTTGGGTTCGTCGGCCAGCAGCTGGCCGGCGAACAGCATGCAGCCGGCGGCAAGGGCCAATTTACGCAGTGAAAAGGTCATGGGTCTCTCCGTCTTTGTTGTTATGAGCTTGTTTGACTACCAAAGCGCCAGGCTGTAACTGACCAACAGGCGTACTTCATCCGCATCACGGGCCGAATAGTTGGAACGGTACGTGGCATTGCGCAGGCGCACGGCGACGTCCTTGAACGTGCCGCTTTGCACCACGTAGCGGATCTCGCTGTTGCGTTCCCACTCTTTGCCGGTCTCGCCGTTCTTGAGCCTGATGTGGTCGCCCGAGATGTAGCGGCTCATGAAGCTCAGGCCGGGAATCCCCAGTTTGGCGAAGTCGTAGTCATAGCGCGCTTGCCAGGAGCGTTCTTCGGCGCCGGCAAAGTCGTTGATCTGTACGAAGTTGACCAGGTACGGGTCGCTGCCATCCACATAAGGAAAGGCGCTGTCGCCGGACATGTGCTGGTAACCGGCGCTGAGCTTATGGCCATTGAGGGCATAGCTGAAGAGGCCGTTGAGGGAGGTGTTGTCGATGTTGCCGCCGCGGGACGCACCGGTGTCATCGCTGATGGCCAGGCGCAGGTCGGCGCCAAAGGTGCCCGGGCCCATCGGGCGCGAGGCCACCAGGCCGAGGAAGTGCTGGCGGTAGACGTCATCGAGCTGGGCGAAGTGGTAACTGCCGGTGATTTTGTCGGCGAACTTGTAGTCGACGCCGCCGAAGTTGAAGTGCTTGCCGGTGGCGCCGCCGACGAAACGGCTGTTCTTGTTGTTGAGGGCGATGTCTTCGTAGTCGGTGGAATCGCGGTCCTTGGCTTTGTCCAGGCGGCCACCGGTGAATACCAGGTTCTTGAATTCTTTCGAGGTGAGCAGGCCGCCGTTGAACGTCTGCGGCAGGATGCGGCCGTCGTTGGGCTTGAGGATCGGCAGTTCGGGGATCAGTGCGCCGATTTTCAGTTCGGTGGCGGAGATCTTCACTTTGCCGGTCAGGCCGAGTTTGCTGTACTCGTCGACCGCACGACCGTCGTCGGTGGGCAACAGGCCGGTGCCGGTGCGGTCGGGGCTGGAGTCGAGCTTGACCCCGAGCATGCCCAGCGCATCCACGCCAAACCCGACAGTGCCGTCGGTGTAGCCCGATTGCAGGTTGAGCATGAAGCCCTGGGCCCATTCGTCACGCTTGGATTGCTGCGCGCTGGTGCCGTCACGAAAGTCGCGGTTGAAGTACATGTTGCGGGTTTCCAGGGTCGCGCTGCTGTCTTCGAAGAAGGCGGCCTGGCTAAGCGGCGCAAAGCCGGCAAGCGCAGCGGCACTGGCGAGGGCGGTGTGGGTCAGGCGGGAAAACCGGACAGGCGGGCGAGCCTGGGGCTGTGTCGACAGCATGGGGGTGTACTCCGTTATTGTTCTTATTTTGGCGAAAACGCTTCGAGGCGTTTTTCGAGCGTTGCGCTCAGGCAACGGGGTGGGCATAGACCACCGTAACGGGATGCTAAAGGGCGAACCTTTCACTAACCTTTCAGTTGTCTTTCAATGTTTTCGGGCTTCACAGGCCAGGCGGCGTCTGTAAACTGCCTCGCAAAGCGTGGCGTCGACCATGCCCGAATGAGGTGAAAATCCATGCGTGTCCTCTTGGTTGAAGACCATCTGCAGCTCGCCGAAAGTGTCGCCCAGGCGCTCAAGAGCACGGGCTTGACCGTCGATGTGCTGCACGATGGGGTGGCTGCGGATCTGGCCTTGGGCAGCGAGGAGTATGCGGTGCTGGTCCTCGATGTCGGGCTGCCGCGCATGGATGGTTTCGAGGTGCTTGCACGCTTGCGGGCACGCGGCAAGAACCTGCCGGTGCTGATGCTGACGGCGCGCAGTGATGTGAAGGACCGCGTGCATGGCCTGAACCTGGGCGCCGACGACTACCTCGCCAAGCCGTTTGAACTGACGGAACTGGAAGCGCGGGTCAAGGCACTGTTGCGCCGCAGCGTACTCGGCGGCGAGCGCCAGCAGACCTGCGGTGTGCTGGTCTACGACCTGGATACACGACGGTTCACGGTGGGGGGCGAATTGATGACGTTGACCTCTCGCGAGCAAGCGGTCCTGGAGGCTTTGATTGCGCGCCCGGGTCGTGTGATGAGCAAGGAGCAACTGGCTTCCCAGGTGTTCGGCCTGGATGAGGAGGCCAGCCCCGATGCGATCGAAATCTACGTGCATCGCCTGCGCAAGAAGCTTGATGGGCAGCCCATCGCCATCGTGACATTCCGCGGCCTGGGGTACTTGCTGGAAGCGCGTGATGCATAAGCCCAGCAGCCTGCGTTGGCGGCTGCTGTGGAACCTGGCGCTGCTGCTGGTGGTGTTGATGCTCGCCAGCGGCATGAGCGCTTACTGGAATGGACGCGAAGCCGCCGACACCGCCTATGACCGTACGCTGCTGGCCTCGGCGCGGACGATCGCCGCCGGTTTGACCCAGGTCGATGGCACCCTCAGTGCCAATGTGCCGTATGTGGCCCTGGATACCTTCGCCTATGACAGTGCCGGGCGCATTTATTACCAGGTCAATGACATCGATCAGAAGCTGATCTCGGGCTACGAAAACCTGCCAGGCCCGCCGCCCGGCACACCGCGTACCGATGATTACCCGGCCCTGGCGCGCTTCTATGACGCCAAGTATCAGGGTCAGTCCGTGCGGGTGGTGAGCCTGCTCAAGGCGGTCTCCGAACCGAATATGAACGGCATGGCGGAAATTCGCGTCGCCGAGACGCAGGAGGCGCGCGTCGCCATGGCGCGTAGCCTGATGGCCGACACCTTGCTGCGCTTGGGCATGCTGGCCATCGGCGCGTTGCTGTTGGTGTGGTTTGCCGTGAGCGCGGCGCTGCGCCCGCTGGAGCGCCTGCGTACGGCGGTGGAGGAGCGTCAGCCCGACGACTTGCGGCCGCTGCCGTTGGTGGAAGTGCAGCATGAGTTTGGCCCTCTGGTGCGTTCCATCAACCACTTCACCGAACGTCTGCGCGGCCAGTTCGAGCGCCAGGCGCAGTTCATTGCCGACGCCTCCCACGAGTTACGTACCCCGTTGGCCGCATTGAAGGCTCGGCTGGAACTGGGCCTGCGTGCCGAAGACCCCGGCACCTGGCGCAGCACCCTGGAGACGGCGGCCCAGGGCACCGACCGCCTGACGCACTTGGCCAATCAATTGTTGTCCCTGGCGCGCATCGAAAACGGCGCCCGGGCGATTGCCGAGGGTGGTGCGCAGCTACTCGACCTCAGCCAACTGGCGCGGGAACTGGGCATGGCCATGGCGCCGCTGGCCCATGCGCGGGGTGTCGCCCTGGCCCTGGAAGCCGATGAACCGGTGTGGCTGCGCGGCGAGCCGACGTTGTTGAATGAACTGCTGAGCAACCTGGTGGATAACGCACTCGCCCACACCCCGCCTGGCGGCAATGTGATCCTGCGGGTCATGGCCCCGGCCGTGCTGGAGGTCGAGGATGATGGGCCAGGTATCCCGCTGGATGAGCGGGACCGGGTTTTCGAACGTTTCTACCGCCGTAGCCAGCAGGGCGTGGGTTCGGGACTGGGGTTGGCGATTGTGGGGGAGATCTGCCGGGCGCATCTGGCGCAGATCAGTTTGCACGACGGTGAATCGGCGGGGTTGAAAGTGCGGGTGAGTTTTATCGCGGGGTGATCAGTAAAACATCGAGCGTGCTTCATCCAGCTCTGTCAGAAGGGCATCGCTGTAGAGATCTGTGCGCAGTTTCCTGGCGGACGGCAATGTCGATACCGGTACGTTCGCCAACGGGTGGCCGGTGCCTCGGTGGCAATACAGGTTGGCGATCTGTACCAGGTCGATGTAGTCCAGCTTCGCCGAGTCACGCTCCAGGTCCAGGTATTGCACCGGCAGGTTGGCCAGCATCTCCGGGAAATCCCAGACGCGCAGCAGTTTGTTCCCGAGCACCGGGTGAATGCTGTCGATGACGTGATTCAGGCTGACCGGGTCCGAGAGCAGTTCGTAGTGGTCTTCGGCATAGGTGAGGATCGGCAGCACGCCGATCTGGTGGACCAGCCCGCCAAGGGCTGCCTGGTCCGGCTTCAACTGGCTGAAGCGGCGGCACAGGGCATAGCTGACGCCTGCCACTTCCAGGCTGCGCCGCCAGACTTCACGCATTTTCAGCTCGACCACTTCGGAGCGGGCGTGGAAGATTTGCTCCATCACCAGGCCGATGGCCAGGTTGCTGCTGTAGTTGGTGCCCAGCCGGGTGATGGCGGTATGCAGGTCGGTGACTTCCTGGGTTGCGCGCAACAGTGGGCTGTTGACCACTTTGATCAGCCGCGCCGACAAAGCGGTATCGCGACCGATCACCTTGCTCAAGTGGCTGATGCTGATATCCGGGTCTTCCGCGGCTTGGCGAATCTTCAGGGCCACTTCCGGTAATGTCGGCAGAACCAGGTCATCGTTGTCGATGGCCTTCACCAAAGCCTGTTGAACTTTTTCCGCCAGCTTGTTCATTCATGCTCTCTAGGGTGCTGCAAAAAGGTACGGCGATTAACGCTGGATCTCTTTATCGCGATCCAGTGGGTAAGGCAGGTCGAGCAGTTGCAGGCCAGGGCCTTCCAGGGTGCCCAAGTGCACATCGCCGCTGTCGGCAGCTTCGGCTTGCAACACCGCCAGAAGTTCAACGGATGAGTCAGCTTTTGCCGCGATCACCACTTCGCCGATCGAACTGTTGTGGCTGGGAGAGAACAGCGGGGTGCCGGGCTCCGGCAGTTCGGCCGCGTTGAGACTCAGGCGATACAGGCGTCGCTTGAGCTTGCCCAGGTATTGCATACGGGCGACGATTTCCTGGCCGGTGTAGCAACCTTTCTTGAAGCTGACGCCGCCTACGGCCTGCAGGTTGAGCATCTGTGGAATGAACAGTTCGCGCGTTTGCGGCATGACCTGGCCGATGCCGGCGCGGATCTGGCCGAGCAGCCAGTCATTCAAGCCGGCTTCCTTCAACTGTGCATTGAGTTGCGCGTGCAGGGCTTCGGCTTGTTCGGCAGGGGCCCAGAGTTCGGCGCGGCCGGGGGACACACGGATGGCGATCAGCGAGTCGGTACGTACGACGCTGTCGGTCTCGCCAGGCAATTGAAGGCCGAGGCTGGCCAGGGCCTGATCCGCATCCGCCAGACCAAAGCGTGCCCAGGCGGCGCTTTCGTCAGTGAGTTTGGACTTGGAGAACACCGCGTACTTTTTCAGGTCCGCCAGTTGCGGCTCGAGCAATTCGCAGACCATTGCCAGCAGCACGCCATCGCCTTGCAGCAGGATGCGAAAGCTCGACTGCATACGCCCTTTCTGGGTGCAGCGCGCGCCGAGGCTGGCTTGAGTGTCACTCAGGTAATTGAGGTTGCAGGTCAGTTGCCCTTGCAGGAATTTGGCAGCGTCGGCGCCGCGGACGGCGAGAACGCCTTCGTGGGACAAGGGGCAGAAAAAAGCAGAGTCAGCCATGGGTCATCGCAGGTCAAAAAGTCATGGGTGCATCATAGAGGGGCGCCCGGCAAATGGATAGTTTCCGTAAGGGGCGACCAAAGCCGACTGTTCCACCGCCGTCGGGCCTGTATACTTGCGCTCTATTTGAGGAGCGCTCCATGGTCGAAGATGTAGAAATCAATCGCCTCTACTGGCACAGCCGCCGCGGCATGTTGGAGTTGGATGTGTTGCTGGTGCCGTTCACCAAAGAGGTCTATGCGACGCTCGATCAGGTGGATCGTGACCTCTACGTCAGGCTGTTGACGTGCGAAGACCAGGACATGTTCGGCTGGTTCATGGAGCGCAGCGAATCCGAAGACCCGGAGCTGCAACGCATGGTCCGGATGATCCTGGACCGTGTCCAGCCCAAGTAATCGCTTCGAATGCCGCTGGCAGGCCTCTGGGCTGCTGCTGGCGGCATATCTGCTTGCCCAGTTGCTCGCGCTGGGGAGTCTGCTGGTTCTCGACCTTCCTTATTCAAGCCTTGGCACGCTGTTGTGCCTGGCGCATGCCGCCTGGGCACTACCGCGCCACATCCGGCTGACTCACCGTTCGTCGGTTCGCGGTCTGCGCCGGGATGAAGAGGGCTGGCAGCTGTTCAGTGATGAGCGCGGCTGGCACAGCGTGCAACTGCGCCCCGACAGCCTGGCATTGCCATGGATCGTGGTGCTGCGTTATCGGGTGCAGGGTGAGTGGCGCGTGCGTTCGCTCTGTGTGCCGAAGGACTCGCAGGCTGCCGATGTGCATCGGCGCCTGCGGGTGCGCCTCAAGTTCAGCCGCCGTAGGTGGTTGGCACCAGGATAGTGTCGCGGGCCTCGGGTAGCATCTGGGGGTAGTCGAGGGTGTAATGCAACCCCCGGCTTTCCTTGCGCTCCATGGCCGAGCGGATCATCAATTCCGCCACCTGGGCCAGGTTGCGTAATTCGATCAGGTCGCGGCTGACCTTATAGTTGCTGTAGAACTCGTCGATCTCATCGAGCAACAATCGCACCCGGTGTTGCGCCCGTTGCAGGCGTTTATTGGTGCGCACGATCCCTACGTAGTCCCACATGAAGCGCCGCAATTCGTCCCAGTTGTGGGCGATGATCACGTCTTCATCCGAATCGGTGACCTGGCTGGCGTCCCAGCGGGGCAGGGCGGCGGGCACTGGAATGTATGGCAGTTGTTCAAGAATGTCGGCCGCAGCCGAGCGCGCGTAGACAAAGCACTCAAGCAGCGAGTTACTGGCCATGCGGTTGGCGCCATGCAGGCCGGTGAAGCTGGTTTCGCCAATTGCATACAGGCCCGGTACATCGGTGCGCCCGTGCTGGTCGACCATTACGCCACCACAGGTGTAGTGCGCCGCCGGCACCACCGGGATCGGGCCTTTGGTGATGTCGATATTGAAGGTCAGGCAGCGTTCGTAGACCGTCGGGAAGTGGCTCTTGATGAAGGCTTCGGGTTTGTGGCTGATGTCCAAGTAGACGCAGTCGATGCCCAGGCGCTTCATTTCATGGTCGATGGCGCGGGCGACGATATCCCGTGGCGCCAGTTCGGCGCGTGGGTCGAAGCGCTGCATGAAGCGCTCACCATTGGGCAGCTTCAGGTGTGCACCTTCACCGCGCAGGGCTTCGGTGACCAGGAAACTCTTGGCCTGCGGGTGGTACAGGCACGTGGGGTGGAATTGGTTGAATTCCAGGTTGGCCACGCGGCAGCCGGAACGCCAGGCCATGGCGATGCCATCGCCGCAGGCTCCGTCGGGGTTGCTGGTGTAGAGGTAGACCTTGGCTGCACCACCGGATGCGAGGATGGTGAAGCGTGCGCCGTAGGTATCGACTTCGCCGCTGGCGCGGTTGAGCACGTAGGCGCCGAGGCAACGTTCGCCGTCCAGGCCCAGGCGTTTTTCGGTGATCAGGTCGACGGCGACGCGTTGTTCCAGCAATTCAATGTTGGGGCGTTGTCGGGCTTGTTCGAGCAAGGTCTTGAAGATCGCGGCACCGGTGGCATCGGCGGCGTGGATGATGCGGCGATGGCTGTGGCCGCCTTCACGGGTCAGGTGGAACTCGAATCCGCCATCATCGTTGCCCGCCTGCTCGTCACGCGTGAACGGCACCCCTTGGTCGATCAACCATTGAATGGCTTCGCGGCTATGTTCGACGGTAAAGCGCACCGCGTCTTCATTGCACAGGCCACCGCCGGCATTCAGGGTGTCCTCAACGTGGGATTGCACCGTGTCGGTGTCGTCCAGCACGGCGGCGACCCCGCCCTGGGCCCAGAAGGTCGAGCCGTTGGCCAGGTCGCCCTTGCTCAGTACGGCAATGCGCAAATGGCTGGGAAGGGTCAGCGCAAGGCTCAAGCCGGCCGCGCCGCTACCGATCACCAGGACATCGTGTTGAAACTGTTGGCTCATTGGAAGGATTCCGCAAAAAGCGATCCGAAAGGCTGGCGCAAACAGGACGCCTGGATCGGCGAATCAAAGGGTCACACGGGCCACTAGTATATAGAGGGGGGGAGCGGCACAATAGTCGGGCATTCGTGGCAATATGAGATTGCCGTGCATCAGTCGGGTGAAATGAGCCGGTTATTGGAGGGGGGAACTTTTTGCAGCAGTCCCGACTCAATAGCAGGTTGCCCGAAAGCTGGGAAAACGTTGAGTTTATTGGCCCGTCGGGAGCATTGGACGCGTCAGGAAGCCGACGACAAGATTATTCGCGCAGCCGGCGTTGCCCGAGCTGCGTTTTTCGTGTGTGCCAAAACAGTGCGCGCCGGAAACTTGCTTGAAAGGGGAGAACTTTTGCGAAAAGCCCGAGTCTATGTTTGCAAGCCTGGTCATTTAGTTATGCAAGCCTCCTTCAAGTACAACGAGGAGTGTTCATGCTAACCCAGGAAGAGGATCAGCAGCTGGTCGAGCGCGTTCAGCGCGGTGACAAGCGTGCATTTGATCTGCTAGTGCTGAAATACCAGCACAAAATTCTCGGGTTGATCGTGCGATTCGTGCACGACACCCATGAGGCGCAGGATGTAGCACAGGAAGCCTTTATCAAGGCATATCGTGCACTAGGCAATTTCCGCGGTGATAGTGCGTTTTACACGTGGCTATATCGCATCGCCATTAACACGGCGAAGAACTATCTGGTGTCTCGCGGCCGCCGCCCACCCGATAGTGATGTAAGTTCAGAAGATGCTGAATTTTACGATGGTGATCATGGCCTCAAGGATCTCGAGTCGCCGGAGCGTTCATTGCTGCGCGACGAAATCGAAGGCACCGTTCATCGCACAATTCAGCAACTGCCGGAAGATTTGCGTACCGCGTTAACTTTACGTGAATTCGATGGTCTGAGTTACGAAGACATTGCGAGCGTCATGCAATGTCCGGTGGGGACTGTAAGGTCACGGATTTTCCGGGCCCGGGAAGCCATCGACAAAGCCTTGCAACCGTTGTTGCAGGAAAACTAAAGACAGCGGCGACAGCCAAGAGAGGAACCGCCATGAGTCGTGATGCCCTGCAGGAATCGCTGTCCGCAGTGATGGATAACGAAGCGGATGAACTGGAACTTCGTCGAGTGCTCAACGCATTTGATGATGCCGAAACCCGTGATACCTGGTCTCGTTACCAAGTCGCTCGGGCGGTGATGCACAAGGATCTACTAATCCCTCGTTTGGATATTGCTGCGGCCGTTTCTGCTGCGCTGGCCGATGAAGCCGTTCCGGCAAAAGCTGCTCGTGGTCCATGGCGTAGCCTGGGTCGCCTGGCGGTTGCTGCTTCGGTGACTGTTGCCGTATTGGCGGGTGTTCGCCTGTACAACCAGGACGAAATTGCCGGTAACGAGCTGGCCCAACAGGTTCAGCAGCCGGTCATGGCTGGTCCGCAAGTCAAGGGCCCGGCTGTACTGGCCGGCTACAAGGAAAGCTCTGACACCACCGGCCCAATGGCCAATGGCGTACTGCAAGGGCAATCCGGCTGGCAGGATCAGCGCCTTCCAGGCTACCTGCGTCAACACGCACAGGAGTCGGCCTTGAAAGGTACTGAAAGCGCTCTGCCTTATGCACGTGCTGCAAGCCTGGAAAACCGTTGAATCGCTGAGGAGCACTATGCGCGCCATACCGCTCCTCACGCTTTTGCTCAGTAGCTGGTTTGCACTATCCGCCCATGCCGACGAAGCCCAAGACTGGCTGACTCGACTTGGGCGTGCAGAGCAGCAACAAAGCTTCGAAGGTACGTTCGTCTACGAACGTAATGGCAGTTTTTCTACCCATGACATCTGGCATCGTGTCCAGAATGGTCAGGTTCGTGAGCGATTACTCCAGCTCGACGGTTCTGCCCAGGAAGTCGTACGGATAGATGGTCGTACTCAATGCGTCAGCGGCACACTCGTCGCAGGCCTTGGGAATTCGCGTGATGCCTCGGCCGCGCGTGTTCTTGATCCCCAAAAGCTCACTCCCTTTTATGAACTGTCCGTTATCGGGAAATCCCGTGTGGCCGGTCGTAATGCGGTGATTGTCTCGATCACCCCTCGAGACCAATACCGATATGGCTTCGAGTTGCATCTGGATCGCGAAACGGCATTGCCACTCAAATCGTTGTTACTCAACGATCAGGGGCAGTTGTTGGAACGTTTTCAATTCACCCGCCTGAATACGTCGGTCGCGCTTTCTGATCGCGATCTGCAGCCCAGCGGCGAATGTAAAGCCGTCGCCGTTTCCAACAACAACGCGCCAGAAGTACCTGCCGATCAGGCATGGCACCTGAACTGGCTGCCGCCTGGTTTTGAGCCCATCAGCAGTAACGCACGCCGAGATAGCCAAACCCAATCTACTGTCGACAGTTGGATGTATAGCGACGGCCTTGCACGCTTCTCGGTGTTTCTCGAGTCGACAGACGGAGCGAGCGTGACGGAAACCCGCACTCAACTGGGGCCTACGGTTGCGGTGTCGCGGCGCCTGAACACGGTGGACGGCGAGATGATGGTGACGGTTGTCGGCGAAATCCCCATCGGCACCGCCGAACGCATCGCGCTGTCGGTGCGCGGTGAAAAGGTTGCCACCCAGCCATGAGTTGTTAATCCTATGTTCATCCTGACCTTCCAATGTGAGCCTCTGCTTGGTTGGGTATTGAGAGCATGAAATGTCTGGTTCGTTATTTTCACTTGCAAAAAATCCCCATGTTTTTTATAGGTCAGGGCTTGTCGGCTCCGGCCTTGTTTTGTTCGCGGAACAAAGATGCCGATCGTAGTTTTCGGTGTTTCTTGAACCCTGTCGCTCAACCCTGCTCGTCGTAACGGGAGCTGTATGTCGATACCACGTTTGAAGTCTTACTTATCCATAGTCGCCACGGTGCTGGTGCTGGGTCAGGCTGTGTCCGCGCAAGCGGCCGAACTGCCTGACTTCACCCAGTTGGTGGAGCAGGCCTCGCCTGCCGTGGTGAACATCAGTACCACGCAGAAACTGCCCGAGCGCAAAGTCTCGAACCAGCAGATGCCGGACCTCGAAGGGCTGCCGCCGATGCTGCGCGAGTTCTTCGAACGGGGTATGCCGCAACAGCGCTCCCCACGTGGAGGCGGCGGTGGCCAGCGCGAAGCGCAGTCCCTGGGGTCGGGTTTCATCATTTCGCCCGATGGCTACATCCTCACCAACAATCATGTGATTGCCGATGCTGACGAGATCCTCGTGCGCCTGGCCGACCGCAGTGAATTGAAAGCCAAGCTGGTCGGCACGGACCCGCGCTCGGATGTGGCCTTGCTGAAAATCGATGGCAAGGATTTACCGGTACTGAAACTGGGTAAATCCCAGGACTTGAAAGCCGGGCAGTGGGTCGTGGCAATCGGTTCGCCATTCGGCTTTGACCATACCGTCACCCAAGGCATCGTCAGTGCCATTGGCCGCAGCCTGCCGAACGAAAACTACGTGCCGTTCATCCAGACCGATGTGCCGATCAACCCAGGTAACTCCGGTGGTCCGTTGTTCAATCTGGCGGGCGAGGTGGTGGGTATCAACTCGCAGATCTATACCCGCTCCGGTGGCTTCATGGGCGTATCCTTCGCGATCCCGATCGATGTTGCCATGGACGTTTCCAACCAGCTCAAGAGCGGTGGCAAAGTCAGCCGCGGCTGGTTGGGTGTCGTGATCCAGGAGGTGAACAAAGACCTGGCTGAATCCTTCGGCCTCGAGAAGCCGGCCGGTGCCCTGGTCGCACAGATTCAGGACGACGGCCCGGCTGCCAAAGGCGGCCTGCAAGTTGGCGACGTGATCCTGAGCATGAACGGCCAGCCGATCATCATGTCCGCCGATTTGCCGCACCTGGTCGGTGCTCTGAAAGCCGGCAGCAAGGCCAAGTTGGAAGTGATCCGTGATGGCAAGCGTCAAAACGTCGAGCTGACCGTAGGGGCTATCCCTGAAGAAGGCGCCGCCCTCGATGCGCTGGGCAACGCCAAGCCAGGCGTTGAGCGCAGCAGCAACCGCCTGGGTATTGCGGTGGTTGAGCTGACCGCTGAGCAGAAGAAGAGCTTCGACCTGAAGGGTGGCGTGGTGATCAAGGAAGTCCAGGACGGCCCAGCCGCCTTGATCGGCCTGCAGCCGGGGGATGTGATCACCCACCTGAACAATCAGGCGATCAACTCCACCAAGGAGTTCGCCGACATCGCCAAGGCGTTGCCGAAGAATCGCTCGGTGTCGATGCGTGTGCTGCGTCAGGGGCGTGCGAGTTTCATCACGTTCAAGCTGGCTGAGTAAGGCTCTAGCCTATTAAAAAGCCCCGCCTTCGTTTAACGAAGGCGGGGCTTTTTTGTGGGCGATGGATTTAGCCCATCATCCCTTTCACCAGACGTTCCTGTTCAATCAATTCACGTTGGCGTGCATCGATACGCGAGGACAGCGGGAAGTTGTTGCCTGCCCGGCGCTTGGCAAAGTCCAGCTGTTGAATGGCCTGCTGGAAGTCACCCACCAAGGCAAAGTACTCGGCGCGGGCCTGATGCAAACCGATGATGTTGCCGGACAAACCGCGGGTCTCGGCGACCTGGTACCAGACATCCGGGTCATCGGGTCGGGATTTGAGCAAACCGTCCAGGGCTTTCTCCGCATCTGCGGTACGGTTCTGCTTGAGCAGCAAGTCCACGCGCACCTGATTCAGCGGATAGTTGCCGGGGTATTGGGTGAGCATCCGGTCCGTGCGTTGCTGGGCATCCGGCAGGCGATTGTTGGTGATGTCCAACTCGATCTGCGCCAGGTTGTAGGTGATGTCATTGGGGGCTTTGGCCAGCAGCGGTGCCAGGTTTTCTCGGGCCGCCTTGAGCTGGGTACCCTTGATCTGGGCAATGGCCAGGCCATAGCGTGCCACGTCGTTTTTCGGGTTTTCGTCCAGTTGTGCCTGGAACCGCTTGGCGGCCAGGCCTGGGGTGTCTTCATATTGCAGTTGTACGCGCGCGCGGATCAGTTGATAGCGCAGGCTGTCTTCCTTGCCGCCGGGTTTGGCTTGTTCGGCGCGGTTGCGGGTGTCGGCAATCCGTGATTCGGTAACCGGGTGAGTCAGCAGGAACTCCGGTGGCTTGGCGTCGAAGCGGTATTGGCGCATCAGCCGTTCGAACATGGTGGGCATGGAGCGCGGGTCGTACCCGGCTTTTTCCAGGTTGAGGATGCCGATCCGGTCAGCCTCCTGTTCATTCTGGCGCGAGAACCGGCGCTGCTCCTGGATAGCCGCCGCCTGGCTGCCGGCAATGGCGGCAATGCCGGCGTCACCTGCGCCTGCCGCCGCGGCGATGATGCCGCCGAGCAGGGCGGCCATCATCGGGAGCTGCATGCGCGACTGTGCTTCCACGCCCCGTGCAAAGTGACGTTGGGACAAGTGAGCCAGTTCGTGTGCCAATACCGAGGCGTACTCACCTTCGGTCTGGGCATTGAGAAACAGGCCGCCGTTGACCCCGACAATCCCGCCGGGCGCGGCAAAGGCGTTGAGTTGCGGACTGTTGATCAGGATGAATTCCAGGCGCCGATCATTGACCTGGCTGGTCTCCACCAGTTTGTACACGCTGGTTTCGACGTAGTCTTTGAGCTGCGGGTCATTGAGCTGCGACACCTGGCCGCGTAAGTAGGCAAGCCAGGCGCGGCCCAGTTGGTATTCCTGTTGTGGCGAGACAATGGCAGAACTGGCGTCGCCAAGTGACGGCAGGTCGTCAGCGAAGCCTGGAGAGGCCAGCAGGCAAGCCAGCGTCAGCAGGGTAGGGCGCAAAAAAGTCATGCACAAAGCCTTTCGACAAAGAGTCTACTGTAGCCGGACACTGAGCTTCGGACCAGATATTCTAAGCAGCCCAACGCTTGTCCGGAGTAAAACCATGACCGACGCTGTAGCCTTTGATGCGGAGCTTGATGCCAGCGGCCTGAATTGCCCGTTGCCCCTGCTCAAGGCCAAGTTGGAACTCAATCGATTGGCCAGTGGCGCAGTACTCAAGGTGATCGCCACGGATGCCGGCTCCCAGCGCGATTTCCGGACCTTTGCCAAGTTGGCCGGTCACACCCTGCTGCACGAAGAAGATGCCGCCGGGGTGTACTGTTACTGGCTACGAAAGGCCTGAATCGTTCGCCCCATCATCCGAGGTTGATTGATGTTCAAAGTGTTACGAGACTGGATCCAGCGCTACTTTTCCGATGAAGAGGCCGTGGTGCTGGCGGTCCTGCTGTTCCTGGCTTTTACGGCGGTGCTCACTTTGGGTGGCATGCTGGCGCCGGTACTGGCAGGGATGGTGCTGGCGTACCTGATGCAAGGGTTGGTCAACACCCTGGAACGTTTGCGCTTACCGGGTGGTGTGGCGGTGGGGTTGGTGTTTGCCCTGTTCATGGGCTTGCTGGTGGTATTCATCGTGGTGGTGCTGCCGCTGCTGTGGCACCAGTTGATCACCCTGTTCAACGAGTTGCCGGGGATGTTGGCCAAGTGGCAGTCGTTGTTGCTGATGTTGCCTGAACGCTATCCGCATCTGGTGTCGGATGAGCAGGTGGTGCAGGCCATTGAACTGGCGCGCGGCGAGATCGGAAAATTCGGGCAGTGGGCGCTGACCTTTTCTCTGTCCAGCCTGCCGTTGTTGGTCAACATCATGATCTATCTGGTGCTGGTGCCGATCCTGGTGTTTTTCTTCCTCAAGGACCGCGAGATGATCGGCCGCTGGGTCCGCGGTTACCTGCCGCGTGAAAGGGCGCTGATTACCCGAGTGGCCGAAGAGATGAACCGTCAGATTGCCAACTACATTCGCGGCAAGGTGATTGAGATCGTTATCTGTGGGGGCGTCACCTACATCGCCTTTGTGGTCCTCGGGCTCAACTATGCGGCGTTACTGGCACTGCTGGTGGGCGTGTCTGTAGTAGTGCCATATGTCGGCGCAGTGGTGGTGACGGTGCCGGTGACGTTGATCGCCTTGTTCCAGTGGGGGTGGAGCGACCAGTTCATCTACCTGATGGCGGTGTACGGCATCATCCAGACCCTGGATGGCAATGTGCTGGTGCCGCTGCTGTTCTCGGAAGCCGTCAACCTGCACCCGGTGGCGATCATCTGCGCGGTGTTGTTGTTCGGTGGGTTGTGGGGATTCTGGGGCGTGTTCTTCGCGATTCCCCTGGCGACGCTGTTCAAGGCGGTGCTCGACGCGTGGCCGCGACAGGAACCTATAGTTGCACCGCTATTGTAGTGAGCGGGCTTGCCCCGCGCTGGGCGGCAAAGCCGCCCCAAACCCAGGCGCCTCGGTCTGTCTGAAACACCGCGGCGTCCGTGTTGGGGCGGCTTTGCCGCCCAGCGCGGGGCAAGCCCGCTCACTACAATCAGTGCTTGTTCAAGGCTTGTGCCGCAGCCAGGACGGTATCCACGTGACCTGGCACTTTTACACCACGCCATTCCTGGCGCAGCACCCCTTCGCTGTCGATCAGGAAGGTGCTGCGATCCACGCCCAGGTATTCCTTGCCGTACAGCTTCTTCAACTTGATCACGTCAAACAGCTGGCAAACTGCTTCGTCCTTGTCGCTGATCAGCTCGAACGGGAACGCCTGCTTGCCCTTGAAGTTCTCGTGGGACTTCACGCTGTCACGCGACACGCCAAAGACTTCGGTGTTGGCGGCCTGGAAGGCTGCGTACTGGTCACGGAAACCCTGGCCTTCAGTGGTGCAGCCCGGGGTGCTGTCCTTGGGGTAGAAGTAGATCACCACTTGCTTGCCCTTGAGGGCCGCGAGGCTGAAGGTCTGGCCGCTGGTGGCCTGGGCTTCGAAATCGGTCACGGGTGTGTCGATGGCTACCGGCATGAGGACTTCCTTACATTGGATTCTGAGGGCGCCATGGTTCGATCAGGGCGTCAAGGTTCAGGGCGTCGGCGAAATCCAGGAACTGGTCGCGCAGCCAACTGATCTGCACGCCGGCCGGCAGGGTCACGGTGAACGTCGCGTTGAGCATGGTGCCGCCGGTTTGGGGCGCCTGATAGGTATCACAGGTCAGGTTCTCCAGCTCGACGTTATGATCGATGAAGAACTGGCACAGCTCGTTGACGATGTCCGAGCGATAAGCCGAGCTGACATACGCCACATAAGGCAGCGCCTGAGGGCGATTCTCCAGCGCGGCACTGCGTACCACGTTGACGGTGAAGTCGTGCTTCTTGGCCAGGCCCGGCAAGCCGGTCTCCAGGCGCGCCAGGGCATCCCAGGTGCCGGAAATCTGCAGGACCAGCGCGCTGCACTCGCCGTGGCGGGTCAGGCGGGAGGTCACGACGGCGCAGCGGTTCTCATGGCTGGCGCGGCACAGGACGTTGGTCAGCTCCATGGGGTTGGCGCCGAGGGCACTGATAACAAGGAATTGTTCGCGAACTGTGGGGGTGGACATGCAGCCTTCCTAAAGCGATGAGCGGTCGATACCGTGTGGGCTGTATCGATCAAAGGATCAAGGGTAGCGAAAAGCGTCGCCAAGGGCTAGGAGGCGGCGTTTTCATTGCGCGACCGGTCTGGTTTCATCGTGCTTCAGGCCATGCTTTGGCCCAATGATGGCATTGCCCGTCGTTTAGTTGATCCAGAACGCATCCTCAGACGGTACTTCGCTTGTGCAAGCATCTTGGCGCCAGTACCATTACGGCTCTCTTTTTCCGGCAGGAGCGGTTGCATGATTGCGGGCAGTATGGTGGCACTGGTCACACCCATGGATGCACAAGGTCATCTCGACTGGGACAGCCTGGGCAAGCTGGTGGACTTCCACCTGCAAGAAGGCACCAATGCCATTGTTGCGGTCGGCACCACGGGTGAATCGGCGACCCTCGATGTGGAAGAACACATCCAGGTGATCGAATTCGTGGTCAAGCGTGTCGCGGGCCGCATTGCCGTCATCGCCGGTACGGGCGCCAACTCGACGCGTGAAGCGATCGAGCTGACCAAAAACGCCAAGAAGGCCGGCGCCGACGCTTGCCTGCTGGTGACCCCGTACTACAACAAGCCGACACAGGAAGGCCTGTACCAGCACTTTCGCGCCATCGCCGAGGCTGTCGAGATCCCGCAGATCCTCTACAACGTCCCGGGCCGTACCGCCTGCGACATGAAGGCTGAGACCGTGATCCGCCTGTCCACCGTGCCGAACATCATCGGTATCAAGGAAGCCACCGGCGACCTGCAGCGCGCCAAGGACATCCTGGCCGGCGTGAGCAGCGATTTCCTGGTGTATTCCGGTGACGACGCCACGGCTGTCGAGCTGATCCTGCTGGGTGGCAAGGGCAACATCTCCGTGACCGCCAACGTGGCCCCGCGTGCCATGAGCGAAATGTGCGCCGCCGCCATTGCCGGTGATGCCGAGACCGCCCGAGCGATCCACGAGAAGCTGATGCCGCTCAACAAGACCCTGTTTATTGAATCCAACCCTATTCCCGTGAAATGGGCACTGACTGAAATGGGCATGATGCCGGACGGTATCCGTCTGCCGCTCACCCGTCTCAGCGAAGCCTGTCACGAACCGCTGCGACAGGCCCTGCGCCAGTCCGGCGTCCTGGTTTAATTGAGGAAGCATTACGCATGAAGCGATTGGCCGGACTTTCCGCACTTGCCTTGATTATCTCCAGCACCAGTGGCTGCGGTTGGATTTGGGGCCCGGAAGGCTACTTCCGTGACCGCGGCAGCGACTACCTGGACGCGCAAGCGACCAAGCCGATGCAACTGCCGCCTGATGTCAATGTCGCCAAGCGCCTTGACCCACTGCTGCCGATTCCACGCAACGTTGCCGATGAAACCATCAAAGGCGAGTTCGTGGTACCGCGTCCACAGCCGATCACGGCCGTGGCGGATGCCAGCGACTACAGCCTGCAGAAAAGCGGCGACAACCGTTGGATCGTGGCGCAGCGCCCACCTGCCGAAGTCTGGCCGGTGGCGGTGCAGTTCTTCCAGGACAACGGTTTCCGCATTGACCAGCAGCGCCCGCAGACCGGTGAGTTCACCACGGCCTGGCAGCACGGCAGTGAACTGTCCGCCAACATGGCCCAGCGTCTGCAGGCCGGTGGTGTAGCGGCCGACAGCGAATCCCGTGTGCGTGTGCGCATCGAGCCTGGCGTGCAGCGTAATACCAGTGAAGTCTATGTGGTCAGCGCCGAGCGTCCTGCCGGCAGCACGGCCAATGTCGAATTCACCAACCGCTCGGTCAACACCGGCGTTGACGCCGCGCTGGTCGATGAGATGCTGGCCAACATGAGCCGTATCTCCGAGAAGGGCGGTTCGGTTTCCCTGCTTGCTGCACGCGACTACGATACGCCTAACCGTGTCAGCCTCTCCGAAGACGGCAGCGGCAACGTGGTGCTGAACCTGGGTGAAGACCTGGACCGTGCCTGGGCCAGTGTAGGCCGTGCGTTGGAGAAGGGCCCTTGGCGTGTTGAGGACATCAACCGCAGCCTGGGCCTGTACTACATCAACGTGGCGGAAAAGGCCGAGAAGAAAGACGACGAGCCAGGTTTCTTCGGCAAGTTGTTTGGCAGCCAGCCGACCAAGGAAGAGATCGAAACCCGCGCCGAGCGTTATCAGGTTCGTTTGAGCAAGGTGGGCGACAGCGTGCAGGTCACCGTCGAGAAGAACATCAACACCGTTGCGCCGGCTGAAACCGCACGCAAGGTGTTGGGCGTGATTCAGGACAACCTGGGCTGATCCGATGCGTTTTGCCGTTCTCGGCAGCGGTAGCCAAGGGAACGGCACGCTGGTCGCTCATGACGACACGTACGTGCTGGTCGATTGTGGTTTCTCGTTAAGAGAAACCGAGCGGCGCCTGCTGCGCCTGGGGGTTCACCCCGCGCAGTTGAGCGCGATTCTGGTGACCCACGAACATGCCGACCATGTGCATGGCGTGGGTTTGCTGTCTCGGCGCTACAATCTGCCGGTGTACCTGAGTCGCGGCACCTTGCGCGGGATGCGCAAACCCATTGAGCCTGCAGGTTTCCTGGCCGGTGGTGAGCAACTGCAGATCGGCGCGTTGAGCGTCAACGTGATCGCCGTGGCGCACGACGCCCAGGAGCCGACGCAATACGTATTCAGCGACGGTGAGCGGCGTTTCGGTGTGCTCACCGACCTGGGTTCCTACTGTGCGAAGGTGCTGGACGGGTACCGCAATCTCGATGCCTTGATGATCGAGTCCAACCACTGTCGTGACCTGCTGGCTCGTGGTCATTACCCGTACTTTCTCAAGCAGCGGGTGGGTGGCGAACTGGGACATTTGAACAACCACCAGGCGGCGTACCTGGTGTATGAGTTGGGCTGGCAAGACCTGCAACACCTGGTCCTGGCCCATCTGAGCAGCAAGAACAACCTGCCGACGCTTGCCCGGCAATGTTTTGTCGACACCCTCGGGTGCGACCCGGACTGGCTGCAACTGGCCGATCAAGATTCAGGGCTCGACTGGCGACATATCGCCTAGCCCACCTCACTCAAAGCGGAGCCCATCATGGAAAAACGTGAAGAACTCTACCGCGGCAAGGCCAAGTCGGTTTACAAGACCGACGACGCCAACCGCCTGATCCTGCTGTTTCGCAACGACACTTCGGCGTTCGACGGCAAGCGCATCGAACAGCTTGATCGCAAAGGTATGGTGAACAACAAGTTCAACGCCTTCATCATGCAGAAACTCGAAGCGGCCGGCATTCCGACCCAATTCGACAAACTGCTGGGCGACAACGAGTGCCTGGTGAAGAAGCTCGACATGATCCCGGTCGAGTGCGTCGTGCGTAACTACGCTGCCGGCAGCCTGGTCAAGCGCCTGGGCGTGGAAGAGGGCCTCAAGCTCAACCCCTACACCTTCGAGTTGTTCCTGAAGGACGACGCCAAGGGCGACCCGTTCATCAACGAATCCCACGTTGTGGCGTTCGGCTGGGGCACCGCCGAGCAACTGGCGCGCATGAAGGAGTTGTCCCTCAAGGTCAACGACGTGCTGAGCAAGCTGTTCGACGACGCCGGCCTGCTGCTGGTCGACTTCAAGCTGGAATTCGGTGTATTCCACGACGGCTCCATCGTCCTGGGCGACGAATTCAGCCCGGACGGCTGCCGCTTGTGGGACAAAGACACCAAGAAAAAGATGGACAAAGACCGCTTCCGCCAGGGCCTCGGTGACGTTATCGAAGCCTACGAAGAAGTCGCCAACCGTCTCGGCGTACCGCTTTAATCGACGCAAGCATCTGATAGCACGGAAAAAAATCTCTTTTGGGGTTTGCTTCCGTGAAACACACTGTTATGATGCGCGCCGTTGGAGAGATGCCAGAGTGGCCGAATGGGACGGATTCGAAATCCGTTGTACCTTCACCGGTACCTAGGGTTCGAATCCCTATCTCTCCGCCATTACATAGAAAAAGCCCCGTAGCTGAGTAAGCTACGGGGCTTTTTCGTTTTTGGCAGAGCATTTACTACAGCTCAAACGCTCAGATGTTCTTTGATAAAACCATGATCACATGGCTATAGATCATCTATAGAAACCCTTACGCGTTGAGGGGACGCCAATTGTTCCCGCACCTTGGCCAGCAAGGCTTCATCATCCTCAGTCATCAGCACAGGCTTGAAAGGCAATTGACCGCGCTCTACTACATATTGCAGGGTTTGGCGCATCAGTTCAGAAGGCGTGACGCCAAGCCTTTCCAGTTCCAGGTAGGCGCGAGCTTTCAGGTCGTCATCGATGCGGATGTTTATAGATGCCATGGAAGCGTTACTCATGTAATGACGTTTGTCGTTACATTGGCTCAGGTATGCCGTGTTGGCAAGGCTGTCTCGACGTATGGCGTTGTCTTCCAACCTCGACATCACTTCTTACCCTGTGGCTTTGACGGCGACTTTTTATCCTTCTCCTTCACCGTTTCCCTTGGTCTTTTCTTTGCCTCAGCCTCTGTCACGTACTCTCCGGTGACGGCATCACGATATCTGGTTGGCATGTAAGCTCCTTGGCAGTACGTCGCCACATGGCGACCCTTTCGAGGCTAGTTCAGGGGCGTGGGTACACAAGCTTCACTGTGCGAGTTTTCATTACGAAGCTTTTCCAAATCGGGACTTGCGATGCGCGTCCGCTGAAAATAAAAAAGCCTGCCAAGCTCAATGCTCAGCAGGCTTTTCAACAGCTCTTTCTGCTCAGGCAGATTGCGCTACCAAGCTGTTACTCACATTTCGCCCCAGCACCAGCACCGTGACAAAACCTACGCCGACCAACGCCGTAGCCAGGCTCAACAGCACCGAGCTACCCATCTGGTCCACAATCCGCCCGCCGAAGAATGAACCCAAGGCAATGATCACCTGAAACAAGGCGACGAACAGCGGCATACCGCGTTCAACATCCTTGGGCGCCACGACAAACATCCAGATACTGGCGCAGGCCGGGAAGGCACCAAAGGCGAAGCCCCAGAGTGCGATCAACATCGTCGCGCCGATCAGGCCGGTGGCGAAGTAGGGGAACAGGGCGGTGCTGGTGCCGATCATCAGTGCGACCAGCAGCAGGGTGTAGCGCACGCTGCGGTTGGCGGCGAAGCCGGCAAAAATGTTACCGGCGACACCGGCTATGCCAAACATCAGCAGCAGTGAGCCAATGGTCTGGCCGTCGAAGCCGGAGCTGTTCTTGAAGAACGGCGCGACGTAGGTGTAGGCGGCAAAGTGTGCCAGGCCGATCAGCAACACTGCGATCAAACCGACCCGAGCGCGTGGGTTGATAAACAAGGCCGGCAGGTCACTGATGAGGATGGCCTTTTCCGGGTCGAGCCGCGGCAGCAAAAAGACCTGCGCCAGCAGCACGGGTACGCCTACCAGCGCGGTGACCAGGAAGGTCATGCGCCAGCCCATCAGGCCGCTGAGCCAGGTGCCGACGGGCACGCCGAGGACGGTGGCCAGTGTCACTCCCATCATGATGATCGAGGTGGCCTTCGCCACGCCCACGCCTCTGGGAGCGAGACGGCCGCTGAGGGCGATGGCGGTGGCCCAGAACCCGCCGATGCTGATGCCCAGCAGGACGCGACCGAACAGCAGCAGGCTGAAGTCACTGGCGAACGCCACGACGGTGTTGGCGATGATCATGATCAGCGTCAGGCCGATCAATAAATAGCGGCGGTCCATGGCGCCAATCATCACTGACAGCAACGGGGCGGCGAGGGCGGCCATGATGCCGGGCAGAGTGACCATCAGGCCGGCATGGCCGGCACTGATGCCGAGGTCGCTGGCGACATCATTGAGTACGCCCACCGGCAGGAATTCACTGGTCACCAGGGCGAAGGCACCCACCGCGACCGAGAGAATCGCCAGCCACTGCTGTTTGACACTTTGTTGATCATGTTCCGGGCGGCCGCTTGGGGCCTGGCTGGCACTTGGCATGGTATCGGGTTCCAGAAAGATGTGTCGCCTGAAGCCAGGCGCAGGGGAGGAGAAACTGGAGGCGATTATATAAATCGTTTTTAGCAACCACCGAGGCGCTCGTTTCGATAATAACCATCAGTACAATCGATTCGACGCTCTTTAGGCCGACAGTCAGACCACGCTTAACCTGCCAGTAAAAATGGCGCATGGTGGCAGATATCTCTTGTTGCTGTTCTTCCTCAGTGTGACGGAGCATGACCATCATGAAGACTTACCGTGAGCAGGCCGTTGGTTACCGCAGCGCATTTCTTCTGGCCGCGGCTTTATTTGCAGGCCAGGTTCTCGCATCCGGGGACGAACCGGCGCCGCCCAAGCCGAACTGCCCCAAAGGCCAGGTCTGGGATACCAAGAGCGGAAAATGCGTGCTGCAAACCAGCAAAGCCATCTCGGACGCCGACCGTACCGATTACGCGTACCGCCTAGCTAAGGATGGGCAGTACGATGAAGCGCTGGCCTTGCTCGACACCCTGCACAACCCCAACACCGCCAAGGCCCTCAACTACCGTGGTTATGCCACGCGCAAACTGGGACGCACCGATGAAGGCATCGGTTATTACCTGAAGTCCGTTGCGCTCGACCCCAACTATGCCCAGGTCCGCGAGTACCTGGGTGAGGCATATGTGATCAAGGGGCGCATGGATTTGGCGCAGGAACAGTTGGCGAAAATCAAAGCCCTGTGCAGCACCACCTGCGAAGAGTATCAGGACCTGGCCGAAGCCATTGCGGCCGCGCCGCAGGCGTGACGCCGAACACTTTGGTATGCCGGTGCCGCGCTGAAAGGCTCGCCAGGACTCCTGGTCTGCGACGAGTCTTACGGTGAGACGGCGAGCGTCTGCGGCACCAGTTCCAACACCCGGTTCCTCCCCCCTTCCGCCAGCAGATAGGTGCCCCGTCCTGTCGGCACAATCGATTGCGGCGCCTTCAAGAACGACAGAATGGTCTGCTGCTCGCCCCGAGGGTCAATCAACAACAGGCGTGCCCGGTGCGTCGAGTCTTCGTTGACCCACAACCCGCGCTCATCACACATCAGGAACGTTGGCTTGTTCAAGCCCGCCAGCACCACCGGGTCGCTGCCATCATCGGTCAGTTCGCGGACCACGCCTTTTTTCTTTTCGGTATAGAGCATGCGCCCATCCGTGCAACGCACGATGGATTCGCCTTCCTCGACCTGATCGCGCAGCATGCTCAGGGACTGGTCGCTCCAGCGGTAGCGCATCAGGCGGCCGGTGGGCTTGCGGTCTTCAATGGCGTACAGGTCGTCGCCCTCGACCCATAGGCCCTGTACGTTTTCACCGCGGAACAACTCCGTGACGGCGCCGTCCTTGAGAAAGCTGACCGGCGCGCCACCTGATTCCTGGCTGAACACCCAGCCGCCACGGGTGGCGACCATGCCGTCGGGTTTGGACAGGTTGGCCACTACGACTTCGCGTTGCCCATCCGCGTGGATTCGCACAATGCTGCCCAGCCCGTCCTTGAGTTCCTGGCTGACCATCAGCGAGCCATCGTGCAGGGGCATCAGCGACGCCGCCTTGGCCACGTCTCGATGAATCACGCTATAGCTCCAGCCGTCGCTCGCCTGCACCGGATAGAAGCTCTGCCAGGCAAAAAAGCTCAGGGTAGCGAGGCATAGCGGACCAAGGATCCATGCGCCGCAGCGCAGTGCCTGGTGTTTTTTTATTATTCGATTCATGGATGTACGCCGGTAGGAATGGGAAAAAATAATCGAGTCGGACACCCTACCAAAGGCTGCCATTGAACTTCACCCCGGGAAAATCGGCTGTCCCCGAAAACCGTGCTTGCAGGCGACGCCCAGCCCCGGGTACATGACGTCCCATCCGCTCCCGTACGATAATGCCCCCATCCTGACAGCCACTGGCCACCTTCGTGATCATCAACTTCGACCTCAATGACCTTCAAGCCTTCCGCGCTGTGGTAGACAAAGGCAGTTTTCGCGGTGCCGCCGAGGCCATCCGAATCTCGCAACCGGCTCTTAGCCGACGTATCGAAAAGCTCGAATCCGCCCTCGATGTGAAGCTGTTCGAGCGCACCACCCGACGGGTCAACCTGACCATGGTCGGCCGTGCGTTCCTGCCCCAGGTGGAGCGTATTCTCGACGACCTCGACATCGCCTTGATGGGCATCAGCAATGTGGCGTCCACGCGGATGGGCAACGTCACCATCGCCTGCGTGCCGTCCACCGCTTATTACTTCATGCCCCATGTGATCTCCGAGTTTCACAAGCTCTATCCGAAGATTCGCCTGCAGGTGCTGGATGCCAGCGCCGGTGAGGTCTGCAATGCCGTGGAGAGCGGCGAGGCGGATTTCGGTGTGAGTTTCAGCGGCAGCCTGGCCGATGAAGTGGAATTCGAATTGCTGTTGCAGGAGCGCTACGTCCTGGCCTGCCGGCATGACCATCCGCTGGCCGGGCGCCAGAGTGTGAGTTGGGCTGAAGCTTACGAATACGACTACATCACCGTGGACAAGTCCTCGGGCAACCGCTTTCTGCTGGACCAGGCCCTGCGCGGCGTGCGGGTGAAGAAACCGAGTGTCTGCGAGACCCACCACGTGACCACGATGATCGGGCTGGTGGAGGCGGGGTTGGGCGTGGCGATGGTGCCATCGATTGCGATGCCCGCGGGCGAACACCCGATCCTGGTGAGTGTGCCGCTGGTGGAACCGCAGGTGATGCGCAATGTGGGCTTGATCAAGCGCCGCGGGCGGACGTTGCCGCCGGCGGCGCTGGAGTTGGAGCGGTTGGTACGGGAGATGCCGTTTCGGTCAGCGTGACACCGAGTCCAGGCCGGTGGATTGCACCACCGGTTGCGCCTCGGGTGAAGCCAGGAACTTCAGCAGTGCCTTGGCCTGGGCCGGGTGTTTGGCGTTGACCGGAATCCCCGCCGCAAAGCGTGTCACCGACTGCACGTCTTCCGGGATCTTGCCCACAAACGTCACCCCTGGTATCGGCAACAGTTCCGCCACCTGCTGCAAGCCGACCTCGTAGTCACCCTTGGCGACCTGTTCGGCCACCGGCAGGCGCTCGATCATCGTGCCTTTGGCGGGCATGCCGAGCTTCTTGAACAGTTCCTTCTCGACATACACGCCGCTGGCGCTGTCCGAATAAGCCACGGATTTGGCCTGGGTCAGCGTGGCCTTCAATTCGGCGTCAGTGCCGATCGCCGGTTTGGCCGCGCCGGCTTTCACCACCAGGCCGATACGCGAGTCCGCCAGTTCCACGCGGGACGCAGGGTCGACCTTGCCTTGCTTGATCAAGTCATCGAGCGCATAGCCGACCATGATCACCACATCGGCGGGTTCGCCACGCGCTAGACGGTTGGGAATCGCTTCCGGCGCCTTGCCCATGGACGGACCCAGGATGGTATTCAGGGTGTCGCCACTTTGTTTGGCATATTGCGGGCCGAGCAATTTATAGGCAGCGGTAAAACCACCGGAGGTCATCACGTTGAGTTCTTCGGCCTGCGCCGTCAGTGCCAGGGCGCCGAGTGCAAGGGCCGTAAGGCTGTTGAGTAGGGTGCGCATCATACGGCCTCCTGCAGCATCTGCCCGCGGGTATTGGCGCGGCGGTACAGGGCCAAGGTCGAGCACAGGGCACACAGCGCGGCAAACATCATCCAGTAGGCCGGCGAAGCCTTGTCTTCGGTGACATGGATAAACCAGGTGGAGATCGCCGGGGTGAAACCACCGAAAATGGCGGTCGCCAGGCTATAAGCCAGGGAGAAACCGGCCACACGTACTTCCACCGGCATGATTTCGGTCAGGGCCGGGATCATTGCGCCGTTGTACATGCCGTACAGGAAGGAGAACCACAGCAAGGTTTCGAGCATATGCGCGAAGCTTGGCGCATTCACCACGAACGACAGCGCCGGGTAGGCGGTGATCACGGTGAGGGCAGTCATGGCCACCAGCACCGGCTTGCGCCCGAAGCGGTCGCTCAGGGTGCCGCCGATCGGCAGCCAGACAAAGTTCGACACCGCCACCAGCAACGTCACCAGCAAGGCGTCGGAAGTGCTCAGTTGCAGCACGGTCTTGCCGAAGGTCGGCGCGTAGACCGTGATCAGGTAGAACGCCGTGGTGGTCATGGCAACCATCAGCATGCCGCCGATCACCATGGTCCAGTTCTTCGCCAGGGTCGCCAGCACTTCGCGCATGCTTGGGCGATGTTTGCGGTTGGCGAACTCTTCGGTTTCCTGCAGGTTGCGTCGCAGTACAAAAATGAACGGGATGATCACGCAACCCAGGCCGAAGGGAATGCGCCAGCCCCAATCGGCAACTACAGCCGGTTCCATCCATTGGTTCAGGCCATAACCCAAGGCGGCCGCAACCACGATGGAGATCTGTTGGCTGCCGGACTGCCAACTGGTGTAGAAGCCTTTGCGGCCCGGTGTGGCCATTTCAGACAAGTACACCGACACGCCGCCCAGTTCCGCGCCGGCCGAAAAACCTTGCAGCAAGCGACCCAGCAGCACCAGCAGCGGTGCCCACAGGCCAATGGTCTGATAACCCGGTACCAGCACGATCAGCAGCGTGCCGCTGGCCATGATCGACAGAGTCATGATCAACCCTTTGCGGCGACCGACGTCATCGATATAGGCACCCAGAACGATCGCGCCCAGTGGACGCATCAGGAAACCCGCGCCGAACACGGCGAAGGTCATCATTAATGACGCAAACTCATTGGCGGCGGGGAAGAACGCGGCAGCGATATAGGTGGCGTAGAAGCCGAACAGAAAGAAGTCGAACTGTTCGAGGAAGTTGCCCGAGGTAACGCGTAGGACTGCACCCACTTTCGAAGGGGCAGCGTCGGGCCGGGAAGGGCTAGTCATGGTTTTTGTGTCTCCAGCGTTCTTTTTAAGAGCTTGTTTCGCTTAAGACCCGGGATAGTGGCTGACACATTTAGAAATGATAAGTGAGTTATTTGGATTAATTGATGCGTAATTGTTATCAATTGGAGCATGCGCCCAAAATCATTGCTCTGTTCTATGCTGGATGGGTGAACCATTCTTAAGGAAGGGAGGTGGCTATGAATAATGAGCAGAAGGAACGGGATGAGCCGGAGCGTGTACAACCCCAGCGTCAGCATGAGGAGGAGAAGCCCCAGACCTGGAAGCATGATGACTCTACGGAACTGTCACCGCTTGATGAGGAGATTCCGCTCAAGCGTTGAAAGGGTGTGCCCCGATCAATGGATCGGGGTACACAATTCCACCAGCGTGCCATCCGGGCAACGCACATAAGACACCACCTGCCCCCAGGGCCTGGTGCTCGGTGGCGACAGTTCTGTCGCGCCATGGACGAGCGCTTTGGCGTGGGCGGCGAACACGTCCTCGGTGACGAAACCCACTTCCATTCCTAGCGGTTTGCTGGAGGCATGGGCCTGCACGTGGCCGCCGTCGAAATTCATGCCTGCCAATTCGTGGGCGGCAAACGAGAGGGTGGTTTCGCCGGTTTCCAGCTCGCCATAGGTACCCGATTCATGCAGGAAACGGCGAGTGAAGCCGAAGGCTATTTCAAAGAATGCCAGGGAGGCGGCAACGTCCGGCACATAGATGATGGTGTAGGCGAATTTCATGCTTGGCAGTCCTTGCTCACAAGTGGGTTGAGGCTATTTCAGATCAAGATCAAACCAGCAGCGACGTCGGAAACCCCGCCGCCAGCACCATATAGGCGACCACCGTCGCCAGGCACAAGCCGATAAAAACGCGCAGCAGTGTCCTCACGGTGGGGTTGGCGATGAATCGGACAACCCATAGACAAAACCCGGCCACGACAATGGCCAAGGCGATAATGAACAGCACGATGGTGTTCCTGTGACCTTCAAGAGCTGATTTATAGTCGCAAAGCCGCTCGATGAACAGTGTTCACATAGACGCAGCCCGGCGGCCTTTCTAAACTGCGCGTTGTCTTGGGGAGAGGGGCAGGCGCCGATGAATCGTAATGAACTACGCAAGGCCGACATCAACCTGATGGTGGTCTTCGAGGCACTGATGCTCGAACGCAACGTGACGCGGGTGGCGGAGAAGCTGTTTCTCGGCCAGCCGACCATCAGTTCGGCCCTCAACCGTTTGCGCACCTTGTTCAATGACCCGCTGTTCATTCGCGTTGGCCACCGCATGGAACCGACGGCGCGGGCCGAGGAAATCATCCAGCACCTGTCGCCGGCCCTGGATTCGCTGTCGTCGGCCCTGAGCCTGACTCACGATTTCGACCCGTCCCGCAGCACCATGACCTTCCGTATCGGCCTGTCCGATGACGTCGAGTTTGGTCTGCTACCGCCGCTGTTGCGGGCTTTGCGCCAGGAAGCGCCCTTGGTGGTGTTTGTGGTGCAGCATGTGGATTACTGGCGCATCCCTGACTTGTTGGCATCCGGTGATATCACCGTCGGCATCACCCAGACCCGCGGTCTGCCGGCCAATGCCAAGCGCAAGCTGTTGCGGCATATCCGCCCGTGCCTGCTACGCGCCGATGCCTCGGACACACCGCTGACCCTCGACGAATATTGCGCACGCCCTCATGTGCTGGTGTCGCACACCGCCAACGTGTCCGGGTTTGCCGATGAATGGCTGGCCGAGATCGGCCGCAAGCGCCAGGTGGTGCTATCGGTGCCGCAATACAGCGCGCTGCCGGCGTTGCTCGCCGGCACCGACATGATCGCCAGCTTGCCGGACTACACCGCCCAGGCCATGGCCGCCAGCGGGCAGCTGTTCTGCGAGCCATTTCCGTTTGAAACCCCGACCCTCGACCTGTCCATGGTCTGGCTCAGCCACGTCGATACCGACCCGGCGGAACGCTGGATGCGCTCGCGGCTGGAGGCGTTCATGAGTGACCGCGACTCACTGGCGGCGCCGCCGGCAAAATCTTGAGACACCCCTTGAGGGAGAACTGAAAGCGCTCTGAATCAGTGCGCCTGCGTGTTATATGTATGACTCTTTTCCTACAACCATCGGGAGCTTTTAATGCCGCACCTGCATCTGGAATACACCGCCAACCTTACGGACTTGCCTGTCGAGAAAACCCTGTTGCGGCTCAACAACGTGCTGATGGCGTCCGGGCAGTTCGCTTCCGAGTTCGATATCAAGAGCCGCGCAGTGAAGGTGGAGAATTTCCAGGTGGGCACCTCGCTCAGCCCACGCGGTTTTATCGCGGTCAAGCTGTCGCTGCTTAGCGGGCGGTCGCCGCAGATCAAGCAACAGTTGTCGCAAAGCCTGTTGGCGGCCTTGCAGGACTTGGGCGAATGGCCGGCGGATGTGCAGGTTCAGCTCAGCGTGCAACTGGACGACATGGATCGTGAGTCCTACAGCAAAGTCGCAATCGGCTAAGGCTTGAAGCCGACGCCGTCACCAAGTCGAGGCGGCCTTCTGTTTCGGGTCGAAGGCCTGGCCGCCGGCGTGGCACAGGTTGATGCTCTCCAGGATCTTCAGCACATGGCCATACATGGTGGTGGCCTTGTAAGTCGGGCGCATGCCGGCCCGCGTGTTTATAAACAGCTCGTCTTCAAAGCTGGTGCGCAGCTTCTTCAGGCTGTAGCTCACGGTGGACTGACTGACGAACAGCGTTTCGGAGACCTCGGTAACGCTGCTCTGGTCATAGACGGCGATAAACACCATCAAGTCCTGCATATCGAGCTTTCTGAGCAAGTTACTGTTTAGCATCGGTTTCGTCCGTAAACCCGTTGTACCGAACTCAGTACAAGACTGCACAAAAGCTTAACGGAACGGCCGTACCAATAGAAAGCTCTGTAGGTCGTTTCTATGTTTGGTGTGGGACAAATAATGTTGGTAACACGACGTCAGTCCCCGCCTGCACGCCATCGATAGACACACCGTTCAATACCCTACGGCAGCTGCAACCTCCTGCATCCACAGTGCCTGGTCGACTTCAATCAGCGTCGGCCCCTGGCGATCCGTGGCGGCGCGCAAGGCCGCCCGCAACGGTTCGATGCCCCGCACACTTTCGGCCGCGCAGCCCAAGGCTTTGGCCACACCGATAAAGTCCGGCGTATAGATATCTACACCCACGGGCTCAATGGCGCGGTTGACCATGTATTTCTTGATCTCTTCGTAACCCTGGTTATTCCACAGCAGCACGATGACCGGCGTGCGGGCTTCCACGGCACTGGCCAGCTCCGGCAGGCTGAACTGCAACCCGCCGTCGCCGATCAGGCACACCACCGGCTGCCCGTCGCCACGTCCCAACCAGGCGCCGATGGCGGCCGGCAAGGCATAGCCCAAGGTGCCGTAGCCAGTGGAAGAGTTGAACCAGCGACGTGGGTGGTCGAGGTTCAGGGTCAGGTTGCCGCTGTACACCGGCTGGGTGGAATCACCTACCAGCACTGCACCCGGCAGTTCATCCAGAACCGTGTCGAGCAACAACGTCTGTGCGCGAGTGGCGGCATCCCAGGCCGGCGTCAGTTCCGCCCACAGGCGGGCGACTCGTTGGCCGCCCCAGGTCGAATCGCGGGTCGGCAATACCTGTTTGTGCAAGTCGTCGAGCAAGGCTGCGGCGGCGATTTGCGCGTCGGCCACCAGCGCCACTTGGGGCGGGTAGTTGCGCACGGTCTGGTCGGCGTCGATGTCGATACGCAGCAGCGCCCCTGGGATCTCGAAGCCACCGGCGAAGGTCACGTCATAGTCGGTTTCCGCCAGCTCCGTGCCGATCGCCAGCACCACATCGGCCTCGGCCACCAGCGCGCGCGTGGCGGGCAGGGTCTGGGTCGAGCCGATCAGCAGCGGATGGGAGGAGGGCAGCATGCCCTTGGCATTGATGGTCAGGGCTACCGGTGCACCGAGGATTTCGGCCAGGCGCGTCAACTCAGGCGCGGCCTCGATGGCACCGCCGCCCGCCAGGATCAGCGGGCGTTTTGCTGCGCCAAGCAACTGGCCCATCTGCTTGACCGACGCGGGTGCCGCGCCGGCTCGCGCCACGCTGACGGGCGTACAGTCGAGCAATGCATCGGCGTTTTCCACCAGTATGTCCAGCGGAATTTCGATATGCACGGGGCGCGGTCGACCGGCCTGGAAGACGGCAAAGGCCCGTGCCAGGACGCCCGGCAATTCTGCGGCCGACATCAAGGTATGGGAGAACGCCGCCACGCCCGCAATCATCGCGCTCTGGTTGGGCAGTTCGTGCAACTTGCCGCGCCCGCCGCCCAATTGGCTGCGCGATTGCACGCTGGAAATCACCAGCATCGGGATCGAGTCCGCGTAGGCTTGGCCCATGGCGGTGGTGATATTGGTCATGCCGGGGCCGGTGATGATGAAGCACACGCCTGGCTTGCCGCGGGTACGCGCGTAACCATCAGCCATAAACCCGGCACCCTGCTCATGGCGCGGGGTGACGTGACGGATGCCGGAGCGTGCCAGGCCGCGGTACAGCTCCACGGTGTGCACGCCGGGAATGCCGAACACCTGGTCCACGCCGTAGCGTTCCAGGAGATTGACCAGTACTTCGCCGCAGGTCGCCATACATGTCGCTCTTGTGAGGGTTTCGAGGCGGTATTGGAGCGGCTGGGCGGTAGCGGCAACAATCGATAAAAAGTCATACTAGCCATGTCCTCACGTCATGGCTCAATTGCGATGAAACGTCTTCCTCCGCTGCCCGCCCTGCACACGTTCTGGGTCACCGCCCAGTGTTGCAACTTCACCCGCGCCGCCGAGCAATTGCATATCACCCAGGGCGCGGTGAGCCGGCAGATTGCCGGGTTGGAAAGCCACCTCGGCTACGCCTTGTTCCAGCGCCAGGCCCGGGGCTTGAGCCTGACCGAAGAGGGCCGTGAATGGTCGCTGCGCGTACAGCAAGTATTTGGCTTGATCGTGGATGCGCTGGAGCAGATCGGCGATCGTCGCGAAACCCTGCAACTCAAGGCGCCCACCTGTGTCATGCGTTGGTTGCTGCCACGCCTGATGCAATGGCAACGTGAACGTCCGGATGTGCCGGTGGAGCTCACCACCACCGTGGCCTACACCGTGGATTTTCGCCGCGAGTCATTCGACGCGGCGGTGATCTACGCGCCCATCGCCGAGCCACCTGCCGAAGCGCGGCATTTGTTTGATGAGCAACTCACGCCGGTCTGCGCTCCCGCCTTGCTCGGTGGTTTGCGGGCACCGGCCGACTTGCAGCAACAGGTGCTGCTGCATCCTACCCGGGATGGACGGGATTGGGCGTTGTGGTTGAAAGCAGCGGATACGCGGCTGAGCAATCTGGCCCAGGGGCATCATTTCGAGACCTTGGATCTGGCTATGACGGTGGCGTCACAAGGTTCAGGCGTGGCGATCGGTGATAGCGCGTTGATTGGCGAGGATGTCACGGCCGGCAGGCTGGCGATGCCGTTTGAACTGCGGGTGCCGACGGGGATGGCGTATTACCTGGTGCGCCCACCGGGCGCCGAGCTGTCGGCAGGCCTTGAAGCACTAATGGAATGGCTGGCGAATCAAGCAAAACCCACCCCGACCTGACGTGTAGTGAGCGGGCTTGCCCCGCGCTGGGGGGCAAGCCCTAATGCCAGTCAGTTAAGGCTTAACGCGGTCACTGTGGGAGGGGGCTTGCTCCCGATGGACTGCGTAGCAGGCCCATTTTTGAGGCCGCTGCGCGGCCTATCGGGAGCAAGCCCCCTCCCACAATTTATTCATCGACCGCTTTCATCGCTTAACTGACTGGCATTAGGGCAAGCCCGCTCATTACAGGCATACTACCGGTTGCCTGTAGTGGATCAGTAGCCGACGGTGAAGCGCTGGCGGGAGTGCTTCGGTGATTCAACTTCGTCGATCAACGCGATCGCAAAGTCAGCGAAGCTGATCCAACTGCGGCCTTCGCTGCTCACCAGCAAATCATCCTGGCCCAAACGGAATTTCCCGGTGCGCTCGGTTTCCACGAACTCCGCCGATGGCGACAGGAATGTCCAGTCCAGTTCCTTCTCCTGACGCAGCGTATCGAGAAACTCCGCGCCCGCACTGGCTTCCGCCTTGTATTCGGCTGGGAAGCCCGGGCTGTCGATCACACGGCTGCCACCTGGCAGCAGCAACGAACCGGCACCGCCCACCACCAGCAGGCGTTTCACCCCGGCCTTTTTCACCGGGTCGATCACCGCACTGGCGGGCAGGGTGGAAAAGTGTGCGGCACTGATCACCACATCATGGCTGCTCACGGCCTGTTGCAGGGCGTCGGCATCCAGGGCGTCGACTTGCTTGGCGGTCACGCCTGGGCGTGCCGTCAGTTTGTCGGTATTACGGGCGATGGCGGTGACGGTATGCCCACGGCGCAGCGCTTCTTCCAGCAGTTGGCTACCGGCACGGCCGGTGGCACCAATGATTGCAATCTTGCTCATGACATTCTCCAGTACGGTCAGGGTTTAAAACCAATCACCACTTCATTTCGCCCTTGGCGACTTTGGCGCTCAGTTCCAGCGAACTTTCATCGGCGAGGGTCGGGTAACGCTTCTTCATGGCTGCGATCAGGGCAGCGGAGTCCTTGGCCTTGGCGGTCTCGATATCGAAGGCTTTGATGTAGTCGGCGGTAAACGCCACGGATTTGAGCGATGGGCTGCCCAGGTAGTGGCCTGGAATCACCGTGCGCGGTTTCAGTTGTTCGATACGTTGCAGCGTTGCCAGCCAATCTTTGTGGGACTGCGCGCTCTGGGTGTCGGCCATCCACAGGTGGATGTTTTCGGCCACGACCACACCGCCGACGACGGCCTTGATCGACGGGATCCACACAAAGCTGCGATCCGGTTGCGGGCCGTCCAGGCCGACGATCTCCAGTTGCTCGCCTTCAAGGGTCAGGCTGTGGCCTTCAAGCACTTGCGGCACGAGGGTTTTGGCCGGTTTGTCGGCGCCCATTTTCGGGCCCCAGAAGTCCAGTTTGCCGGCCACGGTGGCCTTGATGTGGTCAACCACCGGTTGCGGTGCCAGTACCTTGGCGTCCGGGAACGCTGCGGTCAGGGTATCGAGGCCGAAGTAGTAGTCCGGGTCGCCGTGGCTGATGTAGATGGTGGTCAGGTGTTTGCCGCTGGCGCGGATTTTCTGCACCAGTTGCTCGGCCTGGCCTTTGCCGAATTGCGCATCCACCAGGATCGCGTCGTTGGCGCCGCTGACCAGCACCGAGCTGACCGGGAATATCGCGGCTTCGCCTGGGTTGTACACGTCGAGTTTCAGCTCGGCCGCTGCCGCGTGGGCTGCGAAGGCGAGGGCGGCGGTGGCCAGGGTCAGGCGTTTGAAGGTCGAGAACATCGGGCAGCTCCTGCCATCGGTAAGGGGTGTACAGAGCTTAGTTGCACCAAACGCAACAAAAAATGCGATGCTTGGACATAGTTTGTTTCTAAAATCGGGCAAATCATGGATCGTCTTCAAGCAATGCGCGTGTTTGTGACAGTGGTCGACTTGGGCAGTCAATCGGCCGCCGCCGACCATCTGGATCTGTCGCGTCCGGTGGTCTCGCGCTATTTGGCCGAGCTGGAAGACTGGGTTGGTGCGCGCCTGCTGCACCGCACCACGCGCAAGCTGAGCCTGACCGCCGCCGGTATCGAAACGCTGCCTCGGTGCCGCCAGATGCTGGAGTTGTGCAACGACATGCAGGCTGCCGTCAGTGAGCCGGACGAAGCGCCGCGTGGCCAGTTGCGGCTCAGTGTCAGTAGTTCGTTCGGCCAGGCACAGTTGGCGGATGCCGTGGCCGAGTACATCAAGCAGTACCCGTTAGTGAGTATCGACCTGCAAATGCTTGATCGTACGGTGAACTTGGTGGATGAGCGTATCGATCTGGCCATTCGCACCAGTCTCGAACTGGACCCCAGCCTGATCGCCCGCAAGCTGACGCTCTGCCGTTCGGTCATCTGCGCCTCGCCAGCATATCTGCGCGAACATCCACACCCTCGTCAGGTGCAAGACCTGGTGCAGCACAATTGCCTGACGCACTCTTACTTCGGCAAAAGTCTCTGGCACTTCACCGAGAATGCAGAACCGGTGTCGGTGGCAGTGCAAGGCAATATCACCGCCAATGAGGCAACGACATTGTTACGGGTGACATTGGCAGGGGCTGGTGTGGCGCGGCTGCCCAGCTATCAGGCGGGGGACTACATCCGTAGTGGTGAACTGATCCGTTTGCTACCGGAGGCCGAGCCTCAGCAAATGAATGTTTATGCGGTGTATGCCTCGCGTAAACACATGTCCCTGGCGCTGCGTAGCCTGCTGGATTTCCTTGTGCTCAGGTTTCCGGAAGAGCCTTTGTGGGACAAAGGTCTTTGAGCGGATATAAACCGATTGAATGACGCCCGATAATGGCAAGTCGCTCCGGCTGACCTATGCTTAAAACAGCACTGTGTAGATCCGTTCAGAGGTCTGTGCCATGAGCATCAAAACCAGAAAGTACCTGATGATTTTCACCCTCAGCGCATTTGCCACTGCGCTGTACGGGACTGCCGCCTACCGCGTTGAACAGACACGCATGCAGCCGGCGGCATTCGCGATCGGTTGTCATCAGGACCAATGCGTTCCCCGCACCGGCAGTTTCAGCGCGCTCAGGTAGGCTGCCCGGCCTTCAATTGCTCGCGAAATGCCTTGGGTGAGAACCCGACCCGTCGGCGAAACAGCCGAGAGAAATTCGTCGGGTCGGAAAACCCCAACACCTCCGACATTTCATTGATGGTCATGCTGGTGTAGGTCAGCAGGCGCTTGGCTTCCAGCAACTGGCGGTCGTGCATGATCTGCAAGGCCGGTTGGCCGCCCAGCTCCCGACATGTCCCGTTCAGGTGCGAGACCGAGATGCCCAGCTTGTGAGCCAGGTCTTCGATCTTGGGATGCTCGCGGTAGTGCTGTTCGATCAACTGGGTGAAACGGCGAAAATACTCGCGGCCACGGGGCGGCCGTGGGTGGCGACGCTGAATGGCCTGGCGGCTGATCCACACCAGCAGCACGCTGACCAGGGCATGCATCATCATGTCCCGTGCCGGCTGCTCGTCGGCGTACTCGTCCTGCAAACGTGCGAACTGGCTGTTGAGGTAGTCGCTGTCCTTGCCGGCCGGATAATTGCCCAAGGTCTGCAGGCCGCCGGCCGTACTGCCCAACTGCGTCTGCAAGTGGCTGACCAGCGGTGCCGACAGTGTCACCACGTAGCCTTCCACATCTTCTGAAAACCGGAACCCGTGTACGCATAACGGCGGCAGCACCTGCAGCGTGGCTTCGTCGAGCGTGGTGTGCTGGCCTTCGATTTCCAGGTGCGCCTGGCCCTTGTGTACATAGAGCAACTGGCACAGATCCGCGTGCCGGTGGGGCTGGATTTCCCACTGGTATTCCCGACTCCTTCGGGAAATGGTTTCGCAGTGCAACAAATCGGGCGTAGGCCATTGCTGGCTTTCCCCATAAAGCTTGAAGACCGGAATCGCGGTTTTGGTCATGGTTTTAATCCGATACTCAGGACAGTGGTGCGGTAATCGCCCAAATTGGCAAAAAGCGCAGGTTTTGTAGCAGTTCTCACCTTCTTATGCTGCCCGCTCAAGTGAAAAATGTCAGCCACAAGACCAATGACAACTCTTTCACTTGATCAGTTCGGGTGAAGCCAGCAGGTGATAAGAATAATGAAAACGCTGAAGACTCAAGTCGCCATTATCGGCGCCGGTCCTTCCGGATTGCTGCTCGGCCAGCTGTTGCACAACGCCGGAATCCAAACCCTCATCCTAGAGCGCCAGAGCGCCGACTACGTGCAAGGCCGCATCCGCGCCGGGGTGCTGGAGCAGGGCATGGTCGACCTGCTGCGCGAAGCAGGCGTCAGCCGACGTATGGACGCCGAAGGGCTGGTGCATGATGGTTTCGAGCTGGCACTCGATGGCGAGTTGACCCACATCGACCTCAAGACCTTGACCGGCGGCCAATCGGTCATGATCTACGGCCAGACCGAGGTCACCCGCGACCTCATGGCTGCCCGCGCCGCTGCTGGCGCCGTGACGTTGTACGAAGCGTCCAATGTGCAGCCCCATGATCTGAAAACAGAGCGTCCCTGGGTGACCTTCGAGCACCAAGGCGAAACCTTTCGCCTGGAGTGCGACTACGTTGCCGGTTGCGACGGCTTCCACGGCGTGGCCCGGCAGTCGATCCCGGCCGAGTCGCTGAGCGTTTTCGAACGGGTCTACCCCTTCGGCTGGCTGGGCATCCTGGCCGACACGCCGCCGATTCATGCTGAACTGGTGTACGCCAAACACGCGCGCGGCTTCGCCCTGTGCAGCATGCGCTCAGCGACCCGCAGTCGCTATTACCTGCAAGTGCCGGTGGACGAGTCGCTGGAAGCCTGGCCGGACGAGCGCTTCTGGGACGAACTGAAAAACCGCCTGCCCGGCCCGCTTGCGCAACGGTTGGTCACCGGCCCGTCGATCGAGAAAAGCATCGCGCCCCTGCGCAGCTTCGTGGTGGAACCGATGCAGTACGGGCGCCTGTTCCTGCTCGGGGATGCCGCGCACATCGTGCCCCCCACCGGCGCCAAGGGCTTGAACCTGGCGGCCAGCGATGTGAGCACGCTGTATCGGATCTTGCTCAAGGTGTATCGCGAAGGGCGGGTGGACCTGCTGGAGAAGTATTCCGCGATCTGCTTGCGTCGCGTCTGGAAGGCCGAACGGTTTTCCTGGTGGATGACCTCAATGCTGCATCAGTTTCCGCAAGCGGACGGCTTCAGCCAGCGGATTGCACAGAGTGAGCTGGAATACTTCATCCACTCGCAGGCGGGGCGTCAAACCATCGCGGAAAATTACGTCGGACTTCCTTACGAAGCTATCGAGTAGCCTGCTATCGTATCGAGCATTCCCGCAGGCCTTTCCTGCCTCGCGGGCTCTGCTCGAAGGTTGCGCCGTGACTTACCTGAATCAGCCCGCCCCATCCGTCCCCGCCGTACGCAGTGTGCTTGTCGCCTTGATGATGGCGATCTTCCTTGGCGCACTGGACCAAACCATCGTCGCCGTATCGATGCCGGCCATCTCCGCGCAATTCCATGACGTCAACCTGCTGGCCTGGGTGATCTCCGGCTATATGGTCGCGATGACGGTGGCGGTGCCGATCTACGGCAAGCTCGGCGACCTGTACGGGCGGCGACCGATGATGCTGATCGGCATGGGCGTGTTCACCTTGGCCTCGCTGTTCTGCGGCATGGCGCAAAGCATGGAGCAACTGGTGCTGGCGCGGATTCTCCAGGGTATCGGCGCCGGTGGCATGATTTCCGTAAGCCAGGCGATTATCGGCGACATTATCCCGCCTCGTGAGCGCGGGCGTTACCAGGGCTATTTCAGTAGTATGTACGCGGTGGCCAGCGTGGCCGGGCCGGTGTTGGGCGGTTATATGACCGAGTATCTGTCCTGGCGCTGGGTGTTCCTGATCAACCTGCCCCTGGGTGCCGGTGCCTGGTATGTGGCCCATCGCACGCTGGTAGGGCTGCCGGTGCCGCAGCGCAAACCGATCATCGACTACCTCGGCACCGTGCTGATGATCATCGGCCTGACTGCCCTGCTGCTGGGCATCACCGAAATCGGCCAGGGCCATCATTGGCGTGATGAGCAGGTATTGGGGTTGTTGGCCTGTGCGTGGGTGGCGCTGAGCGCGTTTGTGTGGCACGAACGCCGGGCGCGCGAGCCGTTATTGCCCATGCACCTGTTCGCCAACCGTAGCGCGGTGCTGTGCTGGTGCACGATTTTCTTCACCAGCTTCCAGGCGATTTCCCTGACGGTGTTGATGCCCCTGCGTTATCAGACGGTGACTGGCTCGGGTGCCGACAGCGCCGCCTTGCACCTGCTGCCGTTGGCCATGGGCTTACCGATGGGCGCCTACTTTGCCGGGCGCATGACCTCGGTGACCGGCCGTTATAAACCGATGATTCTCACCGGCGCGCTGTTGAGTCCGTTCGCCATTCTGGGCATGGCCTACAGTGCACCGCAGGCGGTCGGGCTGACGGCGATTTTCATGCTGCTGTGCGGCATCGCTGCCGGCATGCAGTTCCCGACGTCCCTGGTCGGCACACAAAACTCCGTTGAGCAGCGTGACATTGGCGTCGCTACCAGCACTACCAACCTGTTCCGCTCATTGGGCGGGGCGGTGGGGGTGGCGTGTATGTCGGCGCTGCTGCTGGCGCTGTTGCAGGATTCCAGCTTTGCCCATCTGGCCAGCGGTGCGTTGGTTACCGAGGGCAGTTCCGGCAACGTGCTGCTCGACGGCCTGAACGCCGCGCCAGGCCCGGCGCAGGATGCCCTGCGCGGAGAGCTGGCGGTGACGTTCCGACATCTGCTGATGGTGAGTGCGGCGGTGTCGCTGCTGGGGTTGGCGGCGGCGATTGCAATGCCCAATCGCCTGCTGCGCGGGCGCGAAGACAAAGCTAGATAACTGAAAGAACGAAAAGCAACTGTGGGAGGGAGCAAGCCCCCTCCCACAGTTGATGGGTTTCAAGCCTGATCAGGGGCTGTAGTACCCGACCGCCACCATGAAATGTCCGGTCTTGCGCAAGTACGCATGCTTGTTTTCCACCTTGTCGGTGACCGGGTTTTTCCAGCGGTATTTGTATTCACTCTGGTCCTGTTGGGTCATCAGATGCAGGATAGGCTCGCCGACGGGCTTGCCGTCCGGGTCCTTGATCTTGCTGAAGTCGGTGTTGACCAGTCGCAGGTTGGTGCCGTGGGCCACATAGCGCCGGGTATCCAGGTCCACTACGAACACATACAGATCATCCTGCAGGAACCCACCTTGCAGTGAGTTGATGGCCTTGAGCGTACCGGCCTCATCCTTGACCAGCGCCTTCACCGCCTTGTCGCGCAAGGCTCGCGCTTGTTCCGGAGTCGCCCGCGGCAAGTAGTAACCCACCGCCAGGATGCGCTGGCCCACGCGCTGATAGAACACATGCTTGTGTTCGACCTTGCCATCGTTCCAGTTCTGCCAGCGGTAGTCGGCCTGTTGGATACCTTGGCCTTCGGGGGTGGCCAGCGCCTGTTTGAACGAGGCTTGCAGGTCCGGGCCGAGCTGTTCGGACACGTTGCGACCGATCAAGGCGGAAGACGGCCCGCCGCTGGCCAGCAGCACGCCCTGGGTGTCGACCACGAACACGTAGCGGTCGTGGTCGATAAACTCGCCCTGGCGGCTGAACGCGGCCAAGGCCTTGTCGCCGTTGCTCTGATAGTAAGCCAAGGCTTTTTCCAACAGGGCCTTGGCGGCCTGGGCATCGTCATTCGCAGTGGCTGTGTGCACCGGGCCGAAACACAACAGCAGCAGCCAGGTGAACCGGAGTAGTCCCTTCATTACCCATCCTCTTCTTATCAGTGTGACAACAGCGTAGACGGCTGCGGCTCAGGGTGCCGCCAACCACTGGCTGACAATGCCTTCGTACTCCCCGGTGGCCACGCTCAGGTGCAGCCACTGGTCGACGTAACTTTTCCAGGCCACATCATCCCGGGGCAGCAGGAAGGCTTTTTCGCTGTACTGCATCTGCCGCTCCGGGTTGACCGCGCACAGCCCGGGCTTCTGTTTTTGCTGGTAGCGCGCTTCGCTGGCGTCGGTAATCATCACGTCGGCCTTGCCCGCCAGCAGTTCGTCGAAGATCGTCACATTGTCATGCAGGCGGATCTGCGCCTGGCCCAGATGGGCGCGGGCGAACACTTCATTGGTGCCGCCGGCCGGCTCGATCACCCGCACCTGCGGCTGGTTGATCTGCTCGACGCTCTGGTAGCGTTGCACATCGGCGCAGCGCACCAACGGGATCTTGCCGTCGACGCCCAGCGGTTGGCTGAAGAAGGCTTTTTTCTGGCGCTCCAGCGACACGGAAATACCGCCCACGGCGATGTCGCAACGTTGAGCCAGGAAGTCCGGCATCAGGCTTTTCCAGGTGGTGGGTACCCAGTGGATCTTGGCGTTGAGGCTCTTGGCCAAGGATTCGGCCATGGCAATGTCGATGCCTTCATAACGGCCATCGGCGCGCAAAGCGGAGTAGGGCTTGTAGTCGCCGGTGGTGCACACGGTCAGCGTCCCGCGTTGAAGCACATCGTCCAGGCGCGAATCAGCCAGGGCGTAGGAGGTCAGACTTGCCAATAAACAGAAGGCCAGCGGAGCTTTCATGCGGTCGAGTCCTTGGGGCATGGGCGGGGCGGTCATTATTTCCAGCGGGCCCTGGGATGGCAAATGTTTAGCCGAGCCGCAACCACACTCCGCCAACCCTGAATTGAACACCGGTTGTGCGCATGTGACGCTGGCCGGCATCTACCTCACTGTGATCCGTACATGGATGGTTCCCCCGACACCCACCCCGAGATATCGCCCTGCGCTTTAGTGCCGAGCGGTTCGACGGTCGTCGAGGCGTTGCCGTCCGAACTGGCTTTCTGGGCGCTGTTCCATTGCCGTCACGCCCGCCCACCGGATACCTCTCTCCTACGTTGATTCGCCCCATGGATGACGCGCACCTGTGCGCATCTGCCCGGCGGCGCCTGTGCGCCTGCCTGATACAAACGTATGAGAATTGCCATGAGTGTTTTTGCCAGCCTGCACGAAGCCCAAGCGTTCCTTGAACACAACCCGGACATCGAGATGTTCGAGCTGTTTATCCTCGACAACAATGGTGTACCGCGCGGCAAGTTGCTGCACCGCGATGAACTGCTGGCGGTGTACCAAAGCGGCCGGCCGTTGCCCAGCACCATCCTTGGCCTGACCATCAACGGTGATGATGTGGAAAACTCCGGGTTGGTGTGGGATGTCGGTGATATCGACTGCCGCGCCTACCCGGTCAGCGGCAGCTTGCAGCGGATGCCATGGCGGCTGATCCCGACGGCGGCGGTGCAAGTCAGCATGCACCCCACCGAAGGCTTGCCGGCCACCGTGGCCGACCCCCGGCATTTGCTGGCCAAGGTTATCGAGGGGTTGAACGCCGATGGTTACTACCCGGTGATGGCGGCGGAACTGGAGTTCTACCTGCTCGACCAGAAGCCCGACCGCAACGGCCGCCCGCGACCGGCGCGGGATGCGGATGGCAGTCGCCCACGCTCGACCCAGGTGTATGGCCTGCGCGAGCTGGAGCAGATCGAGCCGTTTCTGGCCGACCTCTACAGTGCCTGCAAATTGCAAGGTATCCCGGCGCGTACGGCGATCTCCGAATATGCCCCAGGCCAGGTGGAAATCACCCTGGAGCATCGCGCCGATGCGTTGCAAGCCATGGACGAAGCGGTGCGCTACAAACGCCTGGTCAAGGGCGTGGCTCACCGACACGGCATGACCGCCTGCTTCATGGCCAAGCCGTTCGACGACCTGGCGGGCACCGGCATGCACATGCACGTCAGCCTGGCAGACGCTCAGGGTCACAACCTGTTTGCCAGCGACGCCGCCGACGGCACACCGCTGCTGCGCCAGGCGGTGGGCGGCATGCTCGGCACCTTGCTCGACTCGCTGCTGATGTTCTGCCCCAACGCCAACTCCTACCGTCGTTTCCAGACCAACAGCTACGCGCCGCTGGCCGCCACCTGGGGGGTGGACAACCGCACTGTCAGCCTGCGCATCCCTGGCGGCCCGGCGAACTCGCGGCATATCGAGCACCGCATCTGCGGCGCCGATGCCAACCCTTACCTGGCTGCCGCCGCGATTCTGGCCGGTATCCATCGGGGCATCCGCGAACAGTGCGACCCCGGCGCTGCGGTGCAAGGTAATGGCTACGCCCAGGCCACGCAGCTCCTGCCCACCGACTGGCTCACCACCCTGCGTGCATTGGAAGCTTCAACCTGGGCGCAGGAGGCTTTCGGCCGTGAGTTCCTCTGGGTGTTCCTGGCGGTCAAGCGCGCCGAATATCGTCAGTTCATGGGGGAGGTGGGTGAGCAGGATTGGCGCTGGTACCTGAACCAGGTCTGAAGGGCGTTGTAGTCGTGACGGTTTCGACCTTTTTTTCACGTTGCGATGGTTAAGCTGTGAATCAAGGACGCTTACTACCGTTTCGCTTACATGAGCCCGCGATGTCGCCACATTCACCATCCTCCATCGAGATCGAATTCACCGAGCGCTGTGACCGTGAACATGCCCGGGTGTGCGGTGACACCCGTCCGCCAAGGCTGTTGCAGCGCCTGGCCGCTTGGCGGACTGCGCGGCTGGTGCGCCATGCGTTGAGCGTGGCCGGCGAGCCGGGGCTGATCCTCGACCTGGCCTGCGGCTCGGGGCGGTTCTGGCCGGTGCTGGGCGAACACGTCAACCGGGTGATCCTGGCCTCGGACAACTCGCAGGCCATGCTCGACCACGCCCGCACCCATCATCCGGCGACGTTGCTCAAGCGGATCAAGACCTTCCAGGGGTCAGCGTTTTCCATTGGCTTGTCGGCGAATGCGGTGGACTGCATTTTCTGCCTGGAATTGTTTCGCCACGTCCACGACAGCGAGGTGCGCCTGGCCTTGCTGCACGAGTTTCATCGGGTCAGCCGTGACACGGTGATCGTCTCGGTGAGCGCGCGCGCGGCGGTGGAAGGCGAATTCCGCCAGGCCGGTTTCAAGGTCCTGAATTACCAGGAATTCCTCCCAGGCTCCCAGTTATGGCGGGTCTACGTTCTGCGTAAGAGAGGATAAGTCCCGCTCGTCGGACTATTCTCCATTTCTTGTCGGAGTTTTCATGATCGTGTGTGCACTGCGAATGCTCGCAAGCCCCTTTCGCGATATATACTGCGCGCCATTCTTCAAGGGAGAGCCGTGTGGCCATCGATATTCACTGGATCTGCGACAACGATAGCCTCGGCCAGCATTGCGCCGAATGGCAGCAGTTGCCATTCGTTGCCCTCGATACCGAATTCATGCGGGTCGACACTTTTTATCCCATTGCCGGGCTGATCCAGATTGGTGATGGCGTCCGCGCTTACCTGATCGACCCCCTGACCATCGACAACTGGCAACCGTTGGCCGCCTTGCTGGAAAACCCAGCGGTGATCAAGGTGGTGCATGCCTGCAGCGAAGACCTCGAAGTGCTGTTGCGCCTGACCGGCAGCCTGCCGGTGCCGTTGTTCGACACCCAATTGGCCGCGGCCTACCTGAACCTTGGTTTTTCCATGGGCTACTCGCGCCTGGTGCACGCCGTGCTCGATATCGAGTTGCCCAAGGGCGAGACCCGCTCGGACTGGCTGCAGCGGCCATTGTCCGAGACCCAAGTGAGCTACGCCGCCGAAGACGCCGTGCACCTGGCCGAGGTCTACACGCGCCTGCGCCCGCAACTGTCTGCCGACAAGTACGCCTGGGTGCTGGAAGACGGCGCCGAACTGGTGGCCAACCTGCGCCGCGAAGTCGACCCGTACGAGGTGTACCGCGAGGCCAAGCTGGCGTGGAAACTGTCCCGCGCCCAACTGGCGGTCCTGCGCGAACTGTGCGCCTGGCGCGAACAGCAGGCCCGTGCCCGTGACCTGCCGCGCAACCGCATCATTCGCGAACATTCGTTATGGCCCCTGGCCAAAACCCAGCCGGATAACCTCACCGCCCTGGGCAAGATCGAAGACATGCACCCGCGCACTGTGCGTCAGGACGGCCAGTTCCTGCTGGACCTGATCAAACGTGCCGCTAGCGTGCCCGCGGACCAATGGCCGCCTGCCGTTGCAGAACCCTTGCCGGTCGAGGCTGCCGCGCTGATCAAAGCACTGCGTGCCCAGGGCCAGGCGTTCGCCGAACGCCTGGAGATGGCGCCGGAACTGATGCTGCGCAAGAAAACCCTCGAAGCCCTGGTCAAGAGTGGCTACCCCGATGGGCCTTACCAATTGCCAGACTCGCTGCGTGGCTGGCGCCGCGAGTTGATGGGCCAGGCGCTGCTCGACAGCCTGGCCACTGCCGGAGAACAGCCTTGAAACGTATTTGCTCCATCTACCGCAGCCCGAAACGTGCCGGCATGTACCTCTACGTACTCAAAAGCGATGCTTTGGAGCGCGTGCCCGAAGGCTTGGTCACGGTGTTCGGCAAGCCGGTGCACGCGTTCGACCTGGTGCTGACGCCCGAGCGCAAGCTGCAACAGGAAGACATCGTGCAAGTCCTGGAAAACCTCGACAAGCAGGGCTACCACCTGCAAATGCCGCCGGCCGAGGACGAGTACATCGAACACTTGCCCGAAGAGCTGCTGCGCCGCAACGACCCGGTGTAATCGATCAGTGCCCGGTTCAGGGCACCTTCTTCCATGGACTCGTATTAGTTGGCGGTGGCCGTAAGGATGCGGGCGGCCGTCTGCACTGTTTTTGAAAGGTTTGAACCATGCGTGTTCTGATTGCTGAACAGGATCACCCGCTCTACGCCCAACTGCTGCGCGCAGCGGCTCCGGACCTTGAAGTATTGACCAGCGGCGATTCCGCCGAACTGTCGCGCCTGGCCGCCGATTGCCCGGTGTGGCTGGGCCAGCCGGACCTGCTGGCGACCCTGTTGCGTCAGGGCCACCAGCCGCAATGGTTGCAATCGACCTGGGCGGGTATCACGCCGCTACTGGCCGAAGGCTTGCCGCGCAACTATCGCCTGACCCGTGCGGTCGGCATCTTTGGCCAGGTCATGGCCGAGTTTGTACTCACCTACATGCTGGGCCATGAGCGTGAAGTGCTGGCGCGGCTGGTCAGCCAGGTCGAGCGCAAATGGGACAACCGCCTGGGCCAGAGCCTGGCGGGGCGCAAAGTGCTGGTAGTCGGTACCGGCGATATCGGCCAGAGCGTGGCAGAGTTTCTGTTGCCGTTTGGCGTCGAGCTCTACGGTATCGCCAGCACCGCACGTGAGCAGGCGCCATTTATTGAAGTGGCCGCGCTCGATCAATTGGGCCGGTTGGTGGGGGAGGTGGACTACGTGGTCAACCTGCTGCCCAACACGCCCGACACCCATGACCTGTACGACGCGGCGCTGTTCAAGCAATTCAAGCCTACCGCGTTGTTCATCAACGTCGGGCGCGGCGTGGCGGTGGTCGATGCCGATCTGGTCGAGGCGTTGAAAGAAGGGCACCTGGCCGGCGCGGTGATCGACGTGTGCCGCCAGGAACCGTTGCCGCAGCGCCACCCGTTCTGGACCGCCTGGGGCCTGCTGCTGACCGGGCACAGTTCGGCGCCGACGTCGCCTGCGAAGATGGTGGCGTTGTTTGTGCAGAACCTGCGGGCGTATCAGGCCAAGCAGGCGTTGCGCGGGGAAGTGGATTTCGCGCGCGGTTACTGACTGCACTCGGAACACATTGTGGGAGGGGGCCTGCTCCCGATGGCCTGCGTAGCAGGCCCATTTTTGAGGCCGCTGCGCGGCCTATCGGGAGCAAGCCCCCTCCCACAGTGACCGCGTTAATCTTTAACTGACTGGCATCAGGGCTTGCCCCTTCCACATAGCGTCAGAGGCTGAAGTCACCCTCGCAGATCAGCTCGCTCAACGGCCGGCGCGAGCTCGGCGCTTCACGGCCTTGCAGGTATTCAGGCAAGGTCGATTTATCGCCCAGTTTGCCCACGGCCACGGCGGCGTGCAGCGCATAACCTTGCGGAATCTTCAGCTCCTTGCGCGTCAGTTCCTGATCGAAGCCGGCCATGCCGTGGGTGTGCCAGCCGGCGAGGCTGGCTTGCAGGGCCAGGTGACCCCAGGCAGAACCGGTGTCAAAGGTGTGCCACAGTGCCGGGGTTTCTTCGCTGGCGCCGGGGGCGATGAAGTCGGTTTTCGAGGCGATGATCACCAAGGCCGACGCGTGCTGTGCCCAGCCCCGGTTGAATTCATTGAGCAGGCTCAGGAAGCGCTCCCAGTTCGGCGTGTCGCGACGCGCATACAGGAAGCGCCACGGCTGTGAGTTGTAGGCCGACGGTGCCCAGCGTGCGGCTTCGAAAAAGCTCAGCAGCGTCTCTTGCGGAATGCTTTCGCCGGTAAAGGCCCGGGGCGACCAACGGTCGGTGAATTGGGTATGAATCGGGTAGTCGGCAACACGGCTCATGGGCAAGTTCCTGATCGTCAATTCGGTGCTCAAAGCTACTGCGCGGCGACTAGACTGACAAGTCTGGTCGCACCGCCAGTCGTAAGCGCTTGGCCCCAAGGGGCTTGGGCACTAGACTGGCGGCCTTTTCACCTGATGATGTTGATGTAGAGCCATGGCCGCCAAAGTCGAACCTTTCTGGATACGCAAAACCCTTGAACACCTCGACCAGGAGGAGTGGGAGTCGTTGTGCGACGGCTGTGGCCTGTGCTGCCTGCAAAAGCTCGAGGATGAAGACGACAACAGTGTTTATTACACGCGTATCGCCTGCAAACTCCTCGACCTGAAAACCTGCCAGTGCACCGACTACCCGAACCGTCGCGCCTCGGTGCCTGATTGCATCCAGCTCACGCCGGGCCAGGCTGATCAGTTCAAATGGCTGCCGCCGACCTGCGCCTACCGCCTGGTCAGCGAGCGCAAAGACCTGCCGCTGTGGCACCACCTGGTCTGCGGTGACCGCGATGCGGTCCATCACGAACGCATTTCCCAGTCCGGGCGCATGCTCAGCGAAGGCAGCGTGCCCGAAGACGACTGGGAGGATTACCTGATCTTCCGTGCCGGTTGACCAAGGAGTGTGTATGCGGGGGGGAACCAAGCTGGCGGCAAGCCTGGTGTTGCTGGCGCTGAGCATGTCGGCGTGGTGTGCGAACAAAGTCGACCTGGATTATCACGTCAAGTTGCTGCCCCAGAGCGATCAGGCCGAAGTGCGCGTGAGCCTGTCCCAAGGCTCGGCGGTGCGCAGCCTCAACCTGGACCTGGGGCGCGCGGGCGATTACAGCGATTTCAAGGCCGACGGTCAGTGGACCGTTACCGGCAGCCGCGGCCTCTGGCAGCCCAGTGCCGACAAGTCCAGCCTGACCTACCGCGTGCGCCTTACCCATGCCCGCAAGCCCGGTGTCTATGAAACACGGATGACGCCCAACTGGGCGCTGCTGCGCGGTGAAGACCTGGTGCCAACCGCTCGGCTCGACCAACAGGACGGAACCGAGTTGGTTTCGCGCCTGGTGTTCGAATTGCCCTCCGGTTGGAAGAGCATCGAAACCGCCTGGCCGCGCATCGGTAAAAACAAATTTCGCGTCGATAACGTCTCCCGCCTGTTCGACCGCCCCACCGGCTGGATGCTCGCCGGCACCCTCGGCAGCCGTCGCATACGGCTGGGTGCAACCGAAGTCACCGTGGCCTCGCCCAAGGGCCAGGGCATGCGCCGCATGGATGTTTTGACGCTGCTGACATTCGTCTGGCCGCAAGTGGAAGCGGCGTTTCCGCGCCATCCAGCGAAACTGTTGATCGTGGGCGCCAACGACCCGATGCGCCGGGGCGTGGTGGCATCGCGCGATTCGATCTACCTCAGCAGCCGCACGCCACTGGTCAGCGAAAACGGCAGCAGCCCGCTGATCCGCGAAGTGGTGCAGGCCATCGGCCGCTTCAATGATCACGACAGCAGCGATTGGATTCGCGAGGGCCTGGGCGAGTATTACGCGATCGAGCTGATGCGGCGCGCCGGAGGTATAACCGATGAGCGCTACGCGGCCATACAGGCGCGGTTGGGCAAGGACGGCAAGGGCGTCAGCACATTGCGCGGCGAGCACATCAGCGCCGGGGCGGTGGCCCAGGCGGTGCTGCTGTTGCAGGAGCTCGACCGCGAAATCCGCGTGAAAACCCACAACAAGCGTTCGCTGGACGATCTGGCACAAGCGGTCATGCGGGTGAACAGCATCACCACTGCGCAGTTCGTGCAATTGGCTGAAAGTGTGATCGGCGAGTCGTCGGTGGTGCTGGAGACCAAGCTGTTGCGTTGATCCCCAGTCATGTACCGATCAAAGTGTGGAAGGGGGCGGCGATTAACCAGCAGTCTTGGTGGCTTTTTCTGCGGCGACTTCCGCCTTGGTCTTGAGGTTCTTCAACTCTTGGCCGGCACGCTCGATCTTCGTGCGCACGCTGTTCATTTCCTGGCGACCCTGCTCCAGCTTGTCTTTGAGCGAGCTGTGCCCGGTAAAACCACGGGCCAGCGCCACGCCGCCGATTGCCACTTGGATCAAGCCGAAAATCCCGCCACGGCGCAGGCCTTTGCCGACCATCATCACGCCGCCGGCCACCGAACCGATACGTTCCCAGCCGTGCACGTTCTGGGTGGGCTGTGTGTCGAGTGGGGCGTGTTCGATCGCCGGTCGCAGGTATTTGCTGTCGCTCATGATCTCTCTCCAACAAGGGCAAGTGTAAATAGCTGACTGTTTGCAGGCGCCGGATGTTCCCGGAAAATTAATACTTGGGGCCTGAACGGGTGTTGTTGCCCTTGGCCAGGCGATCGTAGAGCACCACGTTGACCGTGGCGGCGAGGTTCATGCAGCCGGTAGTCGGGATGTACACCACGTCCTCACACCAGTCACGAATCTCTTTGTCGAGGGAGCCATCTTCGGGGCCGAAGATGTACAGCGCGCGGTCGGGGTGAGTGTATTCGGGCAGCGGGCGGGCGCCTTCCACCAGTTCCACGGCGACCGGGATACAGCCCAGGGGCAGGATCTTTTTCAGGTCATCGATGCCGATCAGGGGAATGTCGTGGTGGACCTTCTTGGTATCGGTGATGAAGTCCCGGGCGCGCTCGTAACGCACGCCGGTGTAGAACACCGAGGCCACGCCGTAGCAGCCGGCGGCACGCATCACCGAGCCGACGTTCTCGGGGGATTTGGGGTTATACAGACCGATGCAGCTGTAGCGTTTATTGCCCACGGGAAAGGGTGCCTTGCAGAAAAACCGCGATTATACGGCCTCGGCCTGCTGTAGTGCTTGGGCGATCGCTATCGGGAGCAAGCCCCCACAAATTTGACGGTATTCACCCATCAAAATGTAGGAGGGGCGGTGCGACGATTCGACTTGCTCCCGATGAGGCCGGCACCGACAACCCCCTATTTATCAGCTGTCCTTCTTCATTAACCCAGCCAACGCCGCAAACGGGTTATGGGTGGCCTTGGCAATGGTCGGGCTGCTGGTGGAGCCGTCGCCGAAGTACTGCTGGTCGGTGTAGCGCGAGTGTTCGTTGTCGTGGCAATACAGGCACAGCAGCTCCCAGTTGGAGCCATCCTGGGGGTTGTCATCATGGTTATGGTTGCGGTGGTGTACTGTCAGTTCACTCAAGCGTTTTCCGGAAAACTCCCGGGCGCAGCGGCCGCATACGTGTGGGTACATCTTCAAGGCTTTGTCGCGGTAGCCCATTTCCCGGTCGCGCTGGGCATCGGCGAGGATGCGATCCAGCTTGGCGGTGTGGGAGGGCGGGTTGGTCGAGCTCATCATGGCTCCTGGCTATTTGCGGGTTCACGGATAGGGTTGATTCTAGCCGCTCGCGCTGTAAATGACTGCTTCACTTTACATACAAGGATCTGAAACTCATGCGTCTGCATTCATGGATTGTTGCGTTACTGCTGTGTGTCGTCACCGCCCAGGCCCAGGCGTTCTCCACGCCCAAGCCGGGGCAGGTGATCGAGGTTGCCCTTGAACAACTGCACCCGACCCAGGCTGTGGTGGGTTTTGACCAGATCTACTACAGCCTGGGCTTGTTCGCCGACAAGCCGGCCAAGGTCTTCGATGAGTACTGCGAGACCAACGGCCAGGGCGCGGCCGACAAAGTGCCGAAAAAGGCCGACCTGCACCAACCGAGCAGTTTCACCTGCAAGGACCCGGTAGGCGCCCATCCCGAAGACATGAAGACCGTGGTCGTCGGCCCGGCCGGTCAGTTGTACCTCACCGACGGTCACCACAGCTTCACCACCTTGTGGGAAGTGCCCGGCGGCGGTCCCAAGCTGAAAATGTGGGTCAAGGTCACCGATGATTTCAGCGGCAGCCCGGACATGGCCGCTTTCTGGCAGCGCATGCAGGCGGCGCGCAAGGTCTGGCTCAAGGACAACCAGGGCCAGGCGTTGTCGCCCGCGAAATTGCCGGCGCACCTGGGCTTCAAGAACCTGCAGGACGACACTTTCCGCAGCCTGGTGTATTTCACCCGCAAGGCCGCCTACGGCAAGCCGGACGATGGCGCCATCGCGCCGGAATTCCTGGAGTTCTACTGGGGCAACTGGCTGCGCACCCAGATCGACCTGGGCGCCTACAACCTGGACAAGAAGGGCGGCTACAAGGATGCCATTGAAGCGGTGGCCAAGCGTATGGTCAGCCTGGCACCGGGCTCACCGGTCGGTGACAGCGGTTTTACCGCACATCAACTGGGCGGCATGACCCAGCTGGACCGCAACGAGCTGGAAAAGACGTTCGACAAGAAAGTGCCGTACGTGATCGATTACCGCAAGTCCCTGAACTGACCCTCTGTGTTCAACCTTTGATTTTTTCCGCAATCCAGATGGTATGCCGGGTGCCCTTGTTGCCATGGGCAAAGACTTGCACTTCTTCGGCCTTGAACCCGGCCTTGCGCAGTTTGTCGCTGAACAGCCTGTCGGCGCTGGCCGACCACACGGCCAGCACGCCTTTGGGGCGCAGGGCCTTGGCGCAGGCGGCCAGGCCGGCGGCGGAATACAACCAACTATTGGCCTTTTGCGTCAGGCCCTCGGGGCCGTTGTCCACATCGAGCATGATCGCGTCAAAGCCCTGGGGCTCGGCTTGCAGCACCTTGGCCACGTCCTCCAGGCGGATCACCGTGCGCGGGTCCAGCAACGGGCGCCCGGACTTCTCCCCGAGCGGGCCGCGGTTCCACTCGACCACGCCCGGTACCAACTCCGCGACCACCACTTCGGCCGTCTTGCCCAGGTGCTTGAGGGCCGAGGCCAGGGTAAAGCCCATGCCCAGGCCGCCGATCAATACGCGTGAACCCGGCCGGCCGGCGACCTTGCGGCAGGGAATTTCCGCCAGCGCATCCTCGGAGCCATGCATGCGTGTATTCATCAACTGGCCGCCATCGCCCCCCTGAATCTTGATGACAAAATCCTCGCCATATTCGAACAGGCACAAGGCACCGCCGTTGTCGGGGATCGGGGTGGTGTCCAGCAGAACGAAACGTTTCATGGAAATCTCATTGAGAAGGGCATTCTTGCGCGGTTGGGAGTAGCCTTACGGTATTCCGGTCAGGCCATGGAGCCATCGATGAAGTGCAACATTCTAACGGCCATTGTGCTGGGCGCGCTCACATTGGGTACGGCGCAGGCGCAAGAGGCGCAAACCGTGCCCGTCGCACCCGCGCCAACCCCAGGTGCCCCGGGCACACCGACCCCCACGTTGTATCCGCAAGTCAGCCCCCCCGCCGCCCCCAAGGCCACTGTCAACGGCTCGCCCGCGCTGGAACCGATTGTGTTGCCCACGCCGCCGAAAGACCAGACGGTGCCTGGCCTGCAACAGAGCGACAGCAAGCCGAAGACGCCCGGCGGTTAGGCCAACCCCAGGGCCTTGAACACAAAACCGTACTCAAGCGCCACGTCACGCAGTCCCTGGTACCGGCCACTCATGCCGCCATGGCCGGCGCCCAGTTCGGTCTTGAGCAGCAGCAGGTTGTCGTCCGTCTTGGTGTCACGCAGCTTGGCCACCCACTTGGCGGCTTCCCAGTACTGCACGCGGCTGTCGTTGTAGCCGGCGATCACCAAGGTGGCCGGGTAGGCTTGCGCGCTGACGTTTTCGTAAGGCGCGTAAGCCTTGAGGCGTGCGTAGACCTCGGGCTCTTCAGGGTTGCCCCACTCGTCGTACTCGGTGATGGTCAATGGCAGCTCCGGGTCGAGCATGGTGTTGAGCACGTCGACGAACGGCACTTCGGCAATCGCCGCCTGGAACAGCTCCGGGCGCTGGTTGAGTACCGCGCCGATCAACAGGCCACCGGCGCTGCCGCCGCTGATCGCCAATTGTCTGGATGTGGTCAGGCCCTGGGCGATCAGGTGCTCGGCGCAGGCGATAAAGTCGCTGAAGGTATTCTGCTTGTGCGCCTGCTTGCCGTTGCGATACCAGGCTTCCCCCAGCTCGCCACCGCCGCGCACATGGGCAATGGCAAAGGCGACGCCACGGTCGAGCAGGCTCAGGCGTGCATGCGAAAACCACGGGTCCAGGCTCGAACCGTAGGCGCCGTAGCCGTAGAGGTACAGCGGTGTGGTTTTACCGAGCTGGTCACGCTTGACCACCAGGCTGATTGGCACCTGGGTGCCGTCGACGGAGCTCGCCCACAGGCGCTGGCTGACGTAGTCGTCGGCGTTGAATGCGCCGAGCACCGGGGTCTCCTTGAGCACCGTTTGCGCGCCTGTCGCCAGTTCGAGCTGACGGACCTGGGCCGGGCGATTCAGGGCTTCGTAGCGCAGGCGGATCTTGTCGCTGGAAAATTCCAGGCTGTTTTGTACGTAGAGGCTATAGGCAGCGTCGGGTAATTCCACGCGGTACGTCGGCATGCCCTGAGGGTGCACTTCGATCACCGGCAGGCCGCCGATGCGCAGGCTGAGGGTCATGGCGCCGGCGTTCAGGCTCACACCGTCGAGCATGACCTCGTCGCTGTGGGGGATCAGGTTCTGCCAGTCGGCCTCGTCGGGCACGCTGCCGGTGTCGGCGGCGACGAACAGTGCGTAGTTGATGCCGTCGCGGTTGCTGCGGATAAACCAGGTCCACTCGCCGTCACGCTGGCCGTGGTCGACATCGTATTCATGGTCCTCGACCCGTGGCGCCAGGCAGGTGAAGTCCTGCTCTGGGTGGTCGGCGTTCAATGCCCAGGTCTCGCTGGTGGTCTTGCTGCCCAGGGCCAGCAGCAGCTGGCGCTCGGAGCTGGAGCGGTAGCAATGCAGGAAGAAACGTCCGTCGGGCTCGTGGAACACCTCCTGCGCCGCCGTACCGTCCAGGCGATAGCGATGCAGTTTGTGCGGGCGATGGGTATCGTCCAGTTCGCCGAAAAACAGGGTCAGGCTGTCATTGGCCCAGGTCATGCTGCCGTCGCAGTTTTCGAACTCCAGTTCGCTGACTTTGTCGGTGGCCAATTCCTTCACGTACAGGGTGTAGATCTCTTCACCGCTGGTATCCACGCTGTAGGCCAGGCGCTGATGGTCCGGGCTGATACTGAAGGCGCCGAGGGAGAAGAAACCACCCTTGGCCAGCGCGTTGGGGTCAAGCAGCAGCTCTTCGCTGCTCTCATCCACTTGGTGGCTGTCATCCGCCGGGCGGCGGCAGCGATAGTGGCGAGCGTATTCGTCACCCGCGGTGGTCCGTGTGTAATACAGGTACGGTCCCCAGGGCGAGGGCAGGGACAGGTCGGTTTCCAGGATGCGCCCCTTGATTTCTTCGAACAGGGTTTCGCGCAGGGCTTTCTGGTCGGCGAGCTGTGCTTCCTGCCAGGCGTTTTCAGCCCTGAGGTAATCAAGTACTTCGGGGTTGTCACGCTCTTGCAGCCAGGCGTAAGGGTCTGGGCCTTGACCCTTGCGGGCAATCGGGGCGGTCGCTATAGGCATGGAATACTCTCCGTCTGGCGCAGGGTCGCAGGCATTGCAGCCGAGACGCGCAAAAGCCGTTATCATAGCCGCCTGTTTGCCTACCTTGCCATGGACACCATGACCGAGAACGACTATCTGATCGCTTGGGGCCTTTACGCCTTCGCCGCTTTGGGCTGCCTGTTGGTATGGTGGCGCCTGACCCGCTGGATCTGGCGTTGGCTGCGCGAGCCGCTGCAATTGCTGATGGCCGTGTTGCTGTTCAGCCCGACCATCGTCGACCCGGTCAAGACCCAGTTCGCCCCGGCGGTAGCCATCACCGCCATGGACCTGGTGCTCAAGGTCGGCAATAACGCCTGGCGGGCCATTTCCGATCTGTTCATGTACACGATGATCGCGTTTGCCGTGTATCTCGTGTTTGTGTTGATCCGCTGGCCCATCGAGCGCGCCGCCAATGCCCGTCGCGAGCGCAAGGCGGCGGTCGATGCCGCGTTGGCCGCCGAGCAGGACGACGAGGAACCCTTGCGCCGCCCGGCACCGGTCAGTGGTGTACGGGTCGAGCCGCGCCTTTGACGTCGTCCGCCCTGCAGCGAGAGCCCTGGCATGTGTGAATTGATGGGCATGAGTGCCAACGTCCCCACCGATATCGTATTCAGTTTTACCGGGCTGATGCAGCGCGGCGGACGCACCGGCCCCCACCGTGATGGCTGGGGCATTGCTTTCTATGAAGGCCGTGGCCTGCGCCTGTTCCAGGACCCGGCTGCCAGCAGTGAGTCGGAAGTCGCCTTGCTGGTGCAGCGTTATCCCATCAAAAGTGAAGTGGTGATTGGTCATATCCGCCAGGCCAACGTGGGCAAGGTGTGCCTGTCCAATACCCACCCGTTCGTGCGCGAACTGTGGGGGCGCAACTGGTGTTTTGCGCACAACGGCCAGCTGGCGGACTTCAACCCCCGCGCCACGTTCTACCGGCCGGTGGGCGATACCGACAGCGAAGCGGCATTCTGCGACTTGCTCAACCGCGTGCGTGAGGCCTTCCCCGAACCTGTGGAGATCGAACAGGTCTTGCCTGACCTGATCGCCGCTTGTGCCGAATACCGCAGCAAAGGCGTGTTCAACTGCCTGCTCAGTGACGGCGACTGGCTGTTTTGCTACTGCTCGACCAAACTGGCACAGATCACCCGGCGCGCCCCTTTCGGCCCGGCGCGCTTGAAGGATGTCGACGTGATCGTCGATTTTCAGGCCGAAACCACGCCCGATGACGTGGTCACGGTCATCGCCACCGAACCTTTGACCGACAACGAAAACTGGACCCGCTACGAACCGGGCCAATGGAGCCTGTGGCGACGCGGTGAATGCGTCAGCCAGGGTGTCACCGAGTAAGGATATCGACCATGTTGCTCAGTTATCTGCGGTTGGTACTGTTTGCCATTGGCTTGCTGGTCGGTGTGCAAGTACCGGGGTTTATCAACGACTATGCCAAGCGCGTCGAAGCTCACTTGATCGAAGCCCAGACCGGCCTGCGTGGCTTCGATGCCACCGCGCAACAGTTCTTCAACGGCGACTTGCAGGCATTGGTGGCGCATTACCGCGCCAGCGACGACCCGGTGTTCCGCAGCGATGCCAACAGTCTGGGTACCTTGCTCGACCGCCAGGTGGCGTTGGACAAGCAATTCCAGGCCATGCAAGGCCCGTGGTATATCCGCGCCCTGCAAGTGGCGGTGGCCGCCGACCCGGACATTCGTCGGGAAACCTGGAACGGCTACAGCTACCAGATCCTGCTCACGCCCGAAGCCATGGGCTGGGGGCTGGGTGGGGCGATGTTGTTGTCGTTCGGCTTGGAGTGCCTGTATCGCTTGATCGACTGGATCGTGCTGGGCGGCAAGCGCATGCGCCAGAGCCGGCCGATTGAAGAGCGCGACCTCAAGGGCCTCTGACATGATGCGGTAGGGAGCAAGCCCTAATGCCAGTCAGTTAAATGGCGGATGTAGAACACATCATCTGTAGTGAGCGGGCTTGCCCCGCGCTGGGTGGCGCAGCCGCCCCAAACCCAGGCACCT
>NZ_QODI01000014.1:0-181502 GCF_009935975.1 Pseudomonas sp. Q1 | reverse complement strand
GCCCCAACAAGGACGCCGTGGTGTTTCAGGAAGATCGCGGTGACTGGATTTGGGGCGGCTTTGCCACCCAGCGCGGGTGCAAGCCCGCTCACTACAGATGATGTGTTCTACACCCACCATTTAACTGACTGGCATTAGGGCTTGCCCCCGACTGCTGACTGATCCACCGCTATCGGGAGCAAATCGAATCGTCGCACCGCCCCACATGTTTTTCCCTGTTCGCTCGTTGAATCAGCGGCGGCTGCTGACTTCGGCCGGTACGTCGTCACCGGCCATGCGCTTGCGGAACAGTGCGGTGCGGGCCAGTAACAGCGTGGTCACAGGCACCGTGATCGACAGCAGGATCGGGATCAACCAGCCATGCAGCACCGGCCCGGACTTGAGCACCGAAAAGTAGATAATCGATGCCAGCGCCACACACCACGCGCCCAGCGTCGAAGCCAGTGCCGGCGGGTGCATGCGTTGGAAAAAGTCCTTCAGCCGCAACAAGCCGACTGCACCGATCAACGCAAACAGACTGCTGAGCACCAGCAGCCCCGCGACGATCACTTCCACCCATAACGGCATCATTCAATCACCTCCCCACGCAGCAGGAATTTCGCCAGGGCAAACGAACCGACAAAGCCGAACAGCGCGATCAGCAGCGCGGCTTCAAAGTAGGTGTCGCTGGCATACCGAATACCCAGCACCAGCATCATCAGCATCGCCAGGATGTACAGGTAGTCCAGCGCCAGTACCCGGTCCTGGGCCGATGGGCCTTTGAACAGGCGGATCAGCGTCAGCACCATGGCCAGCGAGAACAGGAACAGGCTGAACAGGATCGCATTGGAGAGCAGGGCGCTCATTCGAAGATCTCCATCAGGGGCCGTTCGTAAGTGGTCTTGAAGTGCTCGATAAACGGCGCTTCATCCTCCAGGTCGAATACATGCAGCAGCAGGATGCTGCGGTCCAGCGCCAGTTCCGACCAGATCGTGCCGGGCACCACGGTGGTGATCATCGACAGCGCGGCCAGGCCGTTCGGGTCGCGCAGGTCCAGGGGGATCTTGATGAAGCGCGAGCGCGGTGGGCGTGAGCCGCAGGTCAGCACGCCCCAGGCCACTTGCAGGTTGGAGATGACCACATCGCGGCCGACCAGGAAGAACAGGCGAATGATCACCCCGGGGCGGCGGATCCGCACCGGCAGCGGGCGCAACGGCGCCATCATCAGCGGCGCAAGGAAGCCCAGCAGTGCGCCCAGCAGCAGGTTGCCGGGGCTGACCGACAGGTTCAGCACCAGCCACAACAGCCACAGTGCCAGCGACAGCCACGGGGCGGGGAGCAGGCGCTTCATGGTTGCACCTCCAGCGCGGCAGCCTTGGCTTCAGGGCTTGGTACCGGGCGTGTGGCCAGCACCGCCATCACGTAATGTTCCGGGTTGTTCAGGCTGACGGCCGTGTCCTGGGTGTAGTGCAGCAAGGGTTCGGCCTTGAATGTCAGCAGGATGCTCAAGCCGAGCAGCAGGAAGATCGGCACGCACTCGTAGCGACGCAGGAGCGGCGATGGGCGCTCTTCCGGGGTCCAGAAGCGTTGGATGCCCAGGCGTGCGAAGGCGATCAACGAGGCCAGGCCCGAGAGGATCAGCAGCGCTACAAGGCCCCAGGCCGCCGGGCGGATCGGTTGGTCAACGCTGACGCCCAACCCGAGCGGATTGACCAGCGCACTGAGCAGGCTCAGCTTGCCGATAAACCCGGACAGCGGCGGCATGCCGATGATCAGCAGCGCACAGGCAATAAAGCTGAGGCCGAGGAACGCCATGGTCCAGGGAATCACCTGGCCGACGACCGCCTGTTGCTCATCGTCGAGGTTCACACCCGGACGCGGGTGCAGGGACTCCATGGGTTTTGGCAGCGCATCAATCTCTTCATCCAGCGGCAGGTCGTTGGCCGAACGCGAACGCTCGATCAATTCAGCCAGCAGGAACAGCGCACTCAACGCCAACGTCGAGCTGACCAGGTAGAACAGCGCACCCGCAATCAGGCTCGGCTGGGCAAAACCGACCGCCGACAGCAAAATCCCCGCCGACACCAGGATGCTCAAGCTCGCCATGCGCTCCAGCCGCTGCGCTGCCACCATCGCCAGTGCCGCGCCGATGATGGTCGCCATACCGCCGTACACCAGCCAATCTCCGCCAAACAAGGCCGAGGCACCGGCCTGGCCGGAAAACAGCAGCGTCCACAGGCGCAGCACGGTGTACACGCCGACCTTGGTCATGATCGCAAACATCGCCGCCACCGGCGCACTGGCCGAGGAGTAGGCGGGCGCCAGCCAGAAATTCAACGGCCACATGCCGGCCTTGGCCAGGAACGCCGTGGCGAGGATCGCCGCACCGGCGTGCAACAGGCCGCGATCGGCTTCGGGCACCAGCGGGATTTTCAACGCCAGGTCGGCAAAATTCAGGGTGCCGGTGACGCCGTAGATCATCGCCGCGCCGATCAGGAACAGTGACGACGCCACCAGGTTGATCGAGATGTAATGCAGCCCCGCCGACACCCGCGCCCGGCCCGAGCCGTGCAGCATCAAGCCATAGGAGGCCGCCAGCAGCACCTCGAAAAACACGAACAGGTTAAACAGGTCGGCGGTCAGGAAGGCACCGTATAGGCCCATCATCTGGATCTGGAACAGCGCATGGAAACTGGTGCCCGCGCGGTCCCAGCGCGCCATCGCGAACAACAGCGCACTGACGCCGATGATGCCGGTGAGCACCAGCATCAAGGCCGACAGTTGATCCACCACCAGCACGATACCGAACGGCACCTGCCAGTTGCCCGGCAGGTACACGCCAATCGAGCCGGGGCCGCCTTTTTGTGTCCAGTACAGGAGCAGGATCGCAATGCCCAGGCCGATCATGCTGGAGACCAGATTGATCCTGGCTTTCAGCGGGCGGCGTTTTTCACCGAGCATCAGCATCAGTGCGGCGGTCAGCAACGGCAGCAGGATCGGTGCGATGATCAGTTGGTTCATCCACATCATTGCTTGGGCTCCCGGCCGTCCACATGGTCGGTTCCGGTCAAGCCCCGGGACGCCAGCAACACCACCAGGAACAACGCGGTCATGGCGAAGCTGATCACGATTGCCGTCAGCACCAGGGCCTGGGGCAGGGGGTCGGTATAGTGGAGCAGGTCTTGCGGTACGCCGTCCTTGATGATCGGCTCCTTGCCGATAAACAGGCTGCCCATGCTGAAAATGAACAGGTTCACCCCGTAGGACAGCAGGCACAGGCCCATCACGACCTGGAACGTCCGTGGCCGCAGGATCAACCACACACCAGAGGCCGCCAGGACCCCAATGGCGATTGCGATGACTTCTTCCATCAGGCGGCTCCTTCTGTTGCGGCAACCACTTTGGCCTGGTTGCTCGGTTTATGCGCGCGTACCGACTGGTGGCCGAGGGCGGTGAGCATCAGCAGCGTGGAGCCAACGACCATGGCGTAAACGCCGACGTCGAAGAACAGCGCACTGGCTACGTGAATATCGCCCAGCAACGGCAGGCTGAAATGCCAGGTATGCGTGGTCAGGAACGGGTAACCGACAAACAGCGCACCGAGCCCGGTCAGTGTCGCCGAGAGCAGGCCAAAGCCCATCCAGCGCATCGGCCGCAGGCTCATCTGCGCCTCGACCCACTGGGTGCCGGCCACCATGTATTGCAGAATGAACGCCACCGACATCACCAGGCCGGCGACAAAACCACCGCCGGGCTGGTTGTGGCCGCGCATGAACAGGTAGAACGACACCACCAGCGCAATCGGCAGCAGCAGGCGTACCAGTACTGCGGGCACCATCATGAAGCCCAGGGCGGTATCGCTGGCCTGGCGCGGGTTGACCAGGTCGGTGGCCACGTCCGGTGCCAGTTGGCGCTGTTGCGGTGGCAACTCCATGCTTTCTTTCGACGGCCGGAAGCGGCGCAGCAGGGCATACACGGTCAACGCCACGGCGCCGAGCACGGTGATTTCACCGAGGGTGTCGAAGCCGCGGAAGTCGACGAGCATCACGTTCACCACATTGCTGCCGCCGCCTTCGGGCAAGGCACGACTGAGGTAGAACGAGGAAATATCGTTGGGCGTCTGGCGTGTCAGCATCGCATACGACAACAGCGCCATGCCGCCACCGACCACGGTGGACAGCAGGAAGTCCCGCACGCGGCGGATGCGGGCCTTGCGCAACGAGCTGGGCAGTGGCGAGACCTCTTCGATCCGCCGTGGCAGCCAGCGCAGGCCCAGCAGGATCAGCACCGTAGTGACCACCTCGACCGCCAGTTGCGTCAGCGCCAGGTCCGGCGCCGAGAACCACACGAACGTGACGCAGGTCACCATGCCGCACACGCTGACCATGGTCAGGGCTGCCAGCCGGTGGTACTTGGCTTGCCAGGCGGCGCCCAGGGCACAGGCGATCGCCAGCAACCACAGGGTGACGAACACGATGGAGCCCGGGATCTTCGGCCGGTCACCCCAGCTGAGGCCGCTGTTGAGCATCGGGATCATGCCGCCGATCACCGCCACCAGTACCAACAGGAACAGCTGGGTCTGCAGGCGCTTGGTGCTGATGCGTTTCTCGATCTTGCGCACGCCGCGCATCATCACCACCAGGCTGCGTTCGAACATGCGCTTGCCATTGAAGTAGCTGATGATCGGCGGGTACGCGAAGCGGCCGCGCTTGAGCTGCTTGCGCAGCAGCAGGTACAGCACCACGCCGCCGGTCATGGCCACCAGGCTCATGATCATCGGTGCGTTCCAGCCGTGCCAGATGGCCAGGCTGTATTGCGGCAGCACGCCGCCGACCACCGGCAAGGCGGCCGCGGCCAGGATCGAACCGACCACTTGAGCCGGGAAAATCCCCACCAGCAGGCAGGTAAACACCAGCAACTCCACCGGTGCACGCATCCAGCGCGGTGGCTCGTGGGGAGTGTGGGGCAGGTCCGTCGCGGGCGGGCCAAAGAACACGTCGACGGTAAAACGCAGGGCGTAGGCCACGCTGAAGGTGCCGGCAATGGTCGCGATCGCCGGCAGGGCGATCTCCACCCACCGGGTCGCCGAGATAAACACCGTTTCGGCGAAGAACATCTCTTTGGACAGGAAGCCGTTAAGCAACGGTACGCCGGCCATGGAGGCGCTGGCCACCATGGCCAGGGTCGCGGTAAACGGGATCAGACGGACCAGGCCACTGAGCTTGCGAATGTCACGAGTGCCGCTTTCGTGGTCGATGATCCCCGCCGCCATGAACAACGAAGCCTTGAACGTCGCATGGTTGAGGATATGGAAGACCGCGGCGACGGCCGCCAACGGGCTGTTGAGGCCCAGCAGCAGGGTGATCAGCCCGAGGTGGCTGATGGTGGAGTAGGCCAGCAGGCCCTTGAGGTCATTCTGGAACATGGCGCAGTACGCGCCGAGGAGGAGGGTGAGAGCGCCGGCACCGCCGACGATCCAGAACCATTCTTCGCTGCCGGACAGCGACGGCCACAGGCGGGCCAGCAGGAACACGCCGGCCTTCACCATCGTCGCCGAGTGCAGGTAGGCCGATACCGGCGTGGGGGCCGCCATTGCGTGGGGCAGCCAGAAATGGAAGGGGAATTGCGCGCTTTTGCTCAGCGCGCCGACCAGCACCAGCGCCAGCATGACCGGGTAGAGCGAATGCGCACGGATCTGATCGCCCGCCGCCAATACCTGGTCCAGGTCATAGCTGCCGACGATATGCCCCAGCAGCATCACACCCGCCAACAGGCACAGGCCACCGGCGCCGGTGACCATCAAGGCCATATAGGCGCCACGGCGCGCATCCGCCCGATGGTGCCAGTAGCCGATCAGCAGGAACGAGAACAGGCTGGTCAGTTCCCAGAAGAACACGATCTGGATCAGGTTGCCGGAAATCACCAGCCCGAGCATGGCGCCCATGAACGCCAGGAAAAACGCGAAGAAGCGCGGTACCGGGTCATCCGGCGACATGTAATAGCGCGCATACAGCGACACCAGCGTGCCGATGCCCAGCACCAGCATCGAGAACAGCCAGGCGAACCCGTCCATGCGCAAGACGAAGTTCAGCCCGAGGCTGGGCAACCACATGAATTCTTCGTGAATCACGCCACCATGGGCGATCAGGGGGTAGAGCAGGGCTACTTGAACAGTGCCGACCAGCGCCACCAGGCCGGCCAGCAGGGATTCGGTGTTACGTGCATTGTGCGGCAGCAAGGCCGCCAGACAGCTGCCAAGGAACGGCAGAAGCAGTAGAACTATCAGGGACATAGGCTTCTAATCTGCGGGAGTTTGAGATGCATCATACGTGCCGCTTTCGTGATCACCAAACGGCAACATGTGGCAGGATCCTACAAGGTAGGCCGAAAACTCCCATTTGGCATTGTGTCGGACCTTAGCCCTGCTGCTCCTGTTCCCTTTCATCTGCCAGGTCGATGGCCTTTTGCCCCTTGGTCTTCAACTCACTGACGATCACCGCCACCACAATCAATGCCGCCCCCAACATGGCAATCGGCGGAAAGCGCTCCCCGGCGATGCGCCCGATCACGCCGGCCCACACCGGCTCACCGGCATAGATCAAGGTGGCGCGGGTTGGCGAAACACTCTGTTGCGCCCAGTTCATTGCCACCTGGATGATCGCACTGGTCAAGCCCAGGCCGACGGCACTGAACAGCAGCAGCCACGAGAACTCGGGCAGCGCTTCACCCATCGGCACCACCATCAGAAACGACAACAGCGACGCCGTGGCCAGTTGCACGACGGTGACGCGACGCACATCCACCTGCCCGGCATAGGCGCCGATGAGGATGATTTCCGCTGCCACCGCGATTGCACAGATCAGCGTGGCGATCTCACCGGGGCTGAAGTTGAGCGAGGCGCCGCTGGGGCCTGTCAGCAGCATCAACCCGGTAAACGCCAGCATGATGCCGATGCTCGGCATCAGCCCTGGACGCCGACCGAGCACCAGCCACTGCAACAATGGCACGCAGGGCACATACAGCGCCGTGATAAAGGCCGACTGGCTGCTGGGGATGGTCTGCAAACCGATGGTCTGCATGCCATAGCCGAACATGATCGAGGTGCCGATGAAGGCGCCGGCCTTCAATTCAAACAGGGTCAGCTCGCTCAGCGTACGCAATGAGAAGAAACCGACCACGAGCGCCGCCGCCGCAAATCGCAACCCCACGAAAAACATCGGACCGCTGACGGTCATGGCATGCTGCACCAGCAAAAAGGTGCCGCCCCAGATCATGGTGATCAGCACCAGGATGCATTCGGCTTTGCTGAAACGGTTGAAACGCGGGGAAACGTTCGAGGAGGTCATGGCGGCTCGGTCTTGCAAGGGAAAGGCACGGACCGCACAATGCGCCGCACGCTGGGCAGTATACTGCGCACACCTACCAATTGAGCAATATAGTGCACAAAGAAAATCCGCAACGGGCTTCGGTCCTGCAACACGTCAGCCAAAACGTTCGTCGCCTGCGCCACGCCGCCGACCTGAGCCAGACCGCGCTCGCGGAAAAGTCCGGGGTCAGCCGGCGCATGCTGGTGGCCATCGAGGCGGGGGAGAAGAATGTCAGCCTGTCGACCCTGGACCGTGTCGCCGAAGCGCTGGAGGTGGCGTTCAGCGACCTGATCCAGGCGCCGGATGCGGGCGACCACAGCCGCATCAACGAGTTGGCCTGGGCCGGCGATATCCCCGGCAGCAAGGCCGTGCTGCTGGCCAGGGCCAACGCCCGGCGCGAAGTCGAATTGTGGGAGATGCGCCTGGAGCCCGGTGACCGCTACAGCCCCGAACCGGACCCGGAAGGCTGGAGCGTGCAACTGTTTGTGTATGAAGGGGCCTTGACCCTGATTCTGGATGACGAAGAAAAGCACGTTGCCGCAGGCGAGTTCTACATGTTCGCCAGCCGCCAGTCCCACCACTATCGCAATGAGGGTGATGTGGCCGTGTGCTTCGTTCGGACCGTGGTGATCTAACTGTTCGCCAGGCAACAGTGCCTGGGCACTTTGCTGGTTTGAAACACGCCCCCATAGCGCTGATTTGCTAGCAAGCTACTGATTTTATTGGCGATTAAATTCAGGCACGACTCCTGCAATTGCACAGGTCATCCCATCGGAGCCTGGAGTCGGCCCATGTCAGCCCACCCTCAACACCCTGCCCATATCATTCGCTCGGACGCCGAAGCCATCGAGGTGGCGACGCGCCTGGCCGCACGTTTTGCCGTTGACGCCAGCGCGCGCGACCGTGAGCGTCGCTTGCCGGTGGCCGAACTCGACGAGTTCTCTGCCAGCGGCCTGTGGGGCATCACCGTGCCTAAAGCCTACGGTGGCGCCGAAGTGTCCTATGTGACCGTGGCCGAAGTGATCAAGTTGATCTCCGCCGCCGACCCGTCACTGGGGCAGATCCCGCAGAACCACCTGGGCGTGGTGGATATCCTGGTGCAAACGGCGACAGAGGAGCAAAAGCGGCATTACTTCGGCAAGGTCCTGGCGGGCTACCGCTTCGGCAATGCTTTCTCCGAAGCCAAGAGCAAAAATGCCGGCACTTTCGATACCCAGATCCGTTTCCACGGCGACCGCGCGCAAATCAATGGCGAGAAGTTCTATTGCACCGGCGCACTGTTTGCGCACCTGGTGCCCACCGTCGGCAATGACGAAAACGGCCAGGCGTTTATTGCGCTTATCGAACGTGATGCACCGGGCCTGAGCGTCATCGACAATTGGGACGGCTTTGGCCAGCGCACCACCGCCAGCGGCGGCGTGACCCTCGATGGCGTGAGTGTGCCCTTGAGCGCGGTGATCCCCGCACACCAGGCGTTCGACCAACCCACCGCCAGCGGCCCGATCTCGCAGATCATCCAGGCCGCCGTCGACACCGGCATTGCCCTGGGCGCCCTTGAACAAGCCAAAATCTACGCACGCCAGGCGCGCCCATGGATCGACAGCCAGCAGGACCACGGCTGGCAAGACCCGTTCACCATCGCCGCCATCGGCGACCTGCAGTGGCGTGTGCATGGTACCGAAGCGATCCTCGCCAAGGCCGGTATCGCGGTCGACCTGGCCCTGGCCGAACCGAATGAAGACACCGTAGCCAATGCCTCGCTGGTGGTTGCCCAGGCCAAGGTCCTGTCCGCCGAAACCGCATTGCTCGCCAGCAGCAAACTCTTCGAACTGGCCGGCACCCGCTCGGTCACCGCCAAGCACAACCTCGACCGCTTCTGGCGCAATGCACGCACCCATACCCTGCACGACCCGGCCCGCTGGAAATACCACCTGATCGGCAATTTTGTGCTTAACGGCGTGAAGCCTGCCCGCCACGCCTGGAACTGAGGAGCCTACCCATGACTGCACCGAACCCCGTTCTGAATCAAGCGCGGCAATTGCTCGAAAGCACCCGACGCCATGTCGAGAAAAGCGATGACCCTTACGTGATCAGCCGCTTCGGTGATTTGCAGATCCGCGTCGATGTCGCCGCGGCCTTGCTTGAACGCGCCGAAACCCATCCCAGCCCGGTCGCGTTGACCGAAGCGCAAATCGCCGCCGCCGAAGCCCTGATTGCCGCCAGCAACGCTGAATTCGAACTGACCGGCCAGCGCACCGCCTTGCCATCGACCCTCGATGACCCGCTGCGCTGGAAATATCAGGTGGTCGGCAATTTCCACCTCAACGGAGTGCATTGATGGCCCGGGAAATTCGCTTGAATGCCTTCGACATGAACTGTGTGGGTCACCAATCCCCCGGCCTGTGGGCGCACCCTCGGGACCGCTCGTGGCAGTACAAGGACCTGGAGTACTGGACCGACCTTGCGAAAATCCTCGAGCGTGGCAAGTTCGACGGCCTGTTTATCGCCGACGTGCTGGGTATCTACGATGTTTACAACGGCAACGGCGACGCGGCGATCCGCCAAGCGGCGCAGGTGCCGGTCAACGACCCGTTGTCGCTGATCGCGCCGATGGCGCTGGTCACCGAGCACCTGGGTTTTGGCCTGACCGCCTCGCTGTCGTTCGAGCACCCGTATCCGTTTGCTCGCCGGCTTTCGACCCTCGATCATCTGACCAAGGGCCGTATCGGCTGGAACATCGTCACCTCCTATCTGGAAAGCGGTGCCAAGAACCTCGGCCAGAAAGCCCAGACCGAACACGATGCACGCTACGACTACGCCGAAGAATACCTGCAGGTTTGCTACAAACTCTGGGAAGGCAGTTGGGAGGAGGGCGCCGTACTGCGTGACCGCGAGCGGCGGATTTTCAGCGACCCGAGCAAAATCCACGAGATCCGCCATGTCGGCAAGCACTTCCAGGTGCCCGGTATTCACCTGTGCGAACCCTCGCCACAGCGCACGCCTGTGCTCTACCAGGCCGGTGCATCCAGCCGTGGCAAGCAGTTCGCCGCCGAGCAGGCCGAATGCGTGTTCGTGGCCGCGCCGTCCAAGGTGCTGCTGAAAAAGACCGTCGCCGACATCCGCCGCCGCGCCGCCGAAGCGGGGCGTGATCCGAAGAAAATCCTGATTTTCAATCTGCAGACGGTGATCGTCGGCGAGACCGATGCGAAGGCCAAAGCCAAGTTCGATGAATACAAAACCTATGTCAGCTACGAAGGCGCGATGGCGCTGATCTCCGGTTGGACCGGTATCGATTTCAGCCAATTCAAACCGGATGAGCCGCTCAAGCATGTGCACACCAACGCGATTCAATCGGCGGTGGAAGCGTTCTCCACGGCCGATCCGGACAAGGTCTGGACGCCCCATGAACTGGCGGACTGGGTCGGCATCGGGGGGTTTGGCCCGCTGTTCGTCGGCGGCCCGCAAACCGTCGCCGACCTGCTGCAGGAATGGGTCGAAGAGACCGACGTAGACGGTTTCAACCTGGCCTATGCGCTGACCCACGAAACCTTTATCGACGCCGTCGACCTGCTCGTGCCGGAGTTGCAGAAGCGCGGCGTGTACAAGACCGAATATGCCCAAGGCACCTTGCGCGAGAAGTTGTTTGGCGAAGGCGCGCGGTTGGCGCCGAACCATCCCGGCGCCGGCTATCGCGATTTATCGGGCTTATACAAACCAAGGGTGGGAGGGGGCTTGCTCCCGATAGCGGTGGGTCAGCAACAGATAGTTACCTGACACCACCCACCTTGACCTTCAGCCAGCGGACCACCGCACGCTTAACCACTAATAGGAGTAGTCCCTATGAGCGTGCACGAACTCAAACGCCCGCTGGCCCTGGAATGGCCTGCCGAATGGCTCGGTCATTTGCCCCACGCCCTGGAACAACTGCAGCACTGGGCGCAGGTCACTCCGCTGCAAACCGCCCTGCGTCACAAGCGCCAGGGCCAGTGGTATGCCTGGCGCTGGATCGATGCCTTGCGCGATGTCGAGCGCCTGGCCGACGGCTTGCGCCAACAGGGTTTCGGTGAGCAGTCGCGGCTGGCTCTCAGCGGTGCTTTTGAGCCCAACCTGTTGCTGCTGGCGTTGGCGGCCCAGTCTGTCGGCGCGTCGGTGCTGTCCATCGCCGATGACCTGGCTCCCGAGGTGTTGCAGCAACAACTGTGGCGTATCCGTCCTACCCATGGCTATGTGCACAGTCGTCGGCAGGCGCGACATTGGTCGTCCACCCAACGCTTGGATTTCGCTCAATTGCTTGGCCCGGTCGACCCGGCGCAACACGTGCAGCGCTGGTGGCAACCGACGAGTGAAACCGTGCTGTGGAGCGAGGAGGGCACCGACTGGCCAGGGGGGCTCGCCGTGGTGCTGGAACACTGGCTAAGCAGCGGCCATGGCCTGGCCTTCCCGGAAAGCCCGGCTTCGGCCCGCCGTGATCGCCGCGAAGTGGCGCCCACCGGCTTGCTGCTGTCGCCTGCGCGTTTGCAACACCTGGCCGACGAGATCGAAAGCCGTCTGGCTCCCCTCGGCACCTGGCGTCGACGCCTGTGCGAGTGGGCTATCGCGCATCCGCACAGCGGCCTGCGCCGTGTGTTGAAAAACCGCGTGCGCAGGCTGCTTGGTTTCCAGCGCCTGGCCTATATCTGGCAACCCCTCAAAACCAGCGTCGAGCCGACATGGCTGGCTGAATTCAAGCGGGAGATTGCATGAGCCAGGCCATATTGCAGGTACGCGATGTCTCGCTGTCGTTCAAAGGCGTCAAGGCCATCAACGCCTTGTCCTTTGCTGTGCAACGCGGCGAGATCTGTGCGCTGATCGGGCCCAACGGTGCCGGTAAAAGCTCGCTGCTCAATGTGCTCAACGGCGTATATCGCTTCGATGCCGGTGAAATCGTCTTTGAGCAACACGCCTTTCACCGTATCGATCCCCTGGATGCAGCCCGCCGGGGCATTGGCCGCACCTTCCAGAACAATGCGCTGTTCAAGAAGATGAGCGTGCTCGACAACCTGCTCACCGGCCTGTCGCGGCACATGCGCAGTACCTTTATCGAACAAGCCCTGAGCCTGCCCCGCGCACGACGTGAGGCCGAGGCGTTCCGGCTGCGCGCCCAGGGCATCCTCGAGTTCCTTGACCTGCAAGCCCATCGCGAGGTGCTGGTGGGCAACCTCTCCTACGGCCTGCAAAAGCGCGTGGAGCTGGGCCGGGCGTTGATCGCCGGGCCTAGCCTGCTGCTGCTCGACGAACCCATGGCCGGTATGAATGCCGAGGAAAAACGCGAGATGGCGCGCTTCGTTGCCGATGTGAACCGCGACCTCGGCACCACCGTGGTGTTGATCGAACATGACATCGGCGTGGTCATGGGCCTGTCTGACCATGTGGTGGTGCTCGACTACGGCCGCAAGGTCGGCGACGGCACACCGGCCCAGGTGCAGGCTGACCCTGACGTGATCGCGGCCTACCTGGGAGTTGCACACTGATGACGTTCTTCTTCGAAACCCTGCTCGGCGGCCTGCTCGCCGGCACGATGTACTCGCTGGTCGCCATTGGCTTTGTGCTGATCTACAAGGCCAGCGGCGTGTTCAACTTCGCCCAGGGCGCGATGCTGCTGTTTGCCGCGCTGACCTTCGTCAGCCTGCACGATCAGGGCGTGCCGTTTGCCCTGGCATTGCTGTTGACGGTGCTGGTGATGGTCGTCGGCGCCTGGCTGATCGAGCGCCTGGTGCTGCGACCGCTGGTGAACCGTTCGCAGATCACCCTGTTCATGGCCACCTTGGGCCTGTCGTTCATTATCGAGGGCCTGGCCCAGGGCTTGATGGGCTCGCAGGTGCGCGCCCTCGACCTGGGTATCGACGACGTGCCGCTGTTCGTCGGGCCGCTGATGCTCAGCCAGTTCGACCTGGTCGCGGCGGCCGCTGCCGTCGTGCTGGTGACGGTGCTGGCGCTGCTGTTCAACAAAACCCGCATGGGCGTGTCGCTGCGCGCGGTGGCGGATGACACCACGGCGGCGCTGTCCATCGGCATCAACCTCAACCGGATCTGGCAGATTGTCTGGGCGGTGGCGGGCATTGTCGGGCTGGTCGCCGGGTTGCTCTGGGGTGCCCGGCAGGGCGTGCAGTTTTCCTTGTCGCTGGTGGTGCTCAAGGCGCTGCCGGTACTGATTATCGGCGGCTTCACCTCGATCGGTGGGGCAATTGTCGGCGGGTTGATTGTCGGCGCGGCGGAGAACCTGGCTGAGGTGTACATCGGCCCCTGGATCGGTGGCGGTATCACGCCGTGGTTTGCCTACGTACTGGCCTTGGCCTTCCTGTATATCCGCCCCGCCGGCCTGTTCGGCGAGCGCGCCATCGAGCGAGTCTGAACCCATGTCGATACCGGTTGTTCAAGAAACCGCGCCGCTGTTGCTGACTGAGCGGCGCCTCCCGTGGGGCTGGATCGGCCTGTTGGTACTGGCCTTTGTGGTGGTGCCGCTGTGGGGCAATGACTATTGGCTCAATGCGATCCTGATTCCCTTTCTGGTGCTGTCGCTGGCCGGGTTGGGCCTGAACCTGTTGACCGGCTACACCGGGCAAACCTCGGTCGGCGCCGCCGGGTTCATGGCCGTCGGTGCATTTGCCACCTACGGTTTTCTGCTGCGCCTGCCCGAGTTGGGCTTGCCGGTGGCACTGTTCGGCGGTGGGATTATCAGCGCGTTGGTCGGCCTGCTGTTCGGTCTGCCCAGCTCGCGAATCAAGGGCTTCTACCTGATGGTCACCACCTTGGCCGCGCAGTTTTTCCTGGAGTGGCTGTTCGTCAAATTCCCCTGGTTCTACAACTACGGCTCCTCCGGGACTATTTCCGCGCCCAGGCTGGCGCTGTTCGGCCACGACCTCAATACGCCGCTGGGCCGCTACCTGCTGACGCTGGTGACGGTGCTGCTGTTGACCTGGGCCGCCGTCAACCTGGTGCGTAGCCAAATTGGCCGCAACTGGATGGCGATCCGCGACATGGACACCGCCGCTGCCGTGGTCGGCATTGCGGTGGCGCGCTACAAGCGCCTGGCGTTCGCCGTCAGCTCGTTCTACCTGGGCATCGCCGGGGCATTGTGGGCCTTTGCCTACCTGGGCACGGCCAGTGCCGGCAGCTTCGATATCAACCGTTCGTTCCAGATCCTGTTCATCATCATTATCGGTGGCATGGGCAGCATCGCCGGCAATTTCGTCGGGGCGGCCTTTATCAGCCTGCTGCCGATTTTCCTCAGCCATGCCGGGCAGGCGCTGTTCGGTGGGGCGGTGGATGCGGGGCAGTTGCAGAACCTGCAGAAAATCATCTTTGGCGTGTTGATCATCGTGTTCCTGATCAAGGAACCCGAGGGCTTGATTCGCCTGCTGGGCAACCTGCGCGACCGGCTGCGTCAGTGGCCTTTACGTTTCTGAACCGATAAGAGAATCCCCATGCGTGCAACCTTCAAACGTTCCCTGGCCGGCGCTGCCTTTGCGCTTGCCACATTGACTGGCGCCATCCCCCAGGCCCTGGCCTCGGCGGACCAGCAATTCATTCCCCTGGCGACCTATCGCGTCGGTGCCTATGCCTCCAGCGGCGTGCAGGTATGGGCGGGGATGATCGATTACCTGCGCTATATCAACGAGGTCGAAGGCGGTATCAACGGGGTGAAACTGGTGTGGCAGGAGTGCGAGACCGAATGGACGGCGGAGAAGGGCATCGAGTGCTACGAGCGCTTCAAGCATGGCCTGGACGGTGCGCCGGTCGCGGTGTACCAGCCCAACGGCGCACCCGCGGCGTATGCCCTGAGCGAGCGCGCCGAGGTGGACAAGATCCCGCTGATCACCCTCGGCTACGGCCGCACCGAAGCCACTGACGGCACGGTGTTCCCCTACAACTTCCCGGTGATGCTGACCTTCTACAGCGAGGCGTCGACCCTGGTGAACTACATTGCCCAGCGCGAAGGCGGTTTCGACAAACTCAAGGGCAAGAAGATTGCCACGGTCTATCACGATTCGGCCTATGGGCGCGAAACGCTCGGCCCGTTGAAGCTGCTCGCCGACAAGTATGGCTTTGAAAACATCCAGATCCCGGTCGCCGACCCGGGCAATGAACAATCGGCGCAATGGCGCCAGGTGCGCCAGGCCAACCCGGACTGGGTGTTCCTGCGCACCTGGGGCGTGTCCACGCCGGTGGCGGTCAAGACGGCGGCGCGGTTCGGCTTTCCTGTCGACCATATCATCGGCGATATCTGGGCCAGTTCCAGCGAAGATGTGCTGCCCGCAGGCGCTGCCGCCAAGGGTTACCTGGCCCTCACGCCGTATCCGGCCGGGGCGGATTTCGACATCCACAAACGCCTCAAGCAGTTCATCCTCGACAAGGGCCACAGCGACCTCAAGGACCTGAACAACTTCGGCAGCGTCTACTACAACTCCGGCCTGGTGAACGCCGCCGTGGCCGTGGAAGCGATCCGCACCGCCCAGGCCAGGTTCGGCAAGCGCCCGCTCAATGGCGAAGAAGGCCGTTGGGGGCTGGAGCACCTGAACATCGACGATGCCCGCTTGAAAGACATGGGCTACCTGGGCCTGATGCAGAACCTCAAGCTGTCGTGCCGCGACCACGAAGGCGGCGGCTCGGCGCGGGTGCAGCAATGGGACGGCGCGCATTGGACGCTGATCAGCGACTGGATCGCCGCCGACCGTGCGTTGCTGCGCCCGCTGATCGATGAAAAGTCCGCCGCGTTCGCCAAGGAAAAAGGCCTGACACCACGCACCTGCACCGGGGATGAATAAACCATGAGCCAGCCCGCCGCTGCACCCGCGAGCCCGTCACTGTTAAGCGTCAAGGACATCGAGGTGATCTACGACGGCGCGATCCTGGCGGTGGCCGGGGTGTCGCTGCAGGTGCCCCGAGGCGCCATCGTGGCCTTGCTCGGCGCCAATGGCGCGGGCAAGAGCACCACGCTCAAGGCCATCTCGGGCCTGGTGCGGGCCGAGCGCGCCGAGGTCAGCCGTGGGGCCATCGAGTATGCCGGGCTTGACCTGGCCGACATCGACCCCAGCCGGCGTGTGCGCCAGGGCATGGTGCATGTGCTGGAAGGTCGCCATGTGTTCGGCCAACTGACGGTGGAAGACAACCTGCGCAGCGGCGGTTTCGTGCGGCGCCTGAGCCGGCGGGACCTGGAGCACGACCTGGAGCGCATCTACACCTGGTTCCCACGCCTCAAGACCAAGCGCTACACCCGCGCCGGCCTCACTTCGGGCGGCGAGCAGCAGATGGTCGCCATCGGCCGGGCGTTGATGACCCGTCCTACTTTGGTACTGCTTGACGAGCCGTCGATGGGTTTGGCGCCTATGATCGTACAAGAGATCTTCGAGATCATCGCGCAGCTCAATCGCGAGCAGCAGGTGAGTTTTTTGATCGCCGAGCAGAACATCAATGTCGCTCTCAACTATGCGTCCCAGGGTTACGTACTGGAGACTGGGCGGGTAGCCTTGAGTGGCAGCGCCACCGAGTTGATGGCGCGGGGTGACCTGCAGGCTATCTATCTGGGCAAACAATAAGGGCCTATGGGCATGAGTGAATCCTTGCGCGACGCCGATGTACTGATCGTCGGCGGCGGCTTGAGCGGTACGATGCTGGCGGTGCAACTGTTGCGCCTGCCTGGGCAGCGACAGATACGGGTGATCGAGCCGCGTGCCGAACTGGGCCGGGGTGAGGCCTACAGCGCGGTCGAGCTGGGCCATACCCTGAACGGCAACGCCGCACGCATGAGCGTCGACCCGGACAACCCCGATGACCTGACCGAGTGGCTCACTGACTATATCGGCGCCGGTGGCTGGCCGGAGTCGGCCGAGCAAGCGGTGCCGATCAGCGAGCTATTTCCGCCACGGGGTATTTTCGGCGTGTACGCGCAGCAGCGGTTGGCCGAAGCCAAGGCGCGGTCCGCGTCCACGGTGGAGCATGTGCGCGCCGAAGTGGTCGACCTGCAAGTCGAGGACGCCTCCACCGTGGTCACTCTGGATGACGGCCGGCAACTGCGCGGTGCGTTCGCGGTCCTCGCCACCGGCATGTTCCCGGCGGCGCGCACACCGCAGACCGAGTCCAGCGGCTTGAACGCGGCGGCGGTGGACCCTTGGGACGTGCGAGCCATGAGCCACATCCATCCGCACGCACCGGTGCTGATCATCGGTTCCGGGCTGACCATGGTAGATGCGGTGGTGTCTTTGGAGCAGGCCGGCCATCGTGGGCCGATCGAGATTTTCTCGCGCCATGGGCTGCTGCCCCATGTGCGCCGGCAGCCGCCGAGTTGGGTCGACTTCCTGGCGGCCGACCCCGGCCTGCGCAGCCCTCGGCAGTTGCTGCGCGAGGTGCGTCGCCAATGCCGGATCGCACTGCACGAGGGCATCGATTGGCAAGCCCCGTTGGACACGGTGCGAGCGCATATCGGTCGGTTGTGGAGCCAGGCCAGCGAGCGCGAGAAACGGCAGTTCGTGCGGCACGTGCGGCCTTGGTGGGAAAGCCATCACCACCGCTCGCCGCCATTGAGCGCGCAGTTGGTGGCGCGCTTGCAAGGCGAGGGGCGGTTGCGCATTCAGGCTGCGTCGTTCAAGGGCTTGGTGACTGTGGATGAGCGCGTGACCATTGCGGTGCGCCGCCGGGGTGAGCAGGGGATAATCCAGGTCTCGGGCGCTGCGTTGATCAACTCCAGCGGCATCGAATACGACTGGCGCCGCGTGGCCCGGCCGTTGCCCCAGCAGTTGCTCAAGCGCGGATTGATTCGCCCTGGGCCGCTGGCCTTGGGGATTGCGGCGGATGCGTCGGGCGCGGTACTGGATGCCCAGGGCCACGTCAGCCGGCGCTTGTTCGCCATGGGGCCACCGTTACGCGGCATGTGGTGGGAGAGCACGGCGGTGACGGATGTGGCGATTCAGGCTAAAGCGTTGGCTTATAAATTGGCAAAGCTCTAAAAGTGTGGGAGGGAGCTTGCTCCCGATAGCGGTGGTTCAGATTAAACTCTGTGACTGACACACCGCTATCGGGAGCAAGCCCCCTCCCACAGTAGATCTTCATTTATTTTGGGATTTTCACGAATCCAGGCTTGAGCCCGAACACCTCCACACCTTGCGGAGTCGATTGCCCGGTGGTCACCGTCACCCGCTCCACCGGCTTATCCATCGCCGCCCGATACGCTACCGTCCTGTCCGGCTCGATCGCCTGGCTTGGAATCACCATCGCCTGGTCATTGTTGTAAGTCACGATGGTCAACCGCGCACTCATCCCCAAGCGCACACGCTGCAGTTGTTGCGGCGTCAGCTTGGGAATCGACAAGGTCACCGGAAACTGCGCGCTGCCCTGGTTATCACTGGCAATCGCCAACCCGCTGACCACGCTGACGGACCCCGTCAACCGCTCGCCATCGAAGCCGTCTCCCATCACTTCCACCGCCTGGCCCTGGTGCAGTTGGTTGATGTCCAGCTCGGAGACCTTGGCGACGATTTTCAGCCGTTCGATATTGGCCAGGCCGAACAGCACCTGGCCCTGGCTGACCTTGCTGCCCGCCTGCACCGGGGTATTGTTGGTGTTGCCGCCCTGGGGTGAACTGTTGCTGCCCGGCGCCGGCACCACGATGCCGGAGAACGGTGCCTTGACCTCCTGGCCGTCGAGCAGCGTGTGCAGGGCCTCGTATTTCACCGTGGCGTTGGTCAACTCCATGTCCGCGATCTGGCGGTAGGCGCCCTTGCCTTGGTCCAGCGCTTGTTGCAATTCGCTGCGTGCGGCGACCAGGTCCAACTGCTGCTGTTGGGCCTGTTGCTTGAGGTCATCGAGCTCGTTGCGCGGGATGATGCCGCGCTTGAACAGGTTCTCGCTTTCCGTGAGTTTGCGCTGGGTGTTGCCGGCCGTCATTTCGGCGGTGCGCAGGCTGCGACGGGCACGGCTGACGGTGGGGCTGCTGTCCCAGTCCTGCATTTCCTGCACGGTGCGCCGCGCCTTGAGTTGGAGGGAGAGGGCATCGCGCAGTTGCACTTCGAGGGTGGCCGGGTCCATGCGCAGCAGCACCTGGCCGGCTTCGACGCGCTGGCCTTGCTCAACCAGGTTGGCCAGGACATTGCCGTCGAAGGGCGCCGTCAGGGTGACGGTAGTGTCAGGCTCGATCTTGCCCACCAGGCCGATCTGGTGCACCAGCGGGTCCGGCTTTACCGCCAGCCACTGCTCGGTGGGCGCGGGCGCGTCGGCGCCCGGGCTGCGCAGCGCCACCCCGGCACCGGCCAGGAGCAGCACCAGTACGGCGCCGATCAGGTACTTCTTGTTAGTAGTCATTGAGGGCGATTTCCCAACTTTCCAGCGTCATGCCCAGGGTCAAGTCGAGCTGGGTCTGGGCGTTCAAATAAGCGATCAGGGCGTTGAGCTGCGCATTTTCGGCGTTGCGCAGGTCGGTCTCGAAACTCAGCACCTGGAAGTTGGTGGAGCGCCCGGCGCTGAGTTTTTCCCGTTCGATCTCGATTTTGCGTCGTGACAGTTCCACGGCGCGCTGGGAGATTTCATATTGGCGCCAGCGGGTACCGAGGTCGCGCACCACATCGTTGACGCTGCGCTCCAGTTCCTGGCGGGCGTCGGCGATACGAATCTCCTGGTCTTCCACGTTCACCCGCGCCCGCACTTCGGCCTGGCGCGTGCTGATATCGCCGATGGGGATCTGCACCTGCACTCCGGCGTAGCTGTCCCAGGTACGCTGGTTGGTATTGCCGTTGTCACTATTATTGTAGGCGTCGCGTATCTGGTTGGCCCCGGCGACCAGGTCGACCTGCCAGCGCCCGGAGTCCTTGGCGATGACCAGGTTCAAGTCCGCCTGCTGGCTGCCCAGCAAGGCGGCGAGGTATTCCGGTTGCTGGGTTTGCGCCAGGTTGAACGCCTGGCGCCGGTCGATGCTCATCGGTTTGGCTTCCAGGGCTTCACTGGCACGGATCGGCGTGGACAGGTCCAGGGCCAGCAAGCGCAGCAAGGCGAGGCGGCTGGTGTCGAGCTGGTTTTGCGCCTCTTCCACGCCCAGTTGTTGGGTGGCGATATCGGCTTCGGTCTGCACGATTTCGAATTCGGCCATGCGCCCGGCGCTGATCAACGCCTTGTTCACCTCCAGCAGCGTACCGGAACGCTTGAGCGCGTCCTGCACGATGCTCAATTGCTCCTGGGCGCGCAGCAGGTCGCGGTAAGTGGCGATGATCTGGCTGATGGTCTGCGCCACGGTGGCCTTGAGGTTCAGGCGGTTGGCCTGTTCCGCCAGGCGCGACAGGCGCAACGGTGCGGTGGTGGCGTCCCAGCCGGCGCCGCGCATCAGCGGCTGGATGATCGACAGGTCCAGGCCGTCACGGCGGTAGCGGCCGGCGCGATCGGCGTTGTTCAGTTGTTGGGTCCAGTTCATGCTCAACCGGGTGCCGTACTCACCGAGCAAGGTTGCATTGGGTGCCAGGTTGGCGTTGCGGGCGTTGTCCGCCGAACCCCGGGTGGCGCGGTAATAGCTGTTGAGCGTGAGCTTGGGGTTGAAGGTGTCTTCGGCCACGCGCAAGTCGAACTTCTGCGCCACCCGTTGCAGGTAGGCGCTGCGGATCGCCGGGTTATTGCGCAGGCCCAGGTACACCGCATCGCCGAGGGTGATGGCGGTGACCTGGGCCTTGAGTGACACACCGCGATCGTAACCGCTGCGGGTGGTGCTGGGGGCCGAAGGGTTGATCACCACGTCGGTGGCCATCACCGGCAAGCTCACCAGTGTCAGTAGCCCGAGCCATTGACATAGCCGTTTACTCATCGCGCAAGGCCTCCATTGGCTGCAGCCTTGAGGCCGAGACCGCCGGGTAGATGCCAAAGAATAACCCCACCAGCAAGGTGCTGCCGACGCCCAGGGGCAGGGCGGCGACCGCCAGGGAAAATGCCCAGCCCGACAGCCAGGCGTAGAGCCAGGCGGCAGTCATGCCCAGCACCGCACCGCAGAGTGCGCCGACGGCCGTCAGAGTCACGGCTTCCAGCAGGAACAGGTTGCGGATATCCCGCTGCCGCGCGCCCAAGGCCATGCGGATGCCGATCTCGCGGCGGCGCTCCGACACATTCATCAGCATCACGTTCATCACGCCCACGCCGCCGCCGACCAGGGAGATAGCCCCCAACGCCAGCAACAGATAAGCAAAGGTGCGGCTTTGCCGGGTCATGCCATCGATCATTTGCTGGGGCACCTGGATGTCGACGTCGTGGTCCACCAGTTGGCGTTGCAAGGCGGTGGCGGCGTCGCGCGCAATGCGTTCCATATCCTGGCCGGCGGCGGCGCGGATGATCACGCTGCCGATTTGCGGGGTGGCATAGATGCGGCGCATGCCTTCGGCGGGGATGAACAGCGATTCATTGGCCTGAACCGGGATCAGCATGGCGCGAGGCTGGCTGTGCAAAATGCCGACGATCAGGAACAGGTAGTCGTTTATGCGTACGCGGTCGCCCAGTTTCAACGGGCTGCCGGGTTGGCTGAGGGCCTGGGCCAACGAGTCGCCGATCACGGCGTAGGTTTCATTGGTGTCGAAACTCGACAGGAAGCGCCCGTCGCGCACGGCCAGGCGCATGGCGTCCTGGATGTCGGGCGTAATGCCGACGAAGTTGGCGTTCACGGCGTGCCCCTGGAACACAAGCAGCCCGCTGAACAAGGTGAGCGCGCCGATATGGGCAATGCCTGGCACTGCCTGGCGCACCGCCTCAAGGTCGAGGCTGGCGCGCATGGCTGCGTTGCTGTTGCCTTTGGGCGGGAACTGGGCGACCAGGGTGTCGGTGCCCATGTCCTTGAAGATCATCGCCGCGTCGGTGGCGGCGTTATGGCCGATGTTGATCAATGCCACCACTGACGAGCTGCCGATGACGATGCCCAGCAAGGCCAGGATCGAGCGTTTGCCCAAGGTGCGCAGGCTGACGAAGGCTTCATGCAGCAGTTGGCTCAAGCTCTGTTCGACCCGTAGGCTCATAGGCGCCCGGCCTCATGCACCGTACCGTTGCGCACCAGGATCTTGCGCTCCAGGCGTTCGGCGATGTGGGCGTCGTGGGTGACGATGATCAGCGTCACTTGTTGTTGGCGGTTGAGCGCCAGGAGCAGGTCCATGATCTCCTGGGCCGTGGTGCTGTCGAGGTTGCCGGTGGGTTCGTCCGCAAGAATCACTGAGGGTTTGCCGACCAGCGCCCGCGCAATCGCCACCCGTTGGCGCTGGCCGCCGGAGAGGTCGGCGGGGCGATGGTGAGCGCGTTCGGCCAGGCCGACTTGTTCGAGCATGTGCAGGGCGCGCTCCAGCGACTCATGACGTGATATGCCCCGGTAGCTCAGGGGCAGGGCGACGTTGTCGACGGCGCTGAGGCGCGGCAGCAGGTTGAAGCTCTGGAACACGAAACCGATTTGCTGGTTGCGCAGGGCGGCGAGCTCATCGGGCGTGGCGCTGAAAATATCGTGGCCGGCAAAGTGGTATTGGCCGCCGTTGGGCAAGTCGAGCAGGCCCAGGATATTGAGCAGGGTACTTTTGCCGGAGCCGGACGCACCCAGGATGCCGCAGCTGTCACCGCTGGCGATGGACAGGCACACATTATTGAGAATGGACAGTTCCTGCCCGGCGAGCTGATAGCGTTTGCCGATGCCTTGCAGGGAAATCAAGCCTGGGTGCGCGGGGGTCTGTGTCATCATGACTACGCCTGCAGTCTCGACGGTGCCGCCATGCGCCCGTAAATCTTTGTAACAAGTTCGGGAGCTGTCTGGTACGCGTCACGGACTGGTTTTATTTCTTGTTTTTAAAATATTGTTTGAATAGTAACCGCCTTCCATCGGCTCCGCTAGCCATGGATGTAGAGCGGTTTAACGCTTTGAAATGACTTGTTGGTGGGCTGGTCCAGCCTTTTGAAAATACCTTGGACTCGCCCCGATAGCCCCATTTATACAGGCTTTTGATAGCATTACGCAGTGTCGCTGCTTGCATTCGATTGGCCGCCCCGGTATAAAAAAATCAAATTATTTTTTAAAACAATATTTCCCCCGTGGAACTCTTATGGTCGCGAAGAAACTCAGCGCTCCAAACGTTACCAAGACTCGACTGCTGGATGCGACAGAGGCTCTCTTCATCAAATACGGTTATGACGCGGTCTTGTTGCGGCAGATTACCGAGCGTGCCCAGGTCAACCTGGCTGCCGTGAACTACCACTTCGGGGACAAGGATTCCCTGATGCAGACCCTGCTCAAGCAACGCCTGGAACCGCTCAACGAGCAGCGCCTGGAATTGCTGGCGCGCTGTGAGGCCGAAGCCGACGGGCCGCTGGACTGCGACACCTTGCTTGGTGTGCTATTCGCGCCGGCCATGGGCCTGGAGCGCAGCGATCCGGCCAGCGGGGAAGGGCGCTCGTTCATTCGTTTCCTGGGCCGGGTCTACAGCGATACTTCGCCGTTTATCCAGGAATACCTCAAGGTGCATTACCAGCCGGTGTTCCAGCGCTTCTTCGAAGCCTTTGCCCTGGCCTTGCCGGACCTGCCGCGCAACGAACTGGGGGTGCGCCTGCAATTTGCGCTCAAGGCGATTTCCGGGGTGATGGCCGGCACTGAACTGCGCCTGCTGATGAACTCCATGAGCCTGGGTCGCCCGGCCACGGATGCGGAAGTGATGGCTAAGTTGATCACGCTGGTGTCGGCGGCGATTCGGGTGCCGCAGCAGAGCCCGGAAGCGGAAACCGCGCTGGCCAAGGTGCTGGATACCCAGCGGGCCATCCGCGAACAAGCGGCAACCCCCGCCGCCAAGGCATCGGGCTAGGTCAAATCCAAGGCAAAAAAAGCCCGCTGGGGCGGCGGGCTTGATGTGCAACGTTTGTAACGGATGAGGCTTCACACTACGGCCGCAGATGTGAATAAAGCGTGAAAAATATGTAAGAAAAAGTGTGAAGTTTGTGCATGACTTACGACCACTTGTCGGGACTGTCATTTCTCACAGGTTACCGAGGGTCGTCCCAAGGTGTTTGATTTCTCCTGGCGATTCCCTGCCCAGGAGACTGACGATGGCGACCAAACCCACCCGCGTTAAAAAAACCGTTGTAACACAATCAACGGAAGAACCAGCCGGCACTGATACCATCAAGAAAGCGGCGGAAAAACCGCTCGCCTCGGCAAAAAAAAAGCGCGTCCCACGTACTCCGCCGAATCCACCCAGGGTCGTTGAGGACCTGGAATCTCCCTACACGATCCCTATGTCGGTCATCCCTGTGGTGGGAGTGGCTTACGGTATTGGCCGTCGCCATATCACGCGTGGCTTGACTTACGCGTTCGAGCGCTGGACTCAATGCCGTGCGGGTGACGAATTTATAATTTGGATGAACGGCATTCTGATGGCCAGTGACAAAGTCACCCTGGCCAATCAAAGCGACCCACGATTCTTTCTGGTCATTCCCAGGTCGAGCTTGTTACTGCATTTTGTCGACGACGTCTATGGAGAGGTGCGGCGGGTCGGCGCCGGTACGGTCAGTACTTCAGAGCGCCAACGAATCCTGATACTGGATACCCTGCCAGGTGGGGAAGGGAATTGTGATGGCACTTATCACACGGGCCTCACCTTTACGCTTTCCCACACGATTATTGACAGCGTCGTTGCCTCACGGGGTGTGGATGTCACTATTCGTGCGTGGGCCAATATGCGTGTCAATGATCTGGTGATGTTTTACTGGGGCAACCACCGTTTTGAACTCTCACCCATCCTGCCAGGCGAAGTCGGGCGTGACCTGAGCTTTCTCATCACCCCCGATTTTCTGAGCGCCGTCGGGGACGGCCATTTTGTCGTGCAATTCTACTTGTATGACGAAGTGCTCGATGAATCCGGACCATGCCATCGCTGGAGCAAGCCGGTCCCGGTCGAGGTCGTCCTTAGTACTACCCTTCTGGAGGAACCAGAGATTATCGAGGCGGACCCTGATTTACTGATTCTGGACGCCGACTCATTGCATGGGTTGCCGGCTACCGGGTCTGTATTCATTCGCAGAAATCATCCGGCCTTCGTCGCGGGGGATCACCTTATCTGGACGGTGATGGGCAACACGCCAGAGGGGGAAGAGGTCAGCTACAGTTTTCGCCTGCCCGTGATGCTGGCCAGCTACAACGATTTCTCAATTAGCAATGCGATTGTCCGGTCATTGATCCAGAGTACGCTGAGAATTTCCTACGTCAGGGAAAGAGAAATGTTGCCTTCACGGCCAACTGTCTATGCGGTCGCGGGCGTTCGCCACACGTTGCCCGAGCCTGACGTGCTTCAACGACATGGGCCATTTGTCGAACCGGATTTGCGTCTTATCACCGTAGCAATGCCTGACTATGCACCAGGCAATTCGGGCGACGATCTGCAAGTCAATATTCTGGGTGAACACCTGGATGGTAGCGTGGAGCGTGTGTTCAGTCACCGGGCGGCGGGTGTCCATCCCCGCTTCCGCGATTTTTTAAACGCGCAATATGCGCGATTTGAAGGCCTGCTCCGTACTCGCGTCTATTACCTGGTTACTGGCCCGGTCACTGTACGTGAATCCGAACGTCGATATATCCAGATCGGCCGGCCGGCGCGTACGCTGGTTGCGCCGAGTATCCAAGAGGCGGATGTCACGAACAATATTGATCCCGCCACAGTGGGCAGTGTCGCCACCTTTGAGGCTCGCGCGGAATTCAGGGCGGGAGATGAAGTCATCATCAAGTATGTGGGCTCGGTGACGGGAAGCACCACGATTGAGTATGTGCTGGCGGTTGGTTCCAACCCTTTCCTGGCGGATGTCCCCAAAAAGCTGATTGACGACAACCTGGATGGCACACTCCGTGTCAGCTATGTGCGCCGGCGATATGGTGTTGATGAGTTGTCCGAAGAAAAGGCCTACACCATAGGCCGGGCGTTGGGCGAGTTGTTTCCACCTGAAGTGGTGGAGGCTACAACAGGGCCGGATGAACTCGATCCCCGTTTGGTTGCGATTTCGGGGGCTACCGTTCGGTGTCGCTACGAGCACCCCAAGGACGGCGATCAGGTCGAGGTCTGCTGGCGTGGTCTGTCGGGTGCCGGGACGCACTTTGAAAGCAAGGACGCCAACCGGGGGGACACGTTTGTCGAGGTCATCGTTCCGCCCTCTGCAATTGGTTTCAATATCCACCCCCAGGGACGAGATATTGACGTGTCTTTCAAAGTTATCCGCAATGGCGTTCCCACCGACTCGCCGGTACTTACGTTGAACCTGCTCACGCTGAGTCATTTGCCTGGAGCGACAATCGACAGCATCGGTGAAAGTGCGATTCTCGAGATACCGAAGTTGGATGACCTTGACCAGACCCGAGTTGCTCCCTGGCCATATATTGAGATTAATCAGCGTATGTGGTTGCGTAATGAAGGCACCCTGGATACCGACGCTGCCTATTTGGAAGAAACTTATGTCGGCCGCGAGGTCTCGGTAGCGGATGTCAACAATGGGCCTGCTCCGTTTACACCGGTAAGCCGGCTGCGCCGTTTGAAAGAGTGGACGCCATTCACCATTGACTTCGGGGTAACCTTCAATCACACCAACAACCCTGCCGATATCGTGTGGTTTGAAACCCGCCACCATATGGTCCAGACGCAGCCTAACGAATTCCCCCATGCGGAAATCAAGTATTCGACGCCGCCCAGTGGGCCGGAAGTCGTTATCAGCCCGATCACCGTCGAGAACAAATGCCAGGTGCTGGTGACCTACCCCAATATGAACCAGGGTGGGACCGACATGATTACGCTGTACTGGATCGGTGCTGATGGTGTTCCGGTTGAAGTCGGCACGCAGCCAGGCCTGGACGGTGGCACGGTGACGTTCAACGTCAGTAATGAGTTGGTCGGCGTGAGTATCCACACCACGATCCAGTTGCAGTATGAAGTGATATTGGGTCGAGGCGGGGAAGGTTCGTCGGAAGTGCAGATGGTGCATGTTCAGGCAATTCCACAGGCCAGTTTGCCTAGGGCTTTGATCAACAATGTGGCGAATGGGGGATCCATAAACCCGGCCAGTTTAACGGGCGATGCCATGCTGAGGATGATCAAGTGGCCTTACAGCGCCAAAGATCAAGTTGCCTGGCTGACCTTGGCGGCGCCAGGCGCGGTGACGCAGAATCTACTGGTGGAACATCGGGTTTCCGAGAATGAAGCCACCAACGGTTTTGCCAATATCACGGTGCTGCGCAGTTGGCTGATGACTGTGCCGAACAATGGCACGGTGACGATCAACCCCCTCGTTAACTTTAATCGGCAGAATGATAAGGGAATGGCGGTCGTCTTCCCGCCGACTCAGTACAGGATTGCTCACACCACGGCCCTGGTCTTTGATTCCTCGGCTGTTTACTTCAATAGGAAGACCTACTTTTTGGACGGTTACCCTAACGTCTTGCCCATTTTCGGCCCCGGGAATTCGATTCAGCGCGTGGCAAGCGGGGGGACGAGGCCATATTTGTACTCAACCTCCAATGCTGGCGTCGTGCACGTTGACGCCAATACGGGCTATGCCACCATGCGCGGCAACGGCAGTGCGGTAATCAGTGTGCGAGACTCGTCGGTGCCTGCACAAGTCCGTAGTTACACCGTGTATGCAAGCCAGGCAGTACGTTGTGTCGGTTTGGGTCGCAGTACGCTTGGCAACATCCGATCCTCCGCGAATAACGCCGGGGCACGGTTGCCGAGCCTTGATGAAGCCCGTGAGTTGCATCAGGTCTTCGGCTATTTGTGGCCGATGGGCAATGGGCTCTATTGGACATCGACCTTCTCCCACAGTTTTTTCTTCACCAACTACTACTACGGCTTGAATATCAATACGGGAGAAATATTGGCAGGCAAGGACCATGTCATTGGAGATCATTTCCTTGGTGTCGGGCTCAGGTAGCGGGATAGGGCGTTAAAGGCACAGAGGAGAGAGGTTCACGACAAGTCGGGAACCTCTCTTTTTTGCTTGGAGATGCGCAAAGTTGTCAGATTTTCCAGCGCTTTGCGCACTGCCCTAAACGTAAACGCATCGTGTCTACATTCGCTGCCAACTGCATCGTCAACAACCGATACCCATCCAACTCAGTGTAAATCGGTGTAACCAGAGTAGGCTCCGCGACCGCGCTATTCCCCTCCCGCTCCAACCGCTCCGTCACCCCGGATTTCAATGCTCGCGCCATCCCCACCAGTTGCACGCGGATCTGCCGGTGTTCGGCCTTCAACATTATTTGCATCCGCGCCATCGCCTGTTCATCCCGTGGGTCCGGCCGCGTATTGCCCAAGATCTCCAATGTGCTGATGCACATGCGCAGATGCCGCTGGATCGCGTCCAACTCGGTCATGGAGATCCGCACCTCCTTGGACACCGACGGCATCAGCGAGCGCAGTTGCACCATCGCGGCGTTCAAGCGATTGAGCAGTTTGAGGTGTTCATCATCGGTGACCGATTGGCCATTGATGATCCGGCTGTAAATAGCCGCGCAGTCGCGCAACGCACTGGCCAGGTTGTAGCGCCAGGAATACACGGCATACAGCGGCAGGGCGAAGGAGAACGCCAGCGCCAGTACGATGCCGATCAGGATATCCACGGTGCGCCACAAACCATCGGAGATCGGGTTGTCGCCGTGGCCGGCGACGATGAATACCGTGATCGCCGACAGCAGCGCGATATAACCGCCCTTGCCGATGGCGTGATAAGAAAAGAACCCGCACACCACCGACATCAGCAGGTAGGTCAGCAGCGGCTGGCCCAGCCAAGCCTGTTGCACCACCAAGGCCAGGCCGACACTCGCGCCGATCAAGGTGCCATAGGCCCGCTCCACGGCTTTTTTGCCGATATTGCCGTGGTGCTGCAACCCGCCGATCACGATCAGCATGGTCACCGACGCCCACTCACCGTGGGGCAGGTTGATGCCCGTGGTGAGGAGGATGGTTGCCAGCAAACCGATGGACACGCGCACGGCGTGGATCAGCTTGGCATGGCGATAGCGCCGATACGGGTCGAGCAACGGGCGCAGCAGGCGCCGGGCGAACAGGGGCAGGCTCATCGGTACTAAAGTGGCCTCAAAAGTCAGGGCGTACGCGGTTCAAGTGTGGGAGGGGGCTTGCCCCCGATAGCAGTCTCTCAGTAACAGATAGGCTGACTGACCCACCGCTATCGGGAGCAAGCCCCCTCCCACATTTAAATCAGCATGCTTCTTAGAAGATGTAGTCGGTTGTCAGGAAGCTTGAGTCACGATTACGCAAGATGTCACTGACCAGCGCCTTGTTGCTTTCCTGGAACTTGGTCGCCACCAGGGTACGGATCGAGAACACGCGTAACGCGTCATGCACCGACAGCGTGCCCTCGGCCGAGTTCTTGCGCCCGTTGAACGGGAAGGTGTCCGGCCCACGCTGGCATTGGGCATTGATGTTGATGCGCCCAACCTGGTTGGCGAAGGTGTCCACCAGCGTGCCGACGGCCTCGGGGTTGGTGCCGAAGAGGCTCAGTTGCTGGCCGAAATCCGAATCCAGCACATAGTCGATCACGGTTTCCAGGTCACGGTAAGGCACGATCGGCACCACGGGGCCGAACTGTTCCTCGTGGTACACGCGCATCTGCGGGTTCACCGGGTAGAGCACTGCGGGGTAGAAGAACGAGCCGCGACTGACACCGCCGTTGGGGTTCACCACGTGGGCGCCGTGCGCTGCGGCATCGGCCACCAGGCCGTTGAGGTAATCCACCTTGCCCACTTCGGGCAAGGGTGTCAGCGCAACCCCGTCTTCCCAGGGCATGCCGGGCTTGAGGGTGGCGAGTTTCTGGTTGAATTTCTCGATAAAGCGCTCGACCACATCCTCATGCACAAACAGGATTTTCAGTGCGGTGCAGCGCTGGCCGTTGAACGACAGCGAACCGGTGACGGCTTCGCTCACCGCATTGTCCAGGTCGACCTCGGGCAGCACGATACCGGGGTTTTTCGCATCCAGGCCCAGCGCTGCGCGCAGACGGTGGGGCTTGGGGTGCAGCTTTTTCAGGTCGCTGGCGGCCTTGTTGGTGCCGATAAATGCAAAGATATCGATCTTGCCGCTGGCCATGAGCGCGCTGACGGTTTCGCGGCCACTGCCGTAGATCACGTTGATCACCCCGGCCGGGAAGCTGTCGCGGAAGGCTTCCAGCAATGGGCGGATCAACAGCACGCCGAGCTTGGCCGGCTTGAACACCACGGTGTTGCCCATGATCAACGCCGGGATCAGCGTGGTGAAGGTTTCGTTCAGCGGGTAGTTATACGGCCCCATGCACAGCGCTACGCCCAGCGGTACGCGGCGGATCTGGCCGAGCGTGTCCTGCTCCAGTTCGAAGCGGCTGGAGCGGCGGTCGAGTTCCTTGAGCGCATTGATGGTGTCGGTGATGTAGTCGCAGGTGCGGTCGAACTCTTTCTGCGAGTCCTTGAGGTTCTTGCCGATCTCCCACATCAGCAGCTTGACCACCGCGTCGCGCTGTTCGCGCATACGGCGTAAGAAGGCTTCGACGTGCCTGATGCGATCAACCACGCGCATCGTCGGCCATTCGCCCTGGCCACGGTCGTAGGCGCGCACGGCGGCGTCGAGGGCGGTGAGGGCGGTGTCGGCGTCGAGCAGCGGGGTGCTGCCGATGTGCACGCGTTCTTCGCCGAACTGTACCGGGCTCTGCACCTTGGCGAGCGGGCCGTTCCACACGTGCAACTGGCCGTCCACCAGGTAGTCACGCTGTTCAATGGGCGCGCCCAGGCGGAAGGGTTCGGGAATCTCGGTGGCGGAGGCGGGAAACAGCTCGGTGAGCAGGTTGCTGGTGGTCATATCGCTACCCCTGGAAAAGTTACAAAACATGACTGGGACATGACTAGAGAGTCACCCAACACAGGGCTCTATGGCAAGGCTTGCGCGCTTTCTTGTACGCATGGCAGTGCGCGGCGGTTAAACTGCGCGACTTTCTGGAAGGAGTTCACATGAGTCAGTACCAGCCGGGCATTCTTGCCGCACCGGTGCCATTGCAGGCACGCCATCTGTTTTTTGCCGTGGACTCCCTGGGCGCCGTACCGGCCGCACTGGACGCACTGGTGCAATTGGCCGATTCGGCGGCGGTGGTCGGCTTGGGTGAACCGCTGGTCGCGGCATTGGGCGCGCATATCGACGGGCTGCGTGCATTCCCCGCCGTCAGCGGCCCGGGCGCACACAACCCCTCGACTCAACAGGCGCTGTGGGTATGGTTGCATGGCGTGGATCGGGGGGAGTTGCTGTTACGCAGCCGCGCCTTCGAAAAAGCCCTGGCCCCGGCCTTTCGCCTGGTGCAGATGACCGAAGGGTTCCGCTACAAGACCGGCTTCGACCTCACCGATTATGAAGACGGCACCGAAAACCCCCACGATGACGCTGCGGTCGAAGCCGCACTGACCGACAGCGGCGCCAGCTTCGCCGCCCTCCAGCAATGGCAACACGACCTCGACGGCTTCGCCGCCTTGCCGGCCCTGGAGCGCGACCACATCATCGGTCGCCGGCATGGCGACAACGAAGAGCTGGACGATGCCCCCGCGTCCGCCCACACCAAGCGCACCGCGCAGGAAAGCTTCACCCCGGAAGCCTTCGTGGTACGCCGCTCGATGCCATGGGCCGAGAACGGCCAGGCCGGGTTGATGTTCCTCGCGTTTGGCCACTCCTTCGACGCGTTCGAGGCGCAACTGCGGCGCATGAGCGGCCTGGAAGATGGAATTGTCGATGGGCTGTACCGCATCAGCACGCCGTTGACCGGCGGTTACTACTGGTGCCCGCCGATCCAGGAGGGGCGTCTGGACCTGAGCGCGCTGGCACGCTGATCGACTGCGCGAACCGCTGCCTGAAAAGCGCCCTGACCCGAACGGTCAGGGCGCTTTTTTTTGTGGCTGTGTATCACGCTGTATCTGAGCACCCTCCTGATACACCGGCATGACGTTCTATCGCGTTCGCGACACAGAGCGGATACACGCCTGGCTTTAACTCTGTTCACCAGCTGGCGCAGGCGGTCATCGACCCCAAGGCGCCCTGGCCACACTCAGCCAAGCCAGGAGATTCACCCATGAAGCGTTCTTACACAGCCCTTGCGGCAACCCTCGCCCTGTCCCTCAGTGCCTTCGCGGCCGTGGCCCATGCCGATGAGCCCAAGCCCCAAGAGAAATGCTTCGGCGTGGCCCTCGCGGGTGCCAACGATTGCGCCGCAGGCAAAGGCACCTCATGTGCCGGCACCGCCACCACCGACTACCAGGGCAACGCCTGGGTGCTGGTGGACAAAGGTACCTGCACCCAGATCAAGACCCCCAAAGGCTACGGCAGCCTCACGGAGCAACCATGAGCCGAGCGGCCCCGGCGGTGGTGATCCAGCGCCTGCTGCCCCAGGCCCTGCTGTTGCTGGTGGCCCGTGTGGGCATCGCGGCGGTGTTCTTCCTGTCGGGGCGTACCAAGGTCACCGGTGTGCTTGAACTCAAGCCGTCGACCTACACGCTGTTTCGCTCGGAATACGCCTTGCCGCTGATCCCGCCGGACTGGGCCGCGCACCTGGCGACCTACGCCGAGCACCTGTTCCCGCTGTTGTTGGTGTTGGGCCTGCTGACCCGTCCGGCTGCTGCCGCACTGTTGGGCATGACCCTGGTGATCGAGGTGTTCGTGTACCCCGATGCCTGGCCGGTGCACCTGACCTGGGCGGGCCTGTTGCTGCCGCTGCTGGCGTATGGCGGTGGAGCCTGGTCGCTGGACCGCCTGCTGGCGGCTAGACGTGGCTGACTTTCTACAACCTGAATGGAGCTTTCCCATGCGTATGCTTTCTTCTCTGGCCATTGCCATGGCCTTGACCGTTCCCATGCTGGCCCAGGCGGCGCAGGCCCCACAGCCTCCACAGCCCGGCACCGGTAAGAACGTGGTGATCGTGCCCGGATCATTTGTTGACGGTTCCGGTTGGCGGGTGGTGCACGACATCCTGATTCACAAGGGCTACAAGGTCACGGTAGTGCATCAGGGCCACGAAAACCTCGCGGCCGATGTGGCCGAAGCCCGTGAAGTGCTGGAGCAGCAGGTCGGCCCGGTGGTGCTGGTGGGCCACAGTTCCGCGGGTGGGGTGATCTCGATTGCCGGTGACCGCGACAAGGTCAAGGCACTGGTCTACGTCTCGGCATTGCAGCCGGAGGTGGGTGAGAACATGGCCCAGTTGATCGGCTCCATGCCGGCGCCCAGCGATGACATCCAACAGAAGCGCGACGGTCATCTGTTCTTTGACCGCGCCAAGTTCAACGCGGACTTTGCCGCCGACCTGAGCACCAACCGCACTGATTTCATGGCCGCCTCCCAAGTGCCGGCCACCACCGCACTGTTTGGCGGCACGGTGTGGGCTGCGGCTTGGCACAAGAAGCCGACTTACGCGGTGGTGTCCACCGAAGACCGCGCCCTGAGCCCCGACCTGCAACGTTGGATGTACCAGCGCGCCGGTTCCAAGGTCACCGAAATCAAAGCCAGCCACGCGGTGTACATCTCCCAGCCCGAGGCTGTGGCGAAGGTCATCGAAGACGCTGCATCCGTTATCCAATAACCCACGACACCCTGGAGAAACACCTATGAACACTGCACTCAAATCCCGCTTGAGCCTGGCTGCCGCCGCCGCACTGATCGCCATGGCCTCCGCTTCATTCGCCACCGCCGCCAGCGCCGCCGACGCGCAGGAAAAGCCCGGCCGCTGCTACGGCGTCAACACCTGCAAGGGCACCAGCCTGTGCGCGACCGCCAAGAACGACTGCAAAGGCCTCAACAGCTGCAAAGGCGAAGGCGTGATCGTCAAGACGCCGTCTGAATGCCTCAAGGCTGGCGGCACCTTGACTGAACCGAAGTAATCCACTCGGCGAGCCCTGCGCGGGCTCGCCACTTTTTTTTGCGGGGATCCGCCATGCCGACACCTAATCCTCACTTTTCCGGCTACGGCCTGGGGCTGCGCAAGGAGCATTACAGCGACTTTCTGGAAACTTCGGTGCCCGTGGACTTTGTCGAAGTGATCTCCGAAAACTTCATGGTCGCGGGCGGCCAGCCCCGGCATATTTTGCGCCAGGTCCGCGAGCGGCACCCGGTGGCGCTGCATGGGGTGTCGATGTCGATCGGCACCGCCGAAGGGCTCGACGCCCACTACCTGCGGCGCCTCAGGTCGCTGGTCGATGAGATCGAGCCGCTGTTTGTCTCCGACCATCTGAGCTGGTCACGCAGCGGTCACTTCAATGCCCACGATTTATTGCCGGTGCCCTACACCGAAGAGGCGCTGGACCGGGTGTGCGCCAATATCGATCAGGCCCAGGAGGCGTTGGGCCGTACGCTGCTGTTCGAAAACCCGTCGAGTTACCTGGCCTTTGATGGCGCCGTCATGAGCGAGTGGGCATTTATCGACGCCATGACCAAGCGCACGGGTTGTGAGTTGCTGCTGGACATCAACAATGTGTTTGTCAGCGCCAGCAACCACGGCTTTGATGCCGACGCGTTCCTCGACGGCATCCCCGCCGAACGGGTACGCCAGGTGCACTTGGCCGGGCATAGCCAGGGCCGCGAATTGTTGATCGACAGCCACGACAGCCCGGTGTGTGACGGGGTGTGGGCGCTGTATGCCAAGGCCATGGCCAAACTGGGCCCGGTGGCGACCATGATCGAGCGTGACGATGAGATTCCGCCATTGGCCGAGTTACTGCGGGAGTTGTCGATGGCCCGCACGCTGGGAGCGCAGCCATGAACCTGGCCGAGTGGCAGCAAACCTTTCGGACCTGGCTGGTGAGCGCGTCGGATGAGTCCGCTCGACGGCTGGGTAATCACCACGCCGGACTTGCGGTGTACCAGAACAACTACCGTGCACAGTTGGTGGGGTGCCTGGAGCAGGCGTTTCCCAACCTGCGCCGTTGGCTGGGTGAGACGGCGTTCCTGGCGGCCAGCATGACTTACATCGACCAGCAGCCACCCCACGCCTGGACCCTGGATGCCTACCCCGAGGGCTTCTATCACAGCTTGAAAAGCACGTTTGCACACAATCCCGATGTGCACGAACTGGCCTGGATCGAGTCGGCCCTGAGCGAAGCCTTTGTGGCCGCCGATGCTCAACCCGTGCCGCTGGAGGCGCTGGCCGGGGTGGACTGGGACACGGCCCATCTGCGGTTGACGCCGTCGCTGCGTTGCCATGCCTTGACCACCAATGCCGAGGCGATCTGGTCAGCCTTGTGGCAAGAGGCCGCGGCCCCCGAAGCGGTCATGCTTGATGTCCCGGGCGGCGTGCTGGTGTGGCGGCGGCAGTTCACCTCGCGCCTGCGCCAGGTGGATGCGCTGGAACTGCACGCATTGTTGCAGGTGCAGGGCGACGGCAGTTTTGCCGGGTTATGTGAGTGCCTGGTCGAGCGCCTGGGGGAAGAGGCCGGTGTGATGCAGGCCGGTGAGTACCTGGCCGGGTGGCTGGGCAGTGAATTGATTGTGGAGGTGGGCCATGTTTGATCGTCGTGATTTTCTGCTGCTGGCGGCAGTCACCTTGTCCGCGCCGGCGTTTGCCGTGCAACAGGTCAGCACCGATGAGCAGGACATTCGCTATGAACAGGCCGGGCCGGAGGAGGGCCGTGCGATCATCCTGCTGGCAGCCGATGCCAATGCCTTTGCCGCAGTGATACCCGCTCTGGCCGCCCAAGGGTTTCGGGTGATTGTGCCGTACTTGCGCGATGCGCACGACGCAGCGCTTGGCCAGGATGTGCTGGAACTGATGAATGCACTGCATATCCCCGAGGCGGTACTGGCGGGTGTGGAATTGGGCGCACGGGTGGCTTCGCATGCTGCGCTATTGAAGCCGAGTCGCTGTGTCGGGCTGGTCACCTTGAACACCGCGCCCCAGCCCGGTTTTGCCGAGGCGGTGGGGCTGATGGCGAAGACCGGACACTGGCGAACATGAAAATATTGACAGCCAGGTGATCGGCCACTGAAAAAAATCCCCGCTGCCCGTAACCTAGAGGCCTTTGTCTCCTGCGGGAAGTGTTCATGTCTTCTGTTGCCGATGGGTTGCCCTCCCATAAACGCTGGCCGGCGGTGATTGCCCTGTCTCTGGGGATCGGCATGGCAACCCTCGACACGGCCATCGTCAACACCGCGTTGCCGACGCTGGCCGAGGGTATCGGCACCGATTCGGCCTCGGTGATCTGGGTGGTCAACGCTTACCAGTTGGCGATCATCGCCACGGTGCTGCCCTTTGCATCATTGAGCGATGTGCTCGGGCACCGGCGGGTCTATCTGGGCGGCTTGTTGCTGTTCATTGTCTCGTCGCTATTGTGTGGGCTGGCCGGTTCGCTATTGACCCTGACCGCCGCACGCGTGGCGCAAGGGCTCGGTGCGGCGGCGCTGATGAGCGTGAATACCGCGTTGCTGCGGCATATCTACCCGTCAAAAATGCTTGGGCGCGGGCTGGGCTACAACTCGCTGGTGGTGGGGCTGGCGTTTACCCTTGGGCCGACCGCGGCGTCGGCGATTCTGTCGGTGGCGACCTGGCATTGGCTGTACCTGATCAACGTACCCTTGGGGCTGTTGGCACTGGGCCTGGGGTTGCGCGCGCTGCCGGTACTGCCGTTGACCGGGCATGCCTTCGACCGTCTTGCCGCGCTGTTGTGTGCCGGTCTGTTCGCCTTGCTGGTGTTGGGGCTGGGCACCGCCGTACACGGCGCCCAGGGCGCATTGACCCTGGGCCTGCTGGCCTTGGCGCTGGGTTGCGGTGCCTGGCTGCTGCGCCGCGAGGTCGGTCACCCGGCTCCGATGCTGGCGGTGGACCTGTTCAAGCGCCCGGTGTTTGCGCTGTCGTCCCTCACGGCCATCTGTGCGTTCAGTGCCCAGGGGCTGGCCTTTGTGTCGCTGCCGTTCCTGTTGCAGGCGGTGCTGGGGCATAGCCAGGTGGAAACCGGGTTTTTGATGACGCCGTGGCCGGCGGTCGTCGCGGTGATGGCGCTGGTGGCGGGGCGCCTCGCGGATCGAGTGTCGCTGGCGGTGTTGTGCGGCATCGGGCTGTTGATGCTCAGTGTGGGCATGGCGACGTTGGCCACGCTGGGCAGCGGCGCATCGGCCTTTGAGATTGGCTGGCGCATGGCGCTGTGCGGGGCCGGGTTCGGCTTTTTCCAGTCGCCCAACCTCAAGGCAATCATGACCAGTGCCCCCTTGGCCCGCAGCGGCGGCGCCAGCGGCATCGTGGCGATCTCGCGCTTATTAGGGCAGACGCTGGGGGCGTCGCTGGTGGCGTTCTGTTTCCATCTGTCTGTGGGCAGTGGTCCTGAGTACGCGCTATGGCTGGGTTGCGCGTTTGCCTTGGTCGGCGCCGTGGCCAGTGGCTTGCGTCTGTTGCCCTATGACAAAAAGGTCGGATAAATCGTTGTAAAACGCCGGTCGGGAAGGCTACCGTGGCGACCTGAATATTTCGGAATGTTTCAGCATTATGTCGGTCCAGGCTCAACGCACTGCTGATGTGTCCTCCCGCCGCGCCGCGCTGACCCTCGCGTTATGCCTGCCCAGCGATGTGCTGCTCTACCTGCTGCTGCCCATGGAGTCCCAGGCCTTTGGCATCACCCTGGCCCAGGCCGGCGTGCTGCTGGCGGCTAACCGGCTGGTGCGGATTTTCGGCTATCGCCATGTGCTGAACTTCTACGCACGCCATGGCGATCGGTTGACCTGCATGATCGCGGCGGGGGCGGCGACCGTCTGCGCCGTGGGCAACTCGATGCTCTCGGGTTTCGCTGCGTTGCTGGGGTTGCGGCTGATCTGGGGCCTGTGCTTTGCCGCGTTGAACCTCTCCACCCAGGTGCTGGCGACTTCGGAGCCTGCCGGCGCGGCACGCCGGGCCGGGCGCTCACGGGCGATGATCGCGCTCGGGCCAATGCTGGCCTTGCCCCTGGGCGGCTGGCTGACCTTATGGGCCGGGCCACGGCCGATCTTTCTGATTCTGGCCGGCAGCTGCTTGTTGGGGGTGTGGGCGGCGCATGGCCTGCCCAGGGTCGGCCACGACTTGCACAGTGCGGGGCGCCGTTTCAAATGGCCCGACAGCGTGGCGACCTGGTCGTTTATCGAAGGCGTGGCGCTGGACGGACTCTTTATCTTTGGCCTGTCGATCCAGGCGCAGAAGCTGCTGGGGGGCGATGCAGTGCTGATCGCCGGTGGCCTGATGGCCCTGCGGTATGCCTCGGAGATGCTCCTCAGCCCGCTCGGCGGTCGTGCGGCGCAACGCTTCGGGGCCACTTCGATGTTGCTGCTGTTTTCGTTCCTGAGCGCCTTGGCCCTGGCGGCGTTCGGCAGTTACTGGGTGATCATCGGCGCGGCGGCGGTGTTGGTGCTGCGCGCACTGCAACTGCCGTTGGTGACCACCCTGGTCGCGGAGCGCAACCCGGGCTCGATGCGCGTGTCGGCACTGGCCTCCAACGCGGTATGGCGGGATATCGGCGCGGGCCTGGGGCCGTTGCTGGCGGGCCTGTTGCTGCCGGTGGCTGCGGCGCCCTGGGTGTTCGGCCTGGCCGGCGCGGCGATTGCGCTGAGCGCGGTGTTCTGCTGGCGGGCAAAAAGTTGAACGATGGCGCACGGCGGTTTCTCTAACCCTGTGTAGACCCTTTGAGGTGAACCATCATGCCCGAATACAAACAGCCACCGCCCGGCACCCCGAACCCTGACCGCACACCCGGTGAAGAGGAGCGCGACAACGATGCGTTGCGTCCCAACGACCCGGCGGAGCGTCAGGACAACGATGTGGAACGGGTCGAGCACGACCTCGACAACCTCCACGACGAAGCCCGCCCGCTCTGAGCAAGGAGATTGCCGTGAATGACACGCCCAAAGGCCCGCGTTCGAGCGAGCACGCCAGCGGCAAGGATGAGTTGGGGTTTGACCCGGATTCGCCGGACGTGGCGGACCCGCAGGTAGACCCTGTCGGTCCGGCTATCGCCCCGTTGGATAAGGACAAGAAAGACCAGGATGAAAACAAGCCGCCCTATGACCCGTTGGGCGACCTGAAGCCTTGAACAGGAAGCCTTGAACAGGTAGTTGAGCGCGGTCCTCACAGCGAGGCGTTGAGTTCATCGATCAGTGTCTCGCGGTACTTCAACGCCGAGATAGACCGATCGCCGAGCTTGCTCGCCACCGCGCTCAACAAGCCCTGGGCGAGCAACATGAAGGCGCACATGCTGTTACTGAAAAACAGGCTGTGATTGGGCACATAGAAACTGTGCAGCGCCACTTTGGCCAGTGGCGAACTGGCGGAGTCGGTCAGCGCAATGACTTTGATCCCATGGCGCGCTGCAATCTCGGCGGTGGCCAGCACACTGGGGGTGTAGGGGAAGCAACTGGCGACCACCAACACGTCCCCCATGTCCAGTTGTGCCAGGGCATCCGCCACGCCTTGGCGGCTGGAGTCGAGGGCCGACACATCCGGGCGCAGCATGCCCAGGCCATACGACATGAACAGCGCCAGTGAATTGAACTGCCGCATGCCATGAATCCGCACTCGGCGCGCCTCGGCCAGCAGTTCTACGGTCTGTACGAACACCTCGGGATCGACCTGTTCGATCATGCTGGCGATGTTGGCGCTTTCCTGACGGCCCAGGCGGGTCAGTTGGTTGAGGATGTCCTTGTCTTCATGATTGACCACCAGCCGTGAGGCCTGGTCGCTGTAGAAGTGCTTGCCCTCGGTAATTTCCCGCCGAAACACATCCTGCAACTTGCTGAAGCCACCGTAGCCCAGGCGTTGCGCCAGCCTCGAGAGTGTCGAGGCATTGACGTCCAGTTGCTCCGCCAGCTCACTGATCGAGGACACCGCCGTGCGTTGCGGGGACTCGATCAGCGCCATCAACACCCGCCTGGAACTGCTGCCCAGCGCGATATCGACGTCGCGCCGTTCGATAGCCGCGAGCAATTGCTTGAGGCCGTCCAGCGTGTCGGGAAGGGCTGTCAGGGCATTATTCATCACAGGATCCATGTCAATGAGTGGCTACGCACCCAGGTGAACCACGCCTTCGGCAGCGGCTTGGTCGGTGTCAGGCTGCGTATAAATGCGCCACTCTACAGTGTTGGCGCTGATCCGAAAAACGCCGGTTGCCAAGGTGTTCTCATCGTCCGGATCATCCGCCGCACTGCGGTACACCGGCAGATGCCCACCGGAGGTGTCACGCAGCAGCCTCAGCGCAACCTCCGCGTGCAATGCGCCAGGCCATTGCAGCAGGTGCATATTGATACAGCGTTGCCTGGCGCCGGAGCTGTCGGTGATGCGCTGTGCCACCTGACTCAATGCTGGCGCAACCAGATGGTTGGAATGCCCGACCGGCGCCTGGATTTCACGCACGTGGCTCGCGCCGGCGCACGCCTCCACGCTGACCACCCGCAGGCTCCCCGCCTGGCCGAACGTGTGGTGAAACGCGCCGGCGCGGTCGGTGCGTGTCACGATCGAGATCGCCTCATCAAGGGTGCTCGCGTCCAGCGTCGCGCGCCCCAGGATCTGGCGTGGGATGCCGGTGGGGATATGCAAGGGCCGGATATTGTTGACGGTCGCCACCAGCCCGCGCTCATTCACCGCCAGTGTGTGCCCGGGCAGTGAGCCGGGGTAAACAAAGCTGGTGAACGCCAGGCCGGCATCCGGCGTGGCATGCAGCAGTGCGCAATGGCCTCTGAGTTGCGGGAAGCCGTCTTCGTTATGGGCGATCAGCGTACCGCCTTGGGTGGGGCCGAATACGGTCGTGCAGCCATCCACGCTGTGGGGGTGCACGTAGTCGCCCCGGCAATTCCACATGAACACCTCATCCACCGGCAACTGCAAGCCGTCGGCCAGCCCTTCGAGTTCCTGCCAGTAACGCGGGAACTCGTCTTGCACCCGCTGGCGCATCTGCCAGGCCGCCGGGGTGTGTGCCTGCGCCGCCAGGTATTGCCAGAGGGCAAGGGGACGCAAGTGCGTAGCCACCGCGTCGCGGCCGAAAACCCCCAGCCCGCGGCCGATCGAATAGGCACTTCCATCAAGATGAATAGAGGGCAGTGTCATTGCATCTCCTCACGATACATGTTGCAGAAACTCGCGCAGGCGCGGGCTTGGCGGGTTGGCGATGAGCTCGGCGGGCGGGCCGTCCTCAGCGATGCGGCCCTTGTCGATGAAGATCAGGCGCGTGGCAACCTTGCGTGCGAAATCCACTTCGTGGGTGACGATCACCATGGTCATGCCTTCATCGGCCAGCGATTTCATCACGGTCAGCACTTCGTGGCGCAATTCCGGATCCAGCGCGGATGTCGGTTCGTCAAACAGCATGAGCTTGGGCTTGACCGCCAATGCCCGTGCGATGGCGACGCGTTGCTGCTGGCCGCCGGACAGCTCGGAGGGGAAGTGATTGGCACGTTCGGCCAAACCGACTTTTGCCAGCAGTTCGGCGGCCAGTTGCTCGGCCTCCGTGCGGCTGGCGCCGCGTACCCGTACCGGACCGAAGGCGACGTTCTGCAGCGCCGTCATCTGGGGGAACAGGTGAAACTGCTGGAACACCATGCCGGCTTCCTGGCGGATCAGACGCTCATCGACCTTGGGGTCGTTGACCTCCAGGCCATCGACGATCAGTTGGCCGTCGGTGATCTCTTCGAGTTTGTTGATGCAGCGCAGCAGGGTGGATTTACCCGAGCCCGACGGGCCGATGATGACGACCACTTCACCGCTGGCGATCTTGAGGTTGATGTCGTGCAGCACCTGAGTGCTGCCGAAGTGCTTGGACACACCTTTGAACTCGATCATAGGATTTTCAGCCTCGATTCCATACGTCGCAGTACATAGCTCAGCACCAACGTAATGATCAGATAGATAACGGCGACCGCAGACCAGATTTCCATCGCGCGGAAATTGCCGGCGATCACTTCCTGGCCCTGGCGGGTCAATTCGGCGACACCGATCACGATGAACAGCGACGTGTCCTTGATGCTGACGATCCATTGGTTGCCCAGCGCCGGGATCATCCGGCGGAACGCCAGCGGGGCGATCACATAGCGCAGCGTATCGCGCCTGGACAGGCCCAGCGCCAACCCGGCTTCGCGGAAACCTCGGTTGATCGACAACACCGCGCCGCGGGTGATCTCGGCAATGTAGGCGCCGGAGTTGAACATGATGGTCACGACGGCGGCCGAGAATGGATCGATGCGCACCGGAATCATCATTGGTAGCGCAAAGTAGATGAACATGACCTGCACCATGATCGGTGTGCCGCGGATCAGTTCGATGAAAACAAGCGCAACACGGCTGCTGATAAAACCACCGTAGGCACGGGCAAAACCCGCACCTACGCCGATGACGGCGCCACCGATCAGACCCAGGATCGAAATCCACAAGGTCAGCTTGGCGCCGTCGAGCAGGACCGGCAGCGCATCCCAAATGGCGCTCCATTGGAAATGCATGCTGAATTCTCTATTGAGGAAGGACGGGGGTTATTGCGGATCGGTGCCGAACCACTTGCGATAGATCTGCGCGTAGGTGCCGTTCTCGCGAATCTTCTTCAGCGCCGCGTTGACCGGCTCGCGCAACTCGCTGCCTTTGGGGAAACCGATGCCGTACTGCTGCGCGAGCATCTGTTGGCCGACGGCCTTCACCTGGCCTTCGCCTGCCGTCTTGATGTAGTACAGGACGTTAGGCGTGTCGTGCATGGCGGCATCGACGCGGCCGGTGCGCAGTTCCAGGTAGGCGTTATCGATATTGGGGAACTGGCGCAGTTCGCTGGCTTTCAGGTTGGCTTTGGCGTAGTCCGCTGCCGAGGTGCCGCTTTTTACCGCCAGGGTCTTGCCGGCGATATCCGCTTCACCTTTGATGGTGTTGTTGTCGCTTTTGACCATCAACAGGAAACCGCTGTTGTAGTAACCATCGGAGAAGTCGATGGCTTGCTTGCGCTCTTCCTTGATCGTGATCCCGGCGAGCGCTACGTCGACATTATGGGTTTGCAGGGCAGGGATGATGCCGTTGAAGTCCATGGGCTTGAGCTGGTAGCTGACGCCCATTTCTTTGGCAATGGCGGCCCACAGGTCGATGTCGAAGCCCACGTATTCGTTGCCTTGCTTGAACTCGAACGGTACGAACGCGGTGTCGGTCGCGACCAGCAGTTCCTTGCTCGCAGCGAAGCTGCTTGAGGTGGTGACCAGTGCCAGTGCCGCCAGTGAGACCTTCAGAAAGTGCTTCATGGGTATTTTCTCTTCAGGGGGAAACAAGCCCGAGGCTAGCCTGGGGCGATGGGGATAGCGGCAGTCAATTTTTTGAGTGATCCACAGGAATTCACTCCACTTTTTTGTTATAGGCCCGGCTAGCCACCCGAAAGAGGAGGCGCACGACACATTTGCTTTTTAGCAAAATATACATGCATTTATTTTGCGTGCAACTATATTTTGCATGGCTGGCGCGCCACGAAAAAAGGTTTTAAGCCATAAAAGTCTGGGTTTTACGGGTTTATTTGAGCGGTGAGGCACTGAATGGTTATGCAAAAAATAATTGCATTTAAAAAATCTGCATCTATTATTTGCAAAAAACCGGAGCGGCATCCATGAGCCACGTCTTTCATCGCAGCCTTACACAAAGCTACCCCATTGCAGTCAAGGGCGAAGGGCCTTACCTGATCGACGCCAATCAACGTCGTTACCTGGACGCCAGTGGTGGCGCTGCGGTGTCGTGCCTGGGCCACAGCGACCCGGACGTGATCGAGGCGGTGCGTCGGCAGGTGGGGCAGTTGGCTTACGCCCACACCTCCTTCTTTACCACGCAGGTGATGGAGGAACTGGCTGATTTCCTGGTGGCACGAGCCCCGGCGGGCATCGATTCGGTGTACTTCGTTTCAGGCGGTTCGGAGGCGATAGAAGCGGCGCTGAAACTCGCTCGCCAATACTTCATCGAGATCGGCCAGCCCCAGCGCAAGCACCTGATCGCACGGCGCCAGAGCTATCACGGCAATACCCTGGGTGCGCTGGCGACCGGTGGTAATGAATGGCGGCGCAGGCAGTTTGAACCGCTGCTGATTGACGTCAGTCATGTCAGCCCATGCTATGCCTATCGCCAGCAACAGGACGGTGAATCCGCCGAAGCGCTGGGCGTGCGCCTGGCTGGCGAACTGGAAGCGGAAATCCTGCGTCTGGGGGCTGAAAACGTCATGGCGTTTGTCGCCGAGCCTGTGGTCGGCGCGACGCTGGGCGCGGTGACTGCGGTGCCGGGCTATTTCAAACGTATCCGAGACGTGTGCGACCGCCATGGCGTCTTGTTGATTCTGGATGAAGTCATGTGCGGCATGGGCCGTACCGGCAGTTTGTTTGCTGCAGAGCAGGAAGGCATTACGGCGGATCTGATCACCATCGCCAAAGGGCTGGGCGCCGGTTACCAGCCCATCGGCGCAACGCTGGTGAGCCGGAAAATCCGCGATGCGATCGCCTCGGGCTCTGGGTTCTTTCAGCACGGCCATACCTATATCGGCCATGCCACCGCCTGCGCCGCCGCGCTGGCGGTACAGAAAGCCATCGAGTCGCGTGGGTTGCTCGCTCAAGTCAACCGCTTGGGGGAGGGCCTGCGTGAGCGTTTGCTGGATCGTTTCGCCGAGCATCCGCACATTGGTGATATCCGCGGCCGTGGGCTGTTCCAGGGCATCGAACTGGTCGCCGACCGCAACAGCAAGGCGCCTTTCGACCCGGCTCTCAAGCTGCACGCCAAACTCAAGCAGGCGGCCATGGCTGAAGGCTTGATGTGCTACCCCATGGGCGGAACCATCGACGGGCAGCGGGGCGATCATATCCTTCTGGCACCGCCGTTCATTCTTGAGGATCATCACCTTGATGAGATCGCCGACAAACTGCTGGTTGCGGTGACGACCACATTGAAGAACCGCTGAGGGGAGCGCGCAATGGCTATTCAATCGCGTCTAAGCGAGTTGACCGAAGCGTCGATGAGCGATGCCCAGCGCGCTGTGCTCAAGGAGATCCTGGCAGGGCCGCGTGGCAATCTGGATGGGCCTTTCCTGGCCTGGATCCACAGCCCGCAACTGGCGAACCATGCACAGCGGCTGGGGGCCTTTTGTCGTTATGGCACGCAACTGGAACTGCGCCTTACCGAGTTGGCGATCCTGTTTACGGCAGCCTGGTGGCAGTCCCAGGCCGAGTGGCAGATTCATGAGCCCATTGCGCGCTCAGCCGGTGTCACTGATGCCGTCATCGAAGCGTTACAGCAGCAGGCAGCGCCGCCCTTTACCCGTGAGGACGAGGCGTTGGTCTATCGCCTCGGCAAGACGCTTTATGAAACCCGGCGTATCGATGACGCGCTCTATGCACAGGCGATAGCGGCTTTCGGAGAGCCGGCCGTGGTCGAGCTTGTCGGTGTTTTTGGCTACTACGCGCTGGTGGCGATGACGCTGAATGTGTTCGCGGTGCGCCGTGATACGGATGCACCACTGCCATTTGTCGAGCGCTGAACAGTCTGTCCTGTGTCTGATCTATAAAAAAGCCCCACCTTTATGGTGGGGCTTGTTCTTTCACTTGGGGGCTGTCCACGTTACCTCGGTAATCCCGAATTTTTCCGCCTTGGGCCGGGTGGTTTTCTTCACCTGTTCATGCCCCACGCGCCCCACGCGACTGACGTGCGCAACGTCGGCATCAACCGCTGCCCAGTGCCAGGCCTCAGCGTTGTTCATCACTTCGGCACGCACTACAAACGACTTCGGTTGACCGTGCAGTTGATAGTGAATGGTGTAGATCTTCGCGGTACTCATGTTGCCTCCCTGTCTTGTTATAGATGGATAGGTTGGCGCCGAGAAAGGTTCATTCAAAATGACAAGCCGTTGGCTGGCGCGGCATAGTGACGCCTTCGCCACGCGCTCAAGGATCGCGCCATGTCCCACCCCACTGACAGCCGCCTGACTCACAGCCAGCTTTATCTGCAACGCCTGGGCTACGCTTCGCCCCCACCGCCGACCCTTGAAACCCTGCAAGCGCTGCAATTGCGCCACGTGTGCACCTTTGCCTTCGAGAGCTTGTCGACCTTGTTGCACAGGCCGGTGCCCATCGACTTGCCCAGTGTCGAGCAAAAAATCCTGTTGGATGGGCGCGGCGGGTATTGCTATGAGCTGAACCAGATGTTCCTGGCGCTGTTGCAGGAACTCGGCTTCGACGCACGGGGCATCACCGGCCGCGTGGTACTGGGTGGTCCGGCGGATGCGCACACGGCGCGCACCCACCGCTTGAGCCTGGTGACTCTGGAGGGCGTGCGCTATATCACGGATGTCGGCTTTGGCGGCATGGTGCCCAGCAGCCCGTTGCAACTGGACACCCAAGCGCAGCAGGCCACGGCCCACGAACCTTATCGGCTGACCTTCGACGGGCAGGGCAGTTACACCCTGTGGGTGCTGGTCGCCGGGGAGTGGCGCGGTTTGTATGTGTTCGACCTGCAAGTGCAGGCCGCCATCGACTACGAAATCGGCAACTGGTACGTCTCTACACACCCTGACTCGGTGTTCCTCGGCCAGTTGAAAGCGGCACGGTTGGCGCCGGGTAAGCGTTATACCCTGGCCAATGCCCACTATGCGGTGCATAGCCTGGATGGGCCCAGCGAAAAGCGCGTGATCGACAGTGCGGATGAACTGCTGGCACTGCTGCAAGAGACCTTTGGTATTCACCTGCCAACCGATCCCAAGCTTCGCGAAGCGCTTAGTGGCTTAATAATGGCCAGCACCGCAGAGCCTTGAGTTAGAGCCATCGCTGAACCGTTTTACCTCCAAAACGATGCAAATTAATTCGAACCTTTGCCAACGGCCGAGGTTCGAAGCGGTTCCTGAATAATTTGCTCACTCACAAGGAGATGTAAAACGATGTCCAAGCTATTCGGAAAAATCTTCAAGGGTTCCTCCCTGCTGGCGCTGGTCGCTGCACCTGCCGTGGTGTTCGCGGCACCGCCTACCGGCCCTATTTCCACCTTCGGTATCCTGGGTAGCTATAACGATTTCAAATTCGAAGGCGGCAGCGCAAGCGACAAGAGCCACATGCCTGAAGCCGGGCTGTTCTACAACTTCGGCAACAAGCTGACTGCCGAATCCGGTTTCATCTATCAAGCCGGTATCGAAGCCAAGTACGGCGAAAAAAGCGACGACAAGCTCAAGGAAGGTCAGGCTGACCTGGACCTCGGCTGGCGCGCCGCGCTGGATGCGCGCAACTTCGTCGACGTGATTGTGGGCGGTGGCTACACCTGGACCCGCTATGAGCCCGACACCAACGGCTATGACGTCAAGCTCACCAACAAATCGCCATTCGCCAAGCTGGCACTGGGCTACAACCACCAGTTCGATGATATGACCCTGCGCGTTGAAGCCGGTGCCCGTCAGACCATCGACGGCCGCGCCAAACTCAAAGTGGATGGCGTGGGCAGTGACACTGTGGACCTCAAGGATCGCACCAACCCCTACGCCGAAGTCAGCCTGCTGATGAACCAAAATGGCAATCTGCCAGTGATGGCGGGCTTGTACTACACCCGCACCGAATACAAGCTCGACGAAGACTCCTTTACCGCCGACAACACCAAGCTCAAGCGTGATGAGTACGGTTTCAAGGTGGGTATCGCGTTTTAAGGCTGCGATTGAGCCAGACACGTCGACGTGAATGAAAAACGCCCCGAAGTGATTCGGGGCGTTTTTTTTGCGCCGTTTATCTGTGTGGAGCGTTTTGTGGTGATGGGGGAGGGTGGAGACGTTAAAGGTATGGGTTCAACCCAGCGCTGCGAGCTGGCATTTCTGGCGAGCGCGTTTGTCGTGGCGAGGGAGCTTGCTCCCGTTGGGCTGCGTAGCGGCCCTGAAACCTGACACTGAGATTTCTCTGGGGTAACGCGGTGTCTGTGCTGGGGTCGCTTCGCGCCCCAACGGGAGCAAGCTCCCTCGCCACAGGAAATGTAATCAATGGCAAGAATGCAAAACGGCGCCCGAAGGCGCCGTTCTGTTGACTGCATGTGCCTAAGCGATCAAACGCCCAACACCGCGTGCTGCACCAGGGTGAGCAACGGTTGTGGGTACACGCCCAGGAAGAACGCGAGCAGGGCGATGGCCAGCAGCATTACGCCACCGGCTTTCTGTTCCCAGTGCAGCTCGGCATCCACACGACGCAGGTTTGGCTCGATCAGGTACAGGGTGACCATCACGCGCAGGTAGTAGAACACGCCAATCGCGCTACCCAGCACCAGGGATGCCACCAGCCACCACTCGTGCGCCTCGACACCGGTCGCCACGATGTAGAACTTGCCGATGAAACCGGCCGTCAGCGGGATACCCGCCAGGGACAGCATCATCACGGTCAGTACGGCGGTCAGGTACGGACGGCGCCAGAACAGGCCGCGGTATTCGTACAGGGCATCAGCGTCACGGCCTTTGAACGGCGAGGACATCAGGGTGATCACGCCGAACGCGCCGAGGCTGGTGATCACGTAGGTGACCAGATACACACCCATGGCTTCCACGGCCAGGCCTTTGCTCGCCACCAGGGCGATCAGCAGGTAGCCGAAGTGCGCGATGGACGAGTAACCCAGCAGACGCTTGAGGTTGTTCTGGGTCAGGGCCAGCAGGTTACCGAACAGGATCGACGCGATGGCGATCACGGTCAGCACGGTGCTCAGCACGCCGGTGTTGGCGGCAGGCGAGATCTGGAACAGACGCACCATCACCGCGAACACGGCCACCTTCGACGCCGTGGCCAGGAACGCAGCCACCGGCGCCGGGGCGCCTTCGTACACGTCCGGGGTCCACAGGTGGAAGGGTACCAGCGACAGCTTGAACGCCAGGCCGATCAGCATCATCGCCAGGCCCAGTTGGGCAATCGGCGCAGGCATGCTGGTGGTGGCCAGGGCGTGACCGATGCCGGTGAAGCTCAGGTTGCCGGCTTCGGCGTAGAGCAGGGCCATACCGAACAACAGGAACGCGGAACCGGCGGCCGACAGCACCATGTACTTGATGCCGGCTTCCAGGGAGCGCTTGTTGAAGAAGGCGTAGGCCACCAGGCCGTAGGTCGGGATCGACAGCAGTTCCAGGCCGATGAACAAGCCGGCCAGGTGCTGTGCGCTGACCAGCACGATGCCACCGGCCGCAGCCAGCAGGATCAGCAGGTACAGCTCTTCCTTGTTGCCCGGGTAGCCGGTGCCGCCTTCGCCCATGTAGGCGTGGGCGAGGGTGACGCACGCCAGGGTGGCTACGAGGATCAACGCGATGTACAGCAGCGCGAAGTCATCGACCATCATCAGCGGGGTCACCGCCAGTGGCGCGACCTTGAGGGCCGGAATGATCGACAGCAAGGCCAGGTTCAGGCCGGCACAGGACAGCAGGAACGTTTGCGAGTGATTGCGGCGCCAGGCGATCGCCAGCATCACCACCACGATGGTGAGGCTGGTGATCAGCAGCGGCGCAAGCGCGATAAAGTGTTGGATCGTGAATTCCATAGCGCTCTTACCGGGCCGAAGCGAGTTGAGAGAAGGCGGTGCCGAACCACTGCTGCACGCCATGCATCGTTGCGGCAGAAGTGTCCAGGAACGGTTGCGGGTACACGCCGATGTAGATCAGCAGTACCGCAAGGCCGAGCACCATGATCAGTTCGCGAGCATCCATCCCTTGCAGGACGGTGTCGGACTTGGCCGGGCCGAAGTAGGCGCGGTGGATCATGATCAGCGAGTAGACCGAGCCGAATACCAGGCCGGATGTAGCGATGGCGCTGATCCACGGTGTCTGTACGAACGAGCCCATCAGGATCAGGAATTCGCCGATGAAGTTACCGGTGCCCGGCAGGCCCAGGGACGCCGCGGCAAAGAACAGGCTGATCGCCGGCAGGTAGGCGATGCGCGACCACACGCCACCCATCTCACGCATGTCGCGGGTGTGCAGGCGTTCGTACAACTGGCCACTCAGGATAAAGAGGGCAGCGGCCGAGACACCGTGGGCCAGCATCTGGATCACTGCGCCTTGCAACGCCAGCTGGCTGCCGGAGTAGATGCCGATCAGTACGAAACCCATGTGCGAAACGGACGAGAACGCGATCAGACGCTTGATGTCGGTTTGCGCGAAGGCCAGGAACGCGCCGTAGAAGATCCCGATCAGACCCAGGGTCATGGCGATCGGCGCGAACTCGGCCGAGGCATTCGGGAACAGCGGCAGGGCGAAACGCAGCAGACCATACGCCGCGGTCTTCAACAGGATACCGGCCAGGTCGACCGAACCTGCTGTTGGCGCCTGGGCGTGAGCGTCAGGCAGCCAGGAGTGGAACGGCACCACCGGCAGCTTCACCGCGAATGCGATGAAGAAGCCCAGCATCAGGATGTACTCGGTGGTCAGGGACATCTTGGTTTTCAACAGGTCGGCGTAGTTGAAGGTAATCACGCCGGTGTTGTTGAAGTTGACCAGTACCAGGCCCAGGATCGCCACCAACATGATCAGGCCGGAAGCCTGGGTGAAGATGAAGAACTTGGTCGCCGCGTAGATCCGGGTTTTCTTGCCGTCCGAAGAACTGTGACCCCAGAGCGCGATGAGGAAGTACATCGGCACCAGCATCATTTCCCAGAAGAAGAAGAACATGAACAGGTCGAGGGCGAGGAACACGCCGACGACGCCGCCCAGGATCCACATCAGGTTCAGGTGGAAGAAGCCCACGTGACGCTGGATTTCTTTCCAGGAGCAGAGTACCGAGAGGATACCCAGCAGGCCGGTCAGCAGGATCATCAACAGCGACAGGCCGTCGAGGGCCAGGTGCACGTTGATGCCGAAGCGCTGGATCCACACGTGCTTGAATTCAAGCGCGAAGGTTGGATCGACACCCGGTGCCGGAGCGAATGAATAGTCACCATGGGCCCACAGCCAGAGGCCGAGTGCGAGTTCCAGGGACATGGTCAGCAACGCAATCCAGCGGGGGAGGGTGGCGCCGAAGCGTTCACCCATCCAGCAGAGCAGGCCGCCGATAAAGGGGATCAGGATTAGCCAGGGCAGAATCATGACGGGCTCGTTTCCTTTCGCAAGTTCGCAAAGTTCATATCAGACCGCTACCACTACGATGGCGCCGATCACTAGCACGGCACCGGCCGCCATGGAAGCTGCATACCAGCGCAGTTGGCCAGTCTCGCTGCGGCTCAGGGCGGTGTGACCGGCCTTGGCGGCGCGCGGGATCAAACCGATGGTCTGGTCGAGCGGGTCTTTACGCAGTACATGGCTGATGGCCAGGTATGGCTTGACGAACAGTTTGTCGTAGATCCAATCGAAGCCCCAGGCAGCGAACCACCAGGCCGAAAGGAAGCGGCCAATGCCACTGTTGGCAACGGCGGTCACGAAGCGACGCTTGCCGAGGAACAGCAGGGCCGCCAGCAGGATACCGGCAATGGCGATGGCGCCCGAGACGATTTCCAGGCTGTGCTGGGCTTCGCCGCCGGCATGGCCGACGCTTTGTGGCAATACGCCGTGCAGTGGCGGCGTGATCATGGCACCGACGAAGGTCGACAGCACGATCAGTACCGACAATGGCAGCCAGTGCGAGATGCCGTGGCCTGCGTGTGCTTCGGTCTTGGCTTCACCGTGGAAGGTGATGAAGATCAGGCGGAAGGTGTACAGCGAGGTCATGAACGCACCCACCAGGCCTGCGTACAGCAGGTTCTGGTTACCGCTGGCAAAGGCTTCCCAGAGGATCTCGTCTTTCGAGTAGAAACCGGCGGTCACCAACGGCAGGGCAGCCAGGGCGGCACCACCGACGATGAAGCTGGCGTAGGCCAACGGCAGTTTTTTCCACAGGCCACCCATCTTGAAGATGTTCTGCTCGTGGTGGCAGGCAACGATCACCGCACCGGAAGCGAGGAACAGCAGGGCCTTGAAGAAGGCGTGGGTCATCAGGTGGAAGATCGCCGCGTCCCAGGCACCGACGCCCAGGGCCAGGAACATGTAGCCGATCTGGCTCATGGTCGAGTAGGCGAGGATGCGCTTGATGTCGGTCTGTACCAGCGCAGCGAAGCCGGCCAGCACCAGGGTCACGCCGCCGACCAGGCCGACCAGGTGCAGGATTTCCGGCGCCAGGGTGAACAGGCCATGGGTACGTGCAATCAGGTAGACACCGGCGGTTACCATGGTTGCGGCGTGGATCAGTGCCGAAACCGGGGTAGGACCGGCCATCGCATCCGCCAGCCAGGTTTGCAGCGGCAGTTGCGCGGATTTACCCACGGCACCGCCCAGCAGCATCAGGGTGGCCAGGGTGATCCAGAAGTCGCCGACCTGGAATTTCTGCGGTGCCAGTACCAGCAGTTCCTGGATGTTCAGCGTGCCCACCTGTTGGAACAGGATGAACAGGCCGATTGCCATGAACACGTCGCCGATACGGGTGACGATAAAGGCCTTGAGTGCCGCGTTACCGTTGTTGCGGTTGCTGTAGTAGAAACCGATCAGCAGGTACGAGCACAGGCCCACGCCTTCCCAGCCGAAGTACAGGAACAACAGGTTATCGCCCAGTACCAGGAACAGCATGCTGGCGATAAACAGGTTGGTGTACGAGAAGAAGCGCGAGTAACCGGCTTCACCGCGCATGTACCAGGACGCGAACAGGTGGATCAGGAAACCCACGCCCACCACCACGCCGAGCATGGTGATCGACAGGCCGTCGATGTAGAGGGCGAAGTTGGGCTTGAAGCCCTCCACCGACATCCACTGCCACAGCACCAGGGTGTAGTGGCCGCCTTCCGGCGGGGCCACGTTGAATTGCCAGATGACGTAGGCGGCAACGATGGCCGACAGGCCAATCGAGCCCACGCCCACCAGGGCCGAGAGGTTTTCCGACCAGCGTCCACGGGAGAACGACAGCAGCAGGAAACCGATCAGGGGAAATACGAAAGTCAGAAAGATCATGTTCATCCGCGCATCTCACTGGCAGCGTCGATATCAAGCGTGTGGAAGCGACGATACAGTTGCAGCAGGATCGCCAGGCCGATACTGGCCTCGGCGGCTGCCAGGCTGATCACCAGGATGAACATGACTTGTCCATCCGGCTGGCCCCAGCGTGCACCCGCGACGATGAAGGCCAGTGCTGCGGCGTTCATCATGATTTCCAGGCTCATCAACACGAACAGAATGTTACGGCGGACCATCAGGCCGACCAGGCCAAGGCAGAACAGGATGCCGGCAACCGCCAGACCATGCTCCAAAGGGATAGCAGGCATCGTCATTGCTCCTTGGCTTCGTTGCGGCCCAAGTGGAAGGCGGTGACGGCTGCGGCGAGCAGCAGCATCGACGCCAGTTCGACCACCAGCAGGTACGGGCCGAACAGGCTGACGCCCACGGCTTTTGCATCCACGGTGGTGTGGCCGATGGCCTGGCCGCTCTGGTGAGCGAACAGCACATACAGCAGTTCACCCAGCAGCAGGGCGGCGAGGACAACCGGGCCGAGCCAGATGCCGGGTTTGAGCCAGACGCGCTCCTGGGCGACCGAAGCCGGCCCCAGGTTGAGCATCATCACCACAAACACGAACAGCACCATGATGGCGCCAGCGTAGGCGATCACTTCCAGGACACCGGCGAACGGTGCGCCGAGGCTGAAGAAGGTCATGGCCACGGCGATCAGCGAAATGATCAGGTAGAGCAGGGCGTGCACGGGGTTGGTGTTGGTGATCACGCGAAGCGTGGACACAACCGCGATACCCGATGCGAAATAGAAAGCGAATTCCATCTTTCTTCCTTAAGGCAGCAAGCTCTTCACGTTGATCGGCTCGGCTTCGTTTTGTGCGGCGCCTTTTGGCTTACCGGCAACGGCCATACCTGCAACACGATAGAAGTTGTAATCAGGGTTTTTACCGGGACCAGAGATCAAAAGATCTTCTTTCTCGTACACCAGGTCCTGACGTTTGAACTCGGCCATCTCGAAATCCGGTGTCAGCTGGATCGCGGTGGTCGGGCAAGCTTCCTCGCAGAGGCCGCAGAAAATGCAGCGCGAGAAGTTGATGCGGAAGAAGTCCGGGTACCAGCGACCGTCTTCGGTTTCAGCTTTCTGCAGGGAGATGCAACCCACCGGGCACGCCACGGCGCACAGGTTGCAGGCTACGCAACGCTCTTCGCCATCGGGGTCGCGGGTCAGCACGATGCGGCCGCGATAGCGCGGCGGCAGGTACACCGCTTCTTCCGGGTATTGCAGGGTGTCGCGTTTGCGGAAGCCGTGACCGAACACCATCACCAGGCTTCGCAACTGGGTACCGGTACCCTTAACGATGTCGCCAATATATTTGAACATGGGTCAAATCCTCACTGAACCGCGCCGGCTGGCGTGTTCAACAACACAACGGCAGCCGTCACCAGCAAATTGATCAGGGTCAGCGGCAGGCAGAAGCGCCAGCTGAAATCCATCACCTGGTCATAGCGTGGGCGCGGAATGGAAGCGCGCAGCAGGATGAACAACATGATGAAGAACGCGGTCTTCAGGAAGAACCAGAAGAACGCCAACTGCGGCAGGATGCCGAACGGACCGTGCCAGCCGCCGAAGAACAGCGTGACCAGCAGGGCCGAGATCAAGATGATGCCGATGTACTCGCCAACGAAGAACATGCCCCATTTCATGCCGGCGTATTCAATGTGGTAACCGTCGGCCAGTTCCTGCTCCGCTTCAGGCTGGTCGAACGGGTGACGGTGAGTCACGGCGACGCCGGCGATGAAGAAGGTGCAGAAGCCGAAGAACTGCGGAATGATGAACCACAGGTTCTGTGCCTGGTACTCGACGATGTCGCGCATGTTGAACGAGCCGACCTGCACCACGATGCCCATCAGCGCCAGGCCCATGAACACTTCGTAGGACACGGTCTGGGCCGAAGCCCGCAAGCTGCCTAGCAGGGCGAACTTGTTGTTGCTCGACCAACCGGCGAACAGCACCGCATAGACCGACAGGCCGGCCATGGCGAAGAAGAACAGCAAGCCGATGTTCAGGTCCGCCACGCCCCAGGTCGGGGTGATCGGGATGATCGCGAAGGCGATCAGCAAGGCGCTCATGGCCACGACCGGTGCCAGGGTGAAGATCACCTTGTCGGCAAACGGTGGGGTCCAGTCTTCCTTGAAGAACATTTTCAGCATGTCGGCGGCGATCTGGAACATGCCGAACGGGCCAACGCGGTTCGGACCGTAACGGTCCTGCCACCAGCCCAGCAGGCGACGCTCGACGAAGCTGAGCAGGGCGCCCGCGACGACCACGGCCAACAGGATCACGACAGCCTTGAGGACCGCAATGATCACGTCGATCACTTCAGGGGTGAACCAGGTCATTGCGCTGCCTCCTGCAGACCGTCAACGGTTTTGCCAAAGATCGCCGGCGGAATACCGGCGAGGCCTTTAGGCAGTGCAACCAGGCCGGCACCCAACTCATCGTTGATGCGCAGCGGCAGACGCAGGGTCTGGCCGGCCACGTTCAGGCTGAGCAGGGCACCGTCGTTGACGCCCAGGCGATCGGCTTCTGACTTGGCGACCGACACGTAGGCGGCTGGGATACGTCCCTGAACCGGCGCGGCTTTGGAAGAGTTCTCTTCGCTGCCGAACAGGTGGAAGAACGGTACGACCTGCCAGGTGCCCTGGGCCGGGTTGAACGGACGCGGTACGGCAGCGAACCAGTTCAGCGAATCACCGCTGCTTTCGATCAGGCGGGTGCCCGGGTCGCCAGCGCGGATATGACCACCGACTTCATCCTGGAACTTGTTCCAGGCCTGCGGCGAGTTCCAGCCTGGAGACCAGGCGAACGGCACTTGCTGACGCGGCTCGGCCGAACCCGAGTAACCTTCCATGGAGAAGTTGAACGCGGTATCCGGGTCTTGCGGGGTACGTGGTTCGTGCACGCTGATGTTGGCGCGCATGGCGGTACGACCGGAGTAACGCAGCGGTTCGCGGGCCAGTTTCAAGCCCTTGATGCGGAACGCGGCGGATGGCGCGGCATCGACGATACGCGCCAGTTGCGGTGCGCTTGCGGCGGTAGCGGCGGTGACGTGGTCAAGCTGGGTCCAGTCGATCGGCTGGTTCAGCAGGGTCGCGCGCAGGGCATGCAGCCAGCGCCAGCCTTCGTGAACCAGGATGCTGGCGTCCATGTACTTCGGATCGAACACCTGGAAGAAGCGCTGGGCACGGCCTTCCTGGCTGACCAGGGTGCCGTCGCCTTCAGCGAAGGTGGCAGCCGGCAGCACCAGGTCGGCGCGTTCGCTGGTAGCGGTCTTCTGGTGGTCGGCAACGATCAACACCTTGGCGGCGTTCAGCGCAGCGTCAACCTTGGCCGCATCGGTGCGGGTGTACAGGTCGTTCTCGAGCACCACGATGGCGTCGGCGTTGCCGTCGATGACTGCCTGCAGGGCCGCGTCCACGGACTCGCCACCGAGCATGGCCAGGCCAAGGCTGTTGGCTTCCGGCACGACCAGGCTGATGGAACCGTTCTTGTCACGCAGCTTCAACGCCTTGGCGATGTTGGCCGCGGCTTCTATCAGCGCCTTGGAACCCAGCGAGGTGCCGGCAATGATCAATGGGCGCTTGGCCGCCAGCAGGGCGTCGGCGATACGCTGGGCCAGTGCAGCGGCCTCAGTGTCCAGGCCTTCGACGGCAGGCGCGCTGGCGTCCAGGGCGTGGGCCACGGCGAAACCGAGGCGGGCCAGGTCGTCCGGTGCGGCATGGACGCATTCTTCGGCGATGTCGTCGAGTTTGGTTTCAGCGAGGCTTGCGATAAACAGCGGGTTCAGCGCGTGCTGGCCGATGTTCTTCACCGCAGCGTCGAGCCAAGGCTGCACGCGCATGGCGTCGGCCATGGCTTCGGCCTTGCCTTTGACCGACTGGCGCAGGGACAGGGCGATACGCGCAGCGGTCTGGGTCAGGTCTTCACCGAGCACGAAGATCGCGTCGTGGTCTTCGATGTCGCGCATGTTCGGCACCGGCAGCGGGCTGTCGTTCAGCACCTGCAGGACCAGGCGGATGCGCTCCAGCTCAGCGGCTTCGATACCGGAGTAGAAGTGCTCGGCGCCGACCAGTTCGCGCAACGCGAAGTTGCTCTCCAGGCTGGCGCGGGGCGAACCGATCCCGACGATGTTGCGACCGCGCAGCAGGTCGGCGGCTTTATCCAGCGCCTCGTCCAGGCTCAGCTTGGCGCCACCGGCCAACAGTGGCTGGCGCGGACGGTCTTCGCGGTTGACGTAGCCGTAGCCGAAACGGCCACGGTCGCACAGGAAGTACTGGTTGACCGAACCGTTGAAGCGGTTTTCGATACGACGCAGTTCACCGTAGCGCTCGCCCGGGGAGATGTTGCAACCGCTGGAGCAGCCATGGCAGATGCTCGGGGCGAACTGCATGTCCCACTTACGGTTGTAACGCTCGGAGTGGGTCTTGTCGGTGAACACACCGGTCGGGCAGACCTCGGTGAGGTTGCCGGAGAACTCGCTTTCGAGCACGCCGTCTTCAACGCGACCGAAGTACACGTTGTCGTGGGCGCCGAATACGCCCAGGTCGGTGCCGCCGGCGTAGTCCTTATAGAAGCGCACGCAACGGTAGCAGGCGATGCAGCGGTTCATTTCGTGGGAAATGAACGGGCCGAGGTCCTGGTTCTGGTGGGTACGCTTGGTGAAGCGATAACGGCGCTCGTTGTGGCCGGTCATCACCGTCATGTCTTGCAGGTGGCAGTGACCGCCTTCCTCACAGACCGGGCAGTCGTGGGGGTGGTTGGTCATCAGCCATTCGACGACGCTGGCGCGGAACGCCTTGGATTCTTCATCGTCGATGGAGATCCAGGTGTTGTCGGTGGCTGGGGTCATGCACGACATGACGATACGACCACGGGTGTCGTTCTCGTCGGTGTACTGCTTGACCGCACACTGGCGACAGGCACCGACGCTACCAAGTGCAGGGTGCCAGCAGAAATACGGAATATCGAGACCGAGTGACAGACAGGCCTGTAACAGGTTGTCCGCCCCATCGACTTCGAGCGCTTTGCCGTCTACGTGGATAGTGGCCATGGTTCAAAGTTCTTCGTTGGCCCGTTGTCAGCGGGCGTGGCTAATGGAATCTTGTTATTCATGTGCATCTACACAGCCATCAAGGCGTCAGCACATGAGAAAGCGAAGGGCACGGACCCCTCGCTTCTTTAAGCGTTACGCGCCGACTACGATCGGCTTCGCCAGAGACGGGACGGCGGCGCTGACAGGCGCGATGCCGGCTTCGAACTCCGAGCGGAAGTATTTGATTGCGCTGCCCAATGGCTCCACGGCGCCCGGTGCGTGAGCACAGAAGGTCTTGCCCGGGCCGAGGAAACCGACCAGACCCAGCAGGGTCTCGATGTCACCCTCGCGGCCTTCACCTTTTTCCAGGGCCATCAGCAGCTTGACGCTCCACGGCAGGCCGTCGCGGCATGGGGTGCAGAAGCCACAGGATTCACGGGCAAAGAACTGCTCCATGTTGCGCAGCAGCGAGACCATGTTCACGGTGTTGTCCACCGCCATCGCCAGGCCAGTACCCATACGGGTGCCCACCTTGCCGATGCCGCCGGCATACATTTGTGCGTCCAGGTGCTCGGGCAGCAGGAAGCCGGTGCCGGCGCCGCCTGGCTGCCAGGCTTTCAAGGTGTAGCCGTCGCGCATGCCGCCGGCGTAGTCCTCGAACAGCTCGCGGGCGGTGACGCCGAAGGGCAGTTCCCACAGGCCCGGGTTCTTGACCTTGCCGGAGAAGCCCATGAGCTTGGTGCCCATGTCTTCGCTGCCTTCGCGGGCCAGGGATTTGTACCAGTCCACGCCGTCGGCGATGATCGCCGGCACGTTGCACAGGGTCTCGACGTTGTTCACGCACGTCGGCTTGCCCCACACGCCCACGGCGGCAGGGAAGGGTGGCTTGGAGCGCGGGTTGGCGCGGCGGCCTTCGAGGGAGTTGATCAGTGCGGTTTCTTCACCGCAGATATAACGCCCGGCGCCGGTGTGCACGAACAGTTCGAAATCAAAGCCTGAACCGAGGATGTTCTTGCCCAGCAGGCCGGCGGCCTTGGCTTCTTCCACGGCACGGTTGAGGTGCTTGGCGGCGGTGGTGTACTCGCCACGCAGGAAGATGTAGCCACGGTAGGTTTTCAGCGCGCGGGCGCTGATCAGCATGCCTTCGATCAGCAGATGGGGCAGTTGCTCCATCAGCATGCGGTCTTTCCAGGTGTTGGGCTCCATTTCATCCGCGTTGCACAGCAGGTAGCGGATGTTGATGGATTCGTCCTTGGGCATCAGGCCCCACTTCACGCCCGTGGGGAAGCCTGCACCACCGCGACCTTTAAGGCCGGCGTCCTTCACGGTCTGGACGATATCGTCCTGAGCCATGTCGGCGAAGGCCTTGCGCGCAGCGGCGTAGCCATTCTTGGCCTGGTACTCGTCGAACCATACCGGCTCGGCATCGTCACGCAGGCGCCAGGTCAGCGGGTGGGTCTCGGGCGAACGCTTGATCAGGTTGGCCGGGCCGAAAGATGTAAGGGTCATGGGTAGCCCTCAAGCAATTGGGTCACGCCAGCGGGCTGCACGTCACCGAATGTGTCGTCGTCGATCATCAACGCCGGCGCCTTGTCGCAGTTGCCCAGGCAGCACACCGGCAGCAGCGTGAAGCGGCCATCCGGGGTGGTCTGGCCGAGGCCGATGCCCAGCTTGTTCTGGATCTCGCTGACCACGGATTCGTGGCCACCGATGTAGCAGACCATGCTGTCGCACACGCGAATGATGTGGCGGCCCACGGGCTGGCGGAAGATCTGGCTGTAGAACGTGGCCACGCCTTCAACGTCGCTGGCAGGGATGCCGAGGATCTCGCCGATGGCGTAGAGCGCGCCGTCCGGCACCCAGCCACGTTCCTTCTGGACGATCTTCAAGGCTTCGATCGACGCCGCGCGCGGGTCTTCGTAGTGATGCAGCTCGTGCTCGATGGCCGAGCGCTCGGTTTCACTCAAGGTGAAACGGTCTGTCTGGATAAGCGTGCTGTTCATGCTTAGCGGTCCACGTCGGCCATAACGAAATCGATACTACCCAGGTACGCAATCAAGTCCGCGACCATCTCGCCTTTGATCACGGAAGGGATCTGCTGCAAGTGGGCGAAGCTCGGGGTGCGGATCCGGGTGCGGTAGCTCATGGTGCCGCCATCGCTCGTCAGGTAATAACTGTTGATACCCTTGGTCGCTTCGATCATCTGGAAGGATTCGTTGGCCGGCATGACCGGGCCCCACGAAACCTGCAGGAAGTGCGTGATCAGGGTTTCGATGTGCTGCAGTGTGCGTTCTTTCGGCGGCGGCGTGGTCAGCGGGTGGTCCGCCTTGTACGGGCCTGCCGGCATGTTGCGCATGCACTGCTCGATGATCTTCAGGCTCTGGCGCATTTCTTCGACGCGCACGATGCAACGGTCGTAGGCATCGCCATTGGCCCCCAGCGGTACTTCGAATTCGAAGTTCTCGTAGCCGGAGTACGGGCGCGCTTTACGCAGGTCGAAATCGCAGCCGGTGGAACGCAGGCCCGCACCGGTGACGCCCCATTCCAGGGCCTCTTTGGTGTTGTACTGGGCGACGCCGATGGTGCGGCCCTTGAGGATGCTGTTGTCCAGCGCAGCCTTTTGGTACTCGTCCAGACGCTTGGGCATCCACTCGACGAATTCCTTGACCAGGCGCTCCCAGCCGTTCGGCAGGTCGTGGGCAACACCGCCGATGCGATACCAGGCCGGGTGCAGGCGGAAACCGGTGACGGCTTCGATGACCTTGTAGGCGCGCTGGCGGTCGGTAAAGGTGAAGAACACCGGGGTCATGGCACCGACGTCCTGGATATAGGTACCCAGGAACAGCAGGTGGCTGGTGATCCGGAAGAACTCGGCCATCATGATGCGGATGGTGTCGACGCGGTCCGGCACCTTGATACCGGCCAGCTTCTCGACCGAGAGCACGTACGGCAGGTTGTTCATCACGCCGCCGAGGTAGTCGATACGGTCGGTGTACGGGATGAAACTGTGCCACGACTGGCGTTCAGCCATCTTCTCGGCACCGCGGTGGTGGTAGCCGATGTCCGGCACGCAGTCGACGATTTCTTCGCCGTCCAGTTGCAGGATGATACGGAAGGCACCGTGCGCCGAAGGGTGGTTCGGGCCCAGGTTGAGGAACATGTAGTCCTCGTTGGTGCCGGAACGCTTCATGCCCCAGTCTTCCGGACGGAAGCGGGCCGCCTCTTCTTCAAGCTGTTGCTTGGCCAGGTTGAGGCTGAACGGGTCGAATTCGGTCGCGCGGGCAGGGAAGTCCTTGCGCAGCGGGTGACCTTCCCAGGTTGGCGGCATCATGATGCGCGACAGGTGCGGGTGGCCCGGGAAGTCGATGCCGAACATGTCCCAGACTTCACGCTCGTACCAGCTGGCGTTCGGCCAGATACCGGTTACGGTCGGGATGCTCAGGTCAGTTTCAGACAGCGCGACCTTGATCATCACATCGCTGTTACGTTCCAGCGACATCAGGTGGTAGAACACGGTGAAATCGGCGCCGCTCGGCAGCCCTTGGCGCTTGGTGCGCAGACGCTCGTCCACGCCATGCAGGTCATAGAGCATGACGTACGGCTTGGGCAGGTTGCGCAGGAAGGTCAGGACTTCGACGAGCTTGGCACGCGCCACCCACAGCACCGGCATGCCGGTGCGCGTGGCCTGGGCGGTGAAGGCGTCAGGGCCGAAACGGTTGTTGAGTTCGACGACCACATCCTGGTCGTCTGCCTTGTAAGGCGGGATATACAGAGCACTGCCTGTAGTCATGGTTTTTTATCGCTTTCGGTCAACGTAAAGAATGAAGCCAGGTTTTCGTTCTATAAAAGAAGCGGTGCTGGATCAGACTTCGTCAGGGCTGCGCAGGTTGGTGACTGCGATTCGCTGTTCGCGGCGCTGTTCCTTTTGAGACGGCATCTCGGCGCGATAAACGCCTTGTTCACCGACGACCCAGGACAGTGGGCGACGCTCCTTGCCGATCGATTCCTGCAATAGCATCAAGCCTTGCAGGAACGCTTCAGGGCGAGGCGGGCAGCCAGGCACGTAGACGTCCACGGGCAGGAACTTGTCCACCCCCTGGACAACGGAGTAGATGTCGTACATGCCACCGGAGTTGGCGCACGAACCCATGGAGATAACCCATTTCGGTTCGAGCATTTGCTCGTAGAGACGCTGGATGATCGGCGCCATCTTGATGAAGCAGGTGCCGGCGATAACCATGAAGTCCGCCTGGCGCGGCGATGCCCGGATAACTTCGGCGCCGAAGCGCGCGATGTCGTGGGGCGCCGTGAAGGCGGTGGTCATTTCCACGTAGCAGCACGAAAGACCGAAGTTGTACGGCCACAGGGAGTTTTTACGCCCCCAGTTGACCGCGCCACTCAGCACGTCTTCCAGCTTGCCCATGTAGATGTTTTTGTGGACTTGGTCTTCTAACGGGTCGGAAACGGTTTCCCGTTCGCCGATGGGGTACTGCTCGTTAGGAGCATCCGGGTCGATCCTGGTGAGATTGTATTGCATCGCCAAAGCCTCATTGTTTCAGCTTCGCTTGCCGCTTACGACGAGCTTCCGGAGCCCAGTCAAGGGCGCCCACTCGGAATAGGTAGACAAGGCCTGCCAACAGAATTGCTATGAAAACGAGGGCTTCGACGAATCCGGTCCAGCCGCTTTCGCGGACGGACACAGACCAGGCAAAGAGAAAGAGGGCTTCGATATCGAAGATCACGAACAGCATCGCGACCAGATAGAATTTGGCTGAGAGCCGCAAGCGGGCGCCACCTGTAGGCAGCATGCCGGACTCGAACGGTTCATTCTTGCTGCGGCCCCAGGCTTTTGACCCGAGGAGGCTGGAAACACCGAGCATGAAGGCGCAAAGGCCGACAACACCGAGGAGGAAAATGGCAAAGCCCCAGTTGTGGGCCATGAGTCCTGTCGCTTCGGTCATGCTGGAAATCCTTAACAGAGAGCAAAGGTCTCTGAGCTCGAAAAAGTAACGATGCAGTGACGATATGTCGCACTGCAATCAATCGCGGTGATTTTATGGCTAAACACCGGGCAAGTAAAATTCCGATAGCGAAATTATTCGATGGAATAAGCACATAGTGCACCTTTGTGGGGCTGTAGCCCTTGCGGGGCGGGGATTAGCCGGCTTTTCACCAATTATGTTTTGTTTTAGCTGTAAAGAAGTTCTTGCGCTCTAAATGATAATGAATATTGTTTGGGTGGGTTTTAAGCGGATGTTTGTGGTGGGGGCGCAGAAGTTGCCGTTACTTGCTTGAGTGCCGCTTAGTTGCCTGAACGGATCCTTATAACCGACCAGGCTTGCGCAGATACCGCCCTGGATCAATGTTTTGCGCAAAATCCTCAGAGAGCCCGCATTCCCTGTGGGAGGGGGCTTGCTCCCGATTGCGGGGTGTCAGTCGACACTTCTGAGGCTGATCCAGCGCCATCGGGAGCAAGCCCCCTCCCACAATGTGATCTTCATGGTGTCGGGAGGGGGTGGCAGGCAAAAAAACGCCCCGAACCAGTCGGGGCGTGATTGTTTTGCGGCATTGCGGTTAGGTCTTCCATGCGGCCGCAATGGCCGTTTGCTCGGTGCTTAGTGGAACTGCTCTTCTTCGGTCGAACCGGTCAGTGCGGTCACGGACGAGGTGCCGCCCTGGATCACGGTAGTCATGTCGTCGAAGTAGCCGGTGCCCACTTCCTGCTGGTGCGCCACGAAGGTGTAGCCTTTGGCGGCGTCAGCGAACTCCTGCTCCTGCAGCTTCACGTAGGCGGTCATGTCGTTGCGGGCGTAGTCGTGCGCCAGGTTGAACATGCTGTGCCACATGTTGTGAATGCCGGCCAGGGTGATGAACTGGTGCTTGTAGCCCATGGCTGACAGTTCGCGCTGGAACTTGGCGATGGTCGCGTCGTCCAGGTTCTTCTTCCAGTTGAAAGAAGGCGAGCAGTTGTAGGACAGCAGTTGGTCCGGGTATTCCTTCTTGATCGCTTCGGCGAAACGACGGGCTTCTTCCAGGTCAGGCTTGGCGGTTTCGCACCAGATCAGGTCTGCATACGGCGCATAGGCCAGGCCGCGGGCAATGGCCTGGTCGAGGCCGGCGCGTACTTTGTAGAAGCCTTCCTGGGTGCGCTCGCCAGTGACGAACGGCTTGTCGTACGGGTCGCAGTCCGAGGTCAGCAAATCGGCGGCGTTGGCATCGGTGCGCGCCAGGATGATGGTTGGCGTGCCGGCGACGTCAGCGGCCAGGCGCGCAGCGGTCAGCTTCTGCACAGCTTCCTGGGTCGGTACCAACACCTTGCCACCCATGTGGCCGCATTTTTTCACCGAAGCCAGCTGGTCTTCGAAGTGCACGCCGGCAGCGCCGGCCTCGATCATGCTCTTCATCAGTTCGTAGGCGTTCAGTACGCCGCCGAAACCGGCTTCAGCGTCGGCCACGATCGGTGCGAAGTAGTCGATGTAGCCTTCGTCGCCCGGGTTCTTGCCGGCTTTCCACTGGATCTGGTCGGCACGACGGAACGAGTTGTTGATGCGCTTGACCACGGTCGGCACCGAGTCCACCGGGTACAGCGATTGGTCGGGGTACATGGATTCAGCGGAGTTGTTGTCCGCTGCCACTTGCCAGCCGGACAGGTAGATCGCCTGGATACCGGCTTTTACCTGTTGGACTGCCTGGCCGCCAGTGAGGGCGCCCATGCAGTTGACGAAATCTTTGTCGGGACGGAAGGAAGGCTTGGCACCTTGGGTGACCAGCTTCCACAGCTTCTCGGCGCCGAGTTTTGCAAAGGTGTGCTCAGGCTGAACCGAGCCACGCAGGCGGACGACGTCAGCAGCGGAATAAGCGCGGGTTACGCCTTTCCAGCGTGGGTTTTCAGCCCAGTCTTTTTCAAGGGCTGCAATTTGCTGTTCGCGTGTCAGTGCCATGGGGAAAAACCTCGTCGCATAGGTCTAGGTGGAAAATTCCATTTGCCAGCCACGTAGTAAGTGCGTGGTTTTGGCTGCTCGCTGACCAGAAGCTCAGGTGGTCAAGCCGGGCTTGGCGGGGAAGGCGACGGAATGAACGATTGGCTCAAGGGTGGAATTGAGCAGGTAGGGGCAAACTGCGAACGGTCTTCGGGCGTCGTGGGCCTTGGTACGATCCATCAGTGTGTAGCCGGGTTACCTGGTTGGCTTCCGTCCCTCGGGACAACTTCGTTCCAGTCGCAACCTCGTCAAACACACCTTGTGGGCGGTACAGACACGAATCGGCTCGGGTGGGTAGCTTGGAGCGGCGATCCGAAGGCCCTTGCCAGGGCCCCTGATTAGCGGGAGCGAGGCCATCATGCCCAGGCTTTTTTCGATCGTCAAATGTTTTGTAGTGCTTTTTTTCAAGCACTACATCTTTGGTCTAATACGACTCATCAGTCAGTTTCCGGTGCTTCAGTTCAGGGTGTCGACCTTGACCCGTAAAGTCAGGTCATCGCGGCCTTGGGTAGAGTAGCTGCGGGTTGTGGAGGATTTGTCGGCCTGGGTCTCGCGATTGATACCGGCCAGGGGGATCCACTCGCCCAGGCGCCCGCTGACGGTTGTATCGGTGCTCTGGACGTTCACTACATCGGGACGTTCCTGGCTCATGCGGTCACGGTTGGTACTGATGCTCAGGTGTACGGTCTCGCCGGTGACGCTGGCGGTGACGTAAAAGCCCTGGGTGACGTTGCGATACTGGGTCTGGTTTTGCAGGCGGCCGTAGCTGTCTTGCTGGGTGGTGGTCAGCGGAACGCTCTGACCGACCTGGATCAATGCGGGCACGCCTTCGCTCGCCTGGATCTGCTGGACACCGCCGTCGCGGCTGGCAGTGCCGTAGCTGATGATGCGAGTCTGGCTGTCGCCGGTGTTTTGCTGATTGTTTTCGTTGGTATCGACGGTGATCAGCAGGCGTTTGGCGGGCGTGTCCAATTGCGCGAGCAGTGCGCGCAGGTCCTGGATCTTGCCGGGGTCGGCCTTGACGATAAGCTGGTTACCGTAGGCGCTGACGCTGCCGTCCTTGCCGATGAAATTCTGCGCCACGGGCAGGAGGTCGGCGCTGGTGCGATTGCTCAGGTTGACGACTTCGGTGTCGGCCACGGCCGGGGCGCTGGCGGCCAGGAGGAGTGCGATGAGCAGGGTGCGTAGGGACATGTCCGTTATCTCTGCGAGTCAATTAGGCGTGATAGTGCCAGTTTGTCGGCCCGGCAGGCCGCAAATTGAATCGTAGACGGCAAATGCCCTGGCAGGGCAGGGTATTGCTGGTGTTGCTGAAATAGCTATCGGGGGCAAGCCCCCTCCCACATTTTGACCGCGTTCCAAAGAATGACTCGGTCAAGTGTGGGAGGGGGCTTGCTCCCGATGGCAGCGACTCGATCCTGAATCAGCCCTCACGCACCATATCAACATGCGGAATCCCGACTTCCAGGAATTCTTCGCTGACGATCTTGAAGCCCAGCCGCTCATAGAACGGCGCGGCATAGACCTGTGCGCTGAGGAACTGCTTGCGCTGGCCGCGTTGCTCGGCCGCACCGATCACGGCTTCCATCAGCTTGTCGCCGACTTTAAGCCCGCGCCAGTCCTTGAGCACCGATACGCGCCCGATTTCGCCGCTGGGCAGCAGGCGGGCGGTACCGATCGGAAAGTCGCCCTCGAATGCCAGGAAATGCACCGCGCCGGCGTCGTCCGCGTCCCATTCAAGCTCAGGTGGAACCGATTGTTCGGCGATAAATACCGCTTCACGAATGCGCCGAATCTCAGCGATATCCTTTTGCCAGTCCGCGACACTTACGTGAATCTTATTCATCGGCAAATCCCAGGCTTCCTTGCTTGACCAGTTCGCACAGCAGGTCGCGACCGTCTTCGTCGGCGAGCCATTCGCCGAGGTTTTCGCTGTGCAGTGCGTCAGCCGAGCACACCAGCTTCAGCAGTTCGCGCAGTTTACCCGGCAGGTAGCGGCTCTGGCCGCTGGCAAACAGCAGCACATCGTCGTCGACTTCGGACCAGGCCAGGCGCGCACTCGGGTTGCGTACCAAAATCGCACCGTCTTGAAGGGCGTTGATAAAGTCATCTTCACCCAAGTCCTCACCGGCTACCAGTTCCGGGTAGCGTGGCTCGGTCATGAACTGGCCGAACCAGGTCAGCAGCATGCGCTCGTCGCTCATGTGCTCGGCCAGCAGGCTCTTGAGGCGATCCAGTGCGTCGCCCTGGATCTGGTGCGGGTCGCTGACCGGTTGGGCGTCGGCGTCGGTGTAGCGCTCTTCGTCAGTCAGGTATTGGCTGAGGAAGTCGGTGAAGTGGGTCAGCACTTCGGCGGCGCTCGGGGCCCGGAAGCCGACGGAATAGGTCATGCAGTCATCTTCGGCAATGCCGAAATGCGCCAGGCGGGGTGGCAGGTAGAGCATGTCGCCCGGCTCCAGTACCCATTCGGCGCTCTCTTCGAATTCGGCGAGGATGCGCAGGTCGGCGTGTTGTAGCAGCGCGCTTTCGGAGCTGCACATCTGGCCGATCTTCCAGTTGCGCTTGCCTTGGGCTTGCAGCAGGAACACGTCGTAGTTGTCGAAATGCGGGCCTACGCTGCCTCCCGGTGCAGCAAAGCTGATCATCACATCGTCGATGCGCCAGCTTGGCAGGAAACGGAATTGCTCCAGCAGCTCGGCCACTTCCGGCACGAACTGGTCCACGGCCTGCACCAGCAGGGTCCATTCGCGTTCAGGCAAGGTGCTGAACGCATCTTCGGCGAACGGGCCGCGACGCAGTTCCCACGGGCGTTCACCGTGTTCGATCACCAGGCGCGACTCGACATCTTCTTCCAGGGCCAGGCCGGCCAGTTCGTCGGCGTCGATCGGGCTTTCGAAATCAGGGATGGCCTGGCGGATCAGCAGCGGCTTTTTCTGCCAGTAGTCGCGCAGGAATTCCCGTGCTGTGATGCCGCCCAGAAGTTGAAGAGGGATATCAGGATTCATGTGTAACCTATTGAAAAAAAGCACTTTTCAGACTGGAATAAAAACGCCCGGCGCGGCCGGGCGTCTCAAAGGGTCTTGCTATGATCAGATGCGCTTGGCTTGCTCTACAGCGTTGCCGATGTAGTTGGCCGGAGTGAGCAGTTTCAGCTCGGCCTTGGCGGCGGCAGGCATGTCCAGGCCGTCGATGAAAGTTTGCAGCGCTTCGGGGCTGATGCCCTTGCCGCGCGTCAATTCCTTGAGCTTTTCGTAAGGGTTTTCGATGTTGTAGCGGCGCATCACGGTCTGGATCGGCTCGGCCAGGACTTCCCAGCAAGCGTCCAGGTCGGCCGCAATTTTCTGCTCGTTGAGTTCCAGCTTGCTGATGCCCTTGAGGCTGGCTTCGTACGCGATCACGCTGTGTGCGAAACCCACGCCGAGGTTGCGCAGCACGGTGGAGTCGGTCAGGTCGCGCTGCCAGCGGGAGATTGGCAACTTGCTGGCCAGGTGCTGGAACAGGGCGTTGGCGATGCCGAGGTTGCCTTCGGAGTTTTCGAAGTCGATCGGGTTGACCTTGTGCGGCATGGTCGACGAACCGATTTCACCGGCAATGGTGCGCTGCTTGAAGTAGCCCAGGGAGATGTAGCCCCAGATATCGCGATCGAAGTCGATCAGGATGGTGTTGAAGCGCGCAATGGCGTCGAACAGCTCGGCGATGTAGTCATGCGGCTCGATCTGCGTGGTGTACGGGTTGAAACCCAGGCCCAGCTCGTCTTCGATGAAGGCGCGGGCATTGGCTTCCCAGTCGATCTCAGGGTAGGCCGACAGGTGGGCGTTGTAGTTGCCTACGGCGCCGTTGATCTTGCCCAGCAACGGTACGGCCGCCACTTGAGCGATCTGGCGCTCCAGGCGGTACACCACGTTGGCCAGTTCTTTGCCCAGGGTGGTCGGCGAAGCCGGTTGGCCGTGGGTACGCGACAGCATAGGCACGTCGGCAAAGCGGATGGCCAGTTCGCGGATGGCGTTGGCGGTCTGGCGCATCAGCGGCAGCATTGCGTCATCACGGCCTTCGCGCAGCATCAGGGCGTGGGACAGGTTGTTGATGTCCTCGCTGGTGCAGGCAAAGTGGATGAATTCGCTGACCTGGGCCAGTTCCGGCAGCTTGGCCGCTTGCTCTTTGAGCAAGTACTCGATGGCTTTTACGTCGTGGTTGGTGGTGCGCTCGATCTCTTTGACACGCTCGGCGTGCTCCAGGGAGAAGTTTTCCGCCAGGGTGTTCAATACAGCGTTGGCTTCGGCGGAAAACGCCGGCACTTCGCTGATGGCGGGGTGAGCGGCCAGGCGCTGGAGCCAGCGCACTTCAACCAGAACACGAGCACGGATCAAACCGTATTCGCTGAAAATCGGGCGCAGGGCCTGGGTTTTGCCGGCGTAGCGGCCGTCAACAGGGGAAACCGCAGTGAGCGAAGAGAGCTGCATGGGGTGTTCTCGGACAGTCGGGCAACGAAATGGGGCGCGTATCATACATGAAAAAATCCGCCGGTCCGTCGCCAACTGACCGGCGTATTACGCGTAATGCTTCAAAACTGGGGTTGCTGCGACTTATTCGTTGCGCATCAACGGGTAAAGCTCTTTGAGCAATTTGCGCCGGCTGATCACCAATTGCCAACGATGACCGCCCAATTGGCGCCACAGCCGCGCCGAACGAATACCGGCCAGGAGCAGGGCGCGGATCTTCGAGGCGTTGTTCGGTTGCTGCAGGTTGCGCATGTCGCCGTGCACCTGGATGCGCTGGCGCAATGTGCTCAAGGTGTCCTGGTACAGCGCGCCACAGGCCGCGATCACGTTTTCGTGGGCCGGGCCGAAGTGTTCCACCTGGGACTGGATCTGCGGCAAGCGTTTGCCGATGGTTTCCAGCATGTCGTCGCGCTTGGCCAACTGGCGCTCCAGGCCCAGCATCGACAGGGCGTAGCGCAGCGGTTCGCGTTGCAGGGTACTGGGGTCGCGTTCCAGGGCGCCGATCAGTGCGCGATAACCTTCACGCAGCGCCAGGTCATCGCCGCCGTAGACCTCCAGGGTATCCTTGGGGTCGCGGATCAGCAGGCTGCCAAGCATGCAGGTCAGCCCTGCCTCGGTGACCTGGCCGGTCTTGGCGATCTTGTCCACCAGTACCGCGGCGAGAAAAACCCCGCCCAGTGCCGTCAATTGCTCCTGGGTCGGGCTCATGCCGGGCTGCTCCAGGCTTCGGCGACTTCAATCACACCACCGCCCAGGCAGATTTCACCGTCATAGAAGACGACGGACTGGCCGGGAGTGACTGCGCGCTGCGGGTCATCGAAGATGGCGCGATAGCCGTTGGCGGTTTTTTCCAGGGTGCAGGGCTGGTCGCTCTGGCGATAGCGCACCTTGGCCGTCAGGCGGCGCGGGGTGCTCAGGTCGATCGGGTTGACCCAGTAGATCTCGGAGGCCAGCAAGGCGCCGGAGAACAGCAGCGGGTGCTCATTGCCCTGGCCAACGATCAGTTCGTTGTGTTCCAGGTCCTTGACCAGCACGTACCACGGCTCTTCCCCGGCATCTTTCAGCCCGCCGATGCCCAGGCCCTGGCGCTGGCCGATGGTGTGGTACATCAGGCCGTGGTGGCGGCCGATCACTTCACCGTCGGTGGTCTTGATCTCGCCCGGTTGCGCGGGCAGGTATTGCTTGAGGAAGTCGCTGAAGCGGCGCTCGCCAATAAAGCAGATGCCGGTGGAGTCCTTCTTCTTGGCAGTGGCCAGGCCGTGTTTCTCGGCGATCTTGCGCACTTCTGGTTTTTCCAGCTCGCCCACCGGGAACAGGGTCTTGGCGATCTGTTCGCCGCCGACGGCGTGCAGGAAGTAGCTCTGGTCCTTGTTCGGGTCCAGGCCCTTGAGCAGTTCGGTGCGGCCATCGATGTCGCGGCGGCGCACGTAGTGGCCAGTGGCGATTAGGTCGGCGCCGAGCATCATGGCGTAGTCGAGGAACGCCTTGAACTTGATTTCACGGTTGCACAGGATGTCCGGGTTCGGCGTGCGGCCGGCCTTGTATTCGGCCAGGAAGTGCTCGAACACGTTGTCCCAGTACTCGGCGGCGAAGTTGGCGGTGTGCAGCTTGATGCCGATCTTGTCGCACACGGCCTGGGCGTCCGCCAGGTCGTCCATGGCGGTGCAATATTCCGTGCCATCGTCTTCTTCCCAGTTCTTCATGAACAGGCCTTCCACCTCATAACCCTGCTCCATGAGCAGAACGGCGGAAACGGAAGAGTCCACGCCGCCGGACATGCCGACGATGACGCGCTTCTTTGGTGTGTCAGAAGGGGCTGAATCACGCATAGGGTTTCAACGGGTGTCTTGAAAAAGGACGCGATTCTAACAGGCTAGCGCGCGCAAGGCTAAAGGGAAGGGCGGATCAATTCGAGACTGTGGCGCTGTCCGGCCAGATAATCATCGATGCAGCGGATGATCAACTCGCTGCGCCAGTCGTCGCGCAAGGCCATCAGCTCGTCGCGGGTCAGCCAGCGGGCGCGGATGATGCCATCGTCGAGTGAATAGTCCGGGTGATGTTTGAGTGCCTTGGCGATGAAGCAGACTCGTTGATAGGTCACGCCATTGCTGGGGGCGGTATACAGGTAGATCCCGACAATACCGGTGGCTTCGACGTCCCAGCCGGTTTCTTCGAGGGTTTCGCGGACGGCGGCCTCGGTCAGGCTCTCATGCGGGTCGAGGTGGCCGGCGGGCTGGTTGAGTACGGCGCGGCCGCCTTTGAGCTCTTCGACCATGAGGAAGCGGCCGTTGTCTTCGACGATGGTGGCGACGGTGATGTGGGGTTGCCAGGTCATGGGAGGCCTCTCGATTCAGAGTGGGTGGGGGCTTGCTCCCGATGGCGGTAGGTCAGTCAATGAGTCTGTTGACTGATACTCCGCCATCGGGAGCAAGCCCCCTCCCACACAGAGATTGTGTTTCTTCAGTTAAACGCTGGAAACAGAAACCCCGGCACGGGGCCGGGGCTTCTTTGCATCCTTACAACCTTACTTCAACTTGGCAATCGCCGCGTTGAGGGTGTTGCTTGGGCGCATGGCTTTGCTGGTCAGTTCCGGGTTCGGCGCGTAGTAGCCGCCGATATCCACTGGCTTGCCCTGTACTGCGTTGAGCTCGGCAACGATGGTTGCTTCGTTCTCGGTCAGGGTTTTTGCCAGTTCGCCGAACTGCGCTTGCAGTGCAGCATCTTCGGTCTGGGCGGCCAGGGCTTGTGCCCAGTACAGCGCCAGGTAGAAGTGGCTGCCACGGTTGTCGATGTTGCCGACTTTGCGTGATGGCGACTTGTTGTTGTCGAGGAACTGGCCGGTGGCCTGGTCCAGGGTCTTGGACAATACCAGGGCTTTCGGGTTGTTGTAGGTCACACCCAAATGCTCAAGCGAGGCGGCCAGGGCCAGGAATTCGCCCAGGGAGTCCCAACGCAGGAAGTTTTCTTCCAGCAGTTGCTGTACGTGTTTTGGTGCCGAGCCTCCGGCGCCGGTTTCGAACAGGCCGCCGCCATTCATCAGCGGCACGATCGACAGCATCTTGGCGCTGGTGCCCAGTTCCATGATCGGGAACAGGTCGGTCAGGTAGTCGCGCAGTACGTTGCCGGTCACCGAGATGGTGTCCAGGCCCTTGCGGGTACGCTCCAGGGTGAACTTCATCGCGTCGACCGGCGACATGATGCGGATGTCCAGGCCCTCGGTGTTGTGGTCTTTCAGGTAAGCCTGAACTTTCTCGACCACGACGCCGTCGTGTGCACGCTTGGGGTCCAGCCAGAAGATTGCCGGGGTATTGCTGGCACGGGCGCGGTTAACGGCGAGCTTGACCCAATCCTGGATCGGCGCGTCTTTGGTCTGGCACATGCGGAAGATATCGCCGGCCTCGACTTTCTGTTCCATCAGCAGGTTGCCCTTGCTGTCGGTGACGCGAACCACGCCGTCAGCCTTGATCTGGAAGGTCTTGTCGTGGGAACCGTACTCTTCGGCCTTATTCGCCATCAGGCCAACGTTTGGCACGCTGCCCATGGTGGTCGGGTCGAAGGCGCCATTGGCCTTGCAGTCTTCGATGACGGCCTGGTAGATGGTGGCGTAGCAGCGATCCGGGATCACTGCCTTGGTGTCGTGCAGTTGACCGTCGGTGCCCCACATCTTGCCGGAGTCGCGGATCATGGCCGGCATCGAGGCGTCGACGATCACGTCGCTTGGTACGTGCAGGTTGGTGATGCCTTTGTCGGAGTTGACCATCGCCAGGGAAGGGCGAGCGGCGTAGACCGCCTGAATGTCCGCTTCGATCTGGGCTTGCTGGTCGGCCGGCAGGGTCTTGATGCGGGCGTACAGGTCGCCGATGCCGTTGTTCAGGTTGAAGCCGATCTGCTCGAGCACGGTGGCGTGCTTGGCCAGGGCGTCTTTATAAAATTCGGCAACGATCTGGCCGAACATGATCGGGTCGGAGACCTTCATCATGGTGGCTTTGAGGTGAACCGACAGCAGCACGCCTTGTTTCTTGGCGTCTTCGATCTCGGCGGCGATGAACGAGCGCAGGGCGCTTTTGCTCATCACGGCGGTGTCGATGATCTCGCCGGCTTGCACATTGGTCTTTTCTTTCAGGACGGTAGTGGTGCCGTCTTGAGCAACCAGCGCGATTTTGACGGCGTCAGCGGCCTCGATCTGTACGGCTTTTTCGCTGCCGTAGAAGTCGCCGTTGCTCATGTGCGCAACGTGGGACTTGGAGTCGGCAGCCCAGGCGCCCATTTTGTGCGGGTGCTTGCGTGCGTAGTTCTTGACCGACAGGGGTGCGCGGCGATCGGAGTTGCCTTCGCGCAGGACCGGGTTCACGGCGCTGCCCTTGACCTTGTCGTAACGTGCGCGGGTTTCTTTTTCCGCGTCGGTGGTTACGGTTTCCGGGTAGTCCGGCAGGGCATAGCCCTGGGCCTGCAGTTCCTTGATCGCGGCTTGCAGCTGCGGGGTCGAGGCGCTGATGTTAGGCAGCTTGATGATGTTGGCTTCAGGCGTAACGGCCAGGGCGCCCAGCTCGGCGAGGTGGTCCGGGACGGCCTTGGTGCCCAGTTGCTCGGGGAAGCTTGCCAGGATGCGCGCGGCCAGGGAGATGTCGCGGGTTTCCACGGCAATATCAGCGGAAGCGGTGAAGGCCTCTACGATAGGCAGCAGTGAATAGGTGGCGAGGGCAGGGGCTTCGTCGGTGAAGGTGTAGATGATCTTCGAGCGGGTGGGCATATTCGGATTAACTCTCTTCTTTGCTGAAAGCGTGCGCAGAAACTCGAGATGCGCCGGGTGGAGCGCGTTCGTTCAAAGCCATCCATGAGCGAAATGTCGAGGTTTCTTCGCGGTGATGTTGGGTTGCATCAGTCGAGCGTCAAGCGGGTGGACTATTGTAATAGTCCTGCTTTGCGAGCCGAGGGCACCTGTTCCAGAGCGGTCGGCTGTCGTGACTCTTGGGTCAGCGGCGGCATTATACATAGGTCGCTATGCTTACGCCGAGCCTTCATACAAAAGGTGTGTCGTCCATTGGTCTAAAGGTCGCAGGTACCGCGTTGCGACCTAAGTTGCATGATGTGCTCAAGATTGGCGATTTTGCCTTTTGTTTCAAGCTTGTAGGCGACTAAATATGCTGTTTTCGATGCAAATGAGCGTGGCGTGAGGTTTCAGTCGTCATTTATCTGGAGTAGGCTCGAACGCAGCCAGATGTTCAATCCAAAGATGGAGTTCAGCATGGGATACAAGAAGATTCAGGTTCCGGCAGCCGGCGACAAAATCACCGTCAATGCAGACCATTCTCTCAATGTTCCTGATAACCCGATCATCCCCTACATCGAAGGCGACGGCATTGGTGTCGATATCAGCCCGGTGATGATCAAGGTTGTCGATGCAGCTGTTCAAAAGGCGTACGGCGGCAAGCGCAAAATCTCCTGGATGGAGGTTTATGCCGGCGAAAAAGCAACTCAAGTCTACGACCAGGACACCTGGCTGCCCCAGGAAACCCTGGATGCAGTCAAGGATTACGTGGTGTCCATCAAAGGCCCGCTCACCACGCCGGTCGGTGGCGGCATCCGTTCGTTGAACGTGGCCCTGCGTCAGCAACTTGACCTCTATGTATGCCTGCGTCCGGTGCGCTGGTTTGAGGGTGTACCGAGCCCGGTCAAGAAGCCGGGAGATGTGGACATGACCATCTTCCGCGAAAACTCCGAAGACATTTACGCGGGGATCGAGTGGAAAGCCGGTTCCCCGGAAGCGATCAAGGTGATCAAGTTCCTGAAGGAAGAAATGGGCGTCACCAAGATCCGTTTCGATCAGGATTGTGGCATTGGCGTCAAGCCGGTCTCCAGGGAAGGCACTCGGCGCCTGGCGCGCAAGGCCCTGCAATATGTGGTGGATAACGACCGCGATTCGCTGACCATCGTGCACAAAGGCAACATCATGAAATTCACTGAGGGGGCCTTCAAGGAGTGGGCCTACGAAGTGGCGGCTGAAGAATTCGGCGCAACCTTGCTGGATGGCGGTCCCTGGATGCAGTTCAAGAACCCCAAGACCGGCAAGAATGTGGTGGTCAAGGATGCCATTGCCGACGCCATGCTCCAGCAGATCCTGTTGCGCCCGGCTGAATATGACGTGATCGCCACGCTCAACCTGAACGGCGACTACCTCTCCGACGCCTTGGCGGCCGAAGTAGGCGGTATCGGCATTGCCCCGGGGGCCAACCTGTCCGACACCGTGGCGATGTTCGAGGCGACCCACGGTACGGCGCCCAAGTATGCGGGCAAGGACCAGGTCAACCCAGGCTCGCTGATCCTCTCGGCAGAGATGATGCTGCGTCACATGGGCTGGACCGAAGCCGCTGACCTGATCATCAAGGGCACCAACGGCGCCATTTCGGCGAAGACCGTGACCTACGACTTCGAGCGGCTGATGGATGGCGCAACACTCGTATCGTCATCGGGTTTTGGTGAGGCGCTGATTTCGCATATGTAAGAGGAGGCAAAAAAACGGCCACTCCAAATTGATTGGGGTGGCCGTTTTTTATCGCTGCTCACACGCTCGTGGTCGTTCAGACCGTTAATTTCTTTTCTTTTTGAGCGGTGGGGGTGGCGGTTTTTGTGCTGGCGTCAGCCGCAACTGCACAGATGTTCACGGCGTGCAGTCCTTTCGGTCCCTGAATGATGTCAAAGCTCACCGCTTGGCCCGCTTTCAGTGTTTTATAACCATCCATTTTAATTGCCGAGTAATGCGCAAAAAGGTCTTCTCCGTCCTTGTCGTCTTCATTGATGAAGCCGAAACCCTTGGCATTGTTGAACCACTTGACCTTACCGCTAGTCATGCCCATATCCCTCTGCACCAGACTCCATCACTGGAGTATCATCCAGTTTATCCGTCCTAACCCGAATAAATAAGGTTGACTGCGCGGACCTTTTTTACCCAATGTGGGTTCTATTGGTTGTATCACCGATTTTCCGATAGTCAAGGCGACCAATCGGTCAGAGTTGAAATTCTGGCAGGGCGCCCCCACCACTGTATTTGAACCACTGACGAACCTTTCTTTCCATGCATGCAAATAGCCAGATTCGACTAACATTCAATCAGGATCGCCCGGATCAGGAACATGACGAGGACGGCTCTGCAGGCATTGCTGTTCAGGAGGCCAAGCCTGCTCTACAGGCGCCGCCCATGTACAAGGTGGTTTTGTTTAATGATGACTACACACCGATGGATTTCGTCGTCGAAGTGCTCGAGGTGTTTTTTAACCTGAACCGCGAGTTGGCGACCAAGGTAATGCTGGCCGTTCACACAGAAGGACGGGCAGTATGTGGAGTGTTTACCCGCGACATCGCCGAGACAAAGGCCATGCAGGTCAACCAGTACGCCAGGGAAAGCCAGCATCCGCTACTCTGTGAAATCGAGAAGGACGGTTAACGCCGACCACTTGGGTATGAGGTGAAGCTATGTTAAACCGCGAGCTCGAAGTCACCCTCAATCTTGCCTTCAAGGAGGCTCGCTCGAAACGTCATGAGTTCATGACCGTCGAGCACCTGCTGCTGGCACTTTTGGATAATGAAGCTGCCGCCACCGTTCTGCGTGCGTGCGGCGCCAACCTCGACAAACTCAAGCATGACCTGCAGGAGTTTATCGACTCCACCACGCCATTGATCCCCGTGCATGACGAGGACCGTGAAACCCAGCCTACCCTGGGCTTTCAACGGGTATTGCAGCGTGCTGTTTTCCATGTACAGAGCTCCGGTAAGCGTGAAGTCACAGGCGCCAATGTGCTTGTGGCGATTTTCAGCGAACAGGAAAGCCAGGCAGTGTTCCTGCTCAAGCAGCAGAGCGTTGCCCGTATTGATGTCGTCAACTACATCGCCCACGGTATCTCCAAAGTGCCTGGGCACGGCGATCATTCCGAAGGTGAGCAGGATATGCAGGACGATGAGGGCGGTGAGTCTTCTTCTTCAAGCAACCCGCTGGATGCCTATGCCAGCAACCTCAATGAGCTGGCGCGCCAGGGGCGGATCGATCCGCTGGTGGGGCGTGAGCTGGAGGTTGAGCGTGTAGCGCAGATCCTTGCGCGTCGTCGCAAGAACAACCCGTTGCTGGTCGGCGAGGCCGGCGTGGGTAAAACCGCGATTGCCGAAGGCCTGGCCAAGCGCATCGTCGATAACCAGGTGCCTGACCTGCTGGCCAACAGCGTCGTCTACTCCCTGGACCTGGGGGCATTGCTCGCGGGGACCAAATACCGTGGCGACTTCGAGAAGCGTTTCAAGGCGCTGCTCGGCGAACTGAAAAAACGCCCGCAGGCAATCCTGTTCATTGACGAAATCCACACCATCATTGGTGCCGGTGCGGCATCCGGTGGGGTGATGGATGCGTCCAACCTGCTCAAGCCGTTGCTTTCGTCGGGTGATATCCGCTGCATCGGCTCGACGACGTTCCAGGAATTTCGCGGCATCTTCGAAAAAGACCGCGCGCTCGCACGCCGCTTCCAGAAAGTTGACGTGTCCGAGCCGTCGGTTGAAGACACCATCGGCATTCTGCGCGGCCTCAAGGGGCGCTTCGAGGCGCACCACGGCATCGAGTACACCGATGAGGCGCTGCGTTCGGCGGCTGAGCTGGCGTCGCGCTATATCAACGACCGGCACATGCCTGACAAGGCTATCGATGTGATCGACGAAGCGGGGGCCTTCCAGCGCCTGCAGCCGGTCGAGAAACGTGTGAAACGCATCGACGTGCCTCAGGTTGAGGATATCGTGGCGAAAATCGCACGGATCCCACCAAAACACGTCACCAGCTCCGATAAAGAGCTGCTGCGTAACCTGGAGCGCGACCTCAAGCTGACCGTGTTCGGTCAGGATGCGGCCATCGACTCGTTGTCCACGGCGATCAAGTTGTCCCGTGCGGGGCTCAAGTCACCGGACAAGCCGGTTGGTTCGTTCCTGTTCGCCGGCCCTACCGGCGTCGGCAAGACCGAAGCGGCGCGGCAGTTGGCCAAGGCCATGGGCATTGAGCTGGTGCGTTTCGACATGTCCGAATACATGGAGCGTCACACTGTGTCGCGCCTGATCGGCGCGCCTCCGGGCTATGTCGGTTTCGACCAGGGCGGCCTGTTGACTGAAGCGATCACCAAGCAGCCGCATTGCGTATTGCTGCTCGACGAAATCGAGAAGGCCCACCCGGAAGTCTTCAACCTGCTGTTGCAGGTCATGGATCACGGGACCCTGACCGACAACAACGGGCGCAAGGCGGACTTCCGCAATGTGATTGTGATCATGACCACCAACGCCGGTGCCGAAACGGCTGCGCGGGCTTCGATCGGTTTCAGCCATCAGGATCATTCTTCCGATGCCATGGAAGTGATCAAGAAGAGCTTTACACCGGAGTTCCGCAACCGTCTGGACACCATTATCCAGTTTGGTCGCCTCAGCCATGAGGTCATCAAGAGTGTGGTGGACAAGTTCCTCACCGAGCTTCAGGCGCAGTTGGAAGACAAGCGCGTGCAGCTGGATGTTACGGACGCGGCGCGCAATTGGCTGGCCGAAGGTGGCTACGACGCGGCAATGGGTGCTCGCCCAATGGCTCGTCTGATCCAGGACAAGATCAAGCGGCCGTTGGCTGAAGAAATCCTGTTCGGCGAATTGTCCGACCATGGTGGCGTGGTGCATATCGATCTGAAGGACGGCGAATTGACCTTCGAGTTCGAAACCACGGCTGAAATGGCCTGACAGTTTACTGCAGCAGCGCAAAAGCACCTTGTGCGAGGGGGCTTGCTCCCGATAGCGGTGGTTCAGCAACAGATTGGTTGCCTGGTCCATTGTTATCGGGAGCAAGCCCCCTCCCACATGGGTTTTGTGATCTCGGCAAAACTCTATGCAAACAAAAACGCCCGGCATAACCGGGCGTTTTGTATTGACTAGCTTAGCGAGCGCGGTAAGTGATGCGCCCTTTGCTCAAGTCATAGGGCGTCAGCTCGACGCGCACTTTGTCACCGGTAAGAATACGAATGTAGTTCTTGCGCATCTTGCCGGAGATATGCGCGGTTACGACGTGCCCATTTTCCAACTCCACGCGAAACATGGTGTTGGGCAGGGTGTCGACGACAGTGCCTTCCATTTCGAAGCTGTCTTCTTTCGACATGCAGTAAAGCCCTCGGTGTCCAGTGAATGGCCCGGTGCAACTGCGCCAGGCAAAAGCGGCGTGCATTGTGCCCGAAAAAGGGTGTTCCCGCCAAGGGGTTCTAGTTAAGCGTGACCCATCTTTGATTAATCAGCAGCTCAATCGGCCGATATTGGGTCTTATAATTCATCTTTTTGCAGTTTTTTATCCAGTACCCGAGGTACACCGCCTCCAGTTCCAGGCGCAAGGCTTCGCCGATTTGCCACAGGATCGCGAAGCGCCCCAGGCTGCGGCGATCTTCGTCTGGCTCATAGAAGGTGTAGACCGCCGACAGGCCATTGGGCAGCAGATCGGTTACGGCCACGGCCAGCAGGCGGCCATCCAGGCGGAATTCATAAAAGCGCGAGAAGGGCAGGTCGCGCACCAGGAACGTGGAAAATTGATCGCGGCTGGGCGGAAACATGTCGCCATCGGCGTGGCGTTGCTCGATGTAGCGCTGGTAAAGGTCGAAATATTCTTCGGTATACCGTGGCGTGGTGGCCTTTACCGACAGGTCGGCATTGCGCTTGAGGATGCGCTTCTGATTGCGGTCGGGTAAAAACTGCGCAACCGGGATGCGCGCCGGTACGCAAGCATTGCAGTTCTGGCAATGAGGTCGGTACAGGTGGTCGCCGCTGCGTCGAAAGCCCATTTCCGATAAATCGGCGTACACATGCACATCCATGGGCTGGCTGGGGTCGAGGAACAGCGTGGTGGCCTGCTCATCGGGCAGATAGCTGCAAGAGTGGGCTTGAGTGGCATAAAACTTCAAGCGTGCCAGCTCGGTCATGATCAACCCTCGGGATAAGCTTTGAAATAAGTGTAAGCCAGGTGCGAGGAAGTCGCCTAGGAAACCCACGGGCCAGTGCTGGGTTGATCCAGATGGTTGCGCAGGAAGGCTGCAAATTCGCTGCGCGGTATGGCACGGGCGCCCAGGCTGTGCAGGTGGTTGTTGGGCATCTGGCAGTCGATCAGCACAAAACCCCAGGCCTGCAATTGCCGGGTGAGTGTTGCAAAGCCGACTTTCGAAGCGTTATCGGCGCGGCTGAACATGGATTCGCCGAAGAACAGTTGGCCCATGGCCAGGCCGTACAGGCCACCGACCAGTTTGCCGTCGTCCCATACCTCTACCGAATGCGCGATCCCGCGCTGATGCAGCGCCAGGTAGGCACTTTGTATGCCTTCGGTGATCCAGGTGCCGTCGGCGTAGGCTCTAGGCGCTGCGCAGGCCTGGATGACGGCTGCGAAGTCCTGGTCGAACGTCACGCTGTAGCGCTGTTGGCGCAGCAGCTTTTCGAGGCTGCGGGAAACATGCAGCTCGTCAGGGAATATGACCGTGCGCGGATCCGGCGACCACCAGAGGATCGGCTGGCCTTCCGAGAACCAGGGGAAGCACCCGTGGCGATAAGCCTGGATCAGCCGTTCGGCCGACAGGTCGCCACCGGCGGCCAGCAGGCCATTGGGTTCGCGCATGGCCTTGGCCAGCGGCGGAAATGTGAGGGAGTCGCGTTGCAACCAGGTCAGCATGGCATCCAGGCTTACGGTAGGGGAGGGGAGTGGCAGGACGGGCGCCTGCCGCGCAAGGGGGATTATTATCGACGCAGCGCTGCGGGGCCAGCCCGAATCCGGCGTTGGCGTGGTTTGGCGTAAGCGGGTGTTTCTGCAACTCTGTGCGTGAGGTGTGGTCGTAATCGGGTCTGAGCCCTGCAGGCCAATTGCCAAGCTTGCCTGGATTGATAAAAACACCTCATAAGCCTTTGTCAGCAAAGACAATGCGTGCTCAAATTGAACATGCTGTGACACTTGGATTGGCGGTGCTGCTCGGCGACGGGCGAGGGCGTGGCATCAGGCGCACAAACCCGTACAATGCGGGCATTGTGGCGTTATCGCCGTTTCATCCAGCCACCGCTCGGTGTTAAAAGTAGATTCAACGACGTTCGTTCATTTTTCAGCTGCTCGGATTGGGCAGTATTTACAGTTATTCAACAGATGGACGCGCTAAAGCGCAGGAATAGACCCGTTTTGAAGAAATCCGCCGCAACACCTAAAGCAGCAGTCGTGCCGGCCTGGCGCCAGCACCTGCATTATCGACTCAAGGAAGGTGCGCTGATCGCCATTGGCGCGCTCTGCCTGTTCCTGATGATGGCCTTGCTCACGTACGGCAAGGACGATCCGGGCTGGAGTCACAACAGCAAGATCGAAGACGTGCAGAACTTCGGCGGCCCGGCCGGTTCCTACAGCGCCGATATCCTGTTCATGGTGCTGGGTTACTTCGCTTACATCTTCCCGTTGCTGCTGGCGATCAAGACCTGGCAGATCTTCCGTCAACGCCATGAACCTTGGCAGTGGAGCGGCTGGCTGTTCTCCTGGCGCCTGATCGGCCTGGTTTTCCTGGTGCTGTCCGGCGCGGCGCTGGCCCATATCCATTTTCATGCACCCACCGGCCTGCCGGCCGGCGCGGGCGGGGCGCTGGGTGAGAGCCTGGGCGACCTGGCGCGCAGGACCTTGAACATCCAGGGCAGCACCCTGATGTTCATCGCCTTGTTCCTGTTCGGCCTCACGGTGTTCACTGACCTGTCGTGGTTCAAGGTGATGGACGTGACCGGAAAGATCACCCTGGACCTGTTCGAACTGTTCCAGGGCGCCGCCAACCGCTGGTGGGCGGCTCGGGTCGAGCGCAAGCGCATGGTTGCGCAATTGCGCGAGGTCGATACCCGCGTCAACGAAATCGTGGCCCCGAGCACGCCGGACCGCCGCGAGCAGGCCAAGGTCAAGGAGCGCCTGATCGAACGCGAGCAGGCGCTGAGCAAGCACATGTCGGACCGCGAGAAACAGGTGCCGCCGGTGATCGCTCCTGCGCCCGTCAAGGCGCCCGAGCCCAGCCACCGTGTGCAAAAAGAGAAGCAGGCACCGTTGTTTATCGACAGCGCGATCGAAGGCACCTTGCCGCCGATCTCGATTCTCGATCCGGCCGAAAAGAAACAACTCAACTATTCGCCCGAATCCCTGGCGGCCGTCGGTCACCTGCTCGAAATCAAGCTCAAGGAGTTCGGCGTGGAAGTGGCGGTGGACTCCATCCACCCAGGCCCGGTGATTACCCGCTACGAAATCCAGCCGGCCGCCGGCGTGAAGGTCAGCCGCATCGCCAACCTGGCCAAGGACCTGGCCCGCTCCCTGGCCGTGACCAGCGTGCGTGTGGTGGAAGTGATCCCGGGCAAGACCACCGTGGGTATCGAGATTCCTAACGAAGACCGTCAGATCGTGCGCTTTTCCGAGGTGCTGTCGACGCCGGAATACGACAACTTCAAGTCGCCGGTCACCCTGGCCCTCGGCCATGACATCGGCGGCAAGCCGGTGATCACTGACCTTGCGAAAATGCCGCACCTGCTGGTGGCCGGTACCACCGGTTCCGGTAAGTCGGTGGGTGTGAACGCGATGATCCTGTCGATCCTGTTCAAATCCGGCCCGGACGACGCCAAGCTGATCATGATCGACCCGAAGATGTTGGAACTGTCGATCTACGAAGGCATCCCGCATCTGCTGTGCCCGGTGGTCACCGACATGAAGGACGCCGCCAACGCTCTGCGCTGGAGCGTCGCCGAGATGGAGCGCCGCTATAAGCTCATGGCGAAGATGGGCGTGCGTAACCTGTCGGGCTTCAATGCCAAGATCAAGGAAGCCCAGGAGCGCGGCGAGACCATTGATGACCCGCTCTACAAGCGTGAAAGCATTCACGACGAAGCGCCGAAACTGACCAAGCTGCCGACCATCGTGGTGGTGGTCGACGAATTCGCCGACATGATGATGATCGTCGGCAAGAAGGTCGAAGAGCTGATCGCCCGTATCGCCCAGAAGGCCCGTGCGGCCGGTATTCACTTGATCCTGGCGACCCAGCGTCCCTCGGTGGATGTGATCACCGGTCTGATCAAGGCCAACATCCCGACACGCATGGCGTTCCAGGTCTCGAGCAAGATCGACTCGCGTACCATCATCGACCAGGGCGGCGCCGAGCAACTGCTGGGTCATGGTGACATGCTCTACATGCCGCCCGGCACCAGCCTGCCGATCCGGGTTCACGGTGCGTTCGTCTCCGACGATGAAGTGCACCGCGTGGTGGAGGCCTGGAAACTGCGCGGCGCTCCCGAGTACAACGACGACATCCTCAACGGCGTCGAAGAAGCCGGCAGCGGCTTTGAGAACGGCGGCGGTGGGGGAGACGACGATGCTGAAACCGACGCTCTCTACGACGAAGCCGTGGCGTTCGTACTGGAAAGCCGCCGCGCCTCGATTTCTGCCGTGCAGCGCAAACTGAAAATCGGCTACAACCGCGCCGCCCGCATGATCGAAGCCATGGAAATGGCCGGTGTCGTGACCGCAATGAATACCAACGGCTCGCGTGAAGTCATCGCCCCCGGGCAGATGCGCGACTGATCCCGCGCCGTGTGGCCACACACGGCGCGCCCTGACACTCAATGAGGACTCCCATGCGTCTTATCCGCATGCTGTTGTTGCCGGCACTGGCCCTGACCGCTGTTTCGGCTCACGCTGACCCGGCCTCCGTCGCCAGCCTGAAGAACCTGTTGGACAAATCCCAGACCCTGACCGCGCGCTTCTCCCAATTGACCCTGGATGCCGGTGGTACCCAGTTGCAGGAAACCGCAGGCGAAATGGCCGTGCAGCGTCCTGGCCTGTTCTACTGGCATACGGAAGGCAAGTCTGAGCAGACCATCGTCTCCGACGGCCAGAAGGTCACCCTGTGGGACCCGGACCTGGAGCAGGCGACCATCAAGAAGCTCGACCCGCGCCTGAACCAGACGCCGGCGCTGCTGCTGTCGGGCGATGTATCGAAAATCAACGACAGCTTCGATATCACGTCCAAGCAAACCAGCAACGTGATCGAGTTCACCCTCAAGCCCAAATCCAAGGACACGCTGTTTGATACGCTGTTGTTGTCATTCGGCAATGGCGTGATCAACAACATGCGCCTGGTCGACAGTGTCGGCCAGCGCACCGATATCCTGTTCTCCGGCGTCAAGGCCAACCAGCCTGTCCCCGCTTCCAAGTTCAAGTTCGACATCCCCAAGGGTGCCGACGTGATCCAGGAATAAATCTCCCAGAGGTTTCAAACGCTGCCCATGGATCTGTTTCGAAGTGACCCGATTGCTCAGCCCCTGGCCGCGCGCTTGCGCTCGACCAACCTGGACGAGTACGTCGGGCAGGAACACCTGCTCGCTCGCGGCAAGCCATTGCGTGAAGCCCTGGAGCAGGGTGCGCTGCATTCGATGATTTTCTGGGGGCCGCCGGGGGTGGGCAAGACCACCCTGGCGCGGCTTCTGGCAAAAGTCTCGGATGCTCACTTCGAAACGGTCTCGGCGGTACTCGCCGGGGTCAAGGAGATCCGCCAGGCGGTGGAAGTCGCCAAGCAGCAGGCCGGGCAGTACGGCAAGCGCACCATCCTGTTCGTTGACGAAGTCCATCGTTTCAACAAGTCGCAGCAGGATGCATTTCTGCCCTATGTCGAAGACGGCACGCTGATCTTTATCGGTGCCACCACCGAAAACCCATCGTTTGAACTCAATAACGCCTTGCTCTCGAGGGCGCGGGTCTACGTGCTCAAAAGCCTGGATGAAGCAGCGATGCAAAAGCTGCTGCACCGAGCCTTGAGCGAAGACAAGGGCCTGGGCAAGCGCCAACTGACGGTTGGCGACGAAGCCTTCAAGATTTTGCTGACCGCCGCCGACGGTGATGGCCGGCGCTTTCTCAACCTGCTGGAAAACGCCTCCGACCTGGCCGAGGACGGCCACGAAATCGGCGTCGACCTGCTGCAAAGCCTGCTGGGTGAAACCCGCCGTCGTTTCGACAAGGGCGGCGAGGCGTTCTACGACCAGATCTCTGCGCTGCACAAGTCGGTGCGTGGCTCCAACCCCGATGGCGCGTTGTATTGGTTTGCACGCATGATCGACGGTGGTTGCGACCCGCTCTACCTGGCGCGGCGCGTGGTGCGCATGGCCAGTGAGGACATCGGCAACGCCGACCCACGTGCCTTGAGCCTGTGCCTCGCCGCATGGGAAGTGCAGGAACGCCTCGGCAGCCCGGAAGGCGAACTGGCCGTGGCCCAGGCCATTACTTACCTGGCGTGCGCCCCGAAAAGCAACGCGGTGTACATGGGGTTCAAGTCGGCCTTGCGCGCCGCCGCCGAGCATGGCTCGCTCGAAGTGCCGCTGCACCTGCGCAATGCGCCGACCAAGCTGATGAAGCAGCTGGGTTACGGCGACGAATACCGCTACGCCCACGACGAACCCGATGCCTATGCCGCCGGTGAAGACTACTTCCCCGACGCGCTGGACCCGCAGCCGTTCTACCAGCCGGTGCCCCGGGGCCTGGAGCTGAAGATCGGTGAAAAGCTCAATCACCTCGCTCAACTCGATCGACTCAGCCCCAGGCAGCGGAGAAAGTAGTGCTCAAGACGATTCTTGCCGTGTCCGTCGCCGGCATCGCTGGTACATTATTGCGTTTCGCCACGGGTACCTGGGTCAGCGCCAACTGGCCGAAGCATTTTTACATGGCGACGCTGGCGGTCAACCTGGTCGGTTGCCTGATCATCGGGCTGTTGTACGGCTGGTTCCTGTTGCGCCCGGAAGTGCCGATTGAAATTCGCGCCGGCTTGATTGTCGGCTTTGTAGGCGGTCTGACGACCTTTTCATCCTTTTCACTGGATACGGTGCGCCTGCTGGAAAGCGGGCAGGCCCTGGTAGCCTTCGGTTACCTGGGCATCAGCGTGTTCGGCGGGCTGCTCGCCACCTGGGCCGGCCTGTCCTTGACCAAACTTTGATAAACGAGAGACCGACATGCTCGATTCCAAACTGTTACGTAGCAACCTTCAGGACGTAGCGGACCGCCTGGCATCCCGTGGCTTTGCCTTGGATGTTGCGCGCATCGAAGCGCTGGAAGAACAGCGCAAGACCGTCCAGACCCGCACCGAAGCACTGCAGGCTGAGCGAAATGCGCGTTCCAAATCCATCGGTCAGGCCAAGCAGCGCGGCGAAGACATCGCGCCGTTGATGGCGGACGTCGAGCGGATGGGCACTGAGCTGTCCGAAGGCAAGGTCGAGCTGGACAAGATCCAGTCCGAGCTGGATTCGATCCTGCTGGGTATCCCTAACATCCCGCACGAATCGGTGCCGGTCGGTGAAGACGAAGACGGCAACGTCGAAGTGCGCCGTTGGGGCACGCCAAAAGCCTTTGATTTCGAGATCAAGGACCACGTTGCCCTGGGCGAACTGACCGGCGGCCTGAATTTCGAAACCGCCGCCAAGATGTCCGGTGCGCGTTTCTCCTTGCTGCGTGGCCCGGTGGCCCGCCTGCATCGCGCCCTGGCGCAGTTCATGATCAACCTGCACACCGCCGAGCACGGTTACGAGGAAGCCTACACGCCTTACCTGGTGCAGGCCCCGGCGTTGATGGGCACCAGCCAGTTGCCGAAGTTCGAAGAGGACCTGTTCAAGATCAGCCGAGAAGGCGAGGCCGACCTGTACCTGATCCCGACCGCCGAAGTGTCGCTGACCAACATCGTCTCCGGCGAGATCCTCGACGCCAAGCAACTGCCGTTGAAGTTCGTGGCTCACAGCCCATGCTTCCGTAGCGAAGCCGGTGCATCGGGCCGCGACACCCGCGGCATGATCCGCCAGCACCAGTTCGACAAGGTCGAGATGGTGCAGATCGTCGAGCCGTCGACCTCGATGGACGCCCTGGAAGGCCTGACCGCCAACGCCGAACGCGTCCTGCAACTGCTCGAACTGCCCTACCGCGTACTGGCGCTGTGCACCGGCGACATGGGCTTCAGTGCAGTGAAGACCTACGACCTCGAAGTGTGGGTGCCAAGCCAGGGCAAATATCGCGAGATTTCGTCGTGCTCCAACTGTGGCGATTTCCAGGCCCGTCGCATGCAGGCGCGTTTCCGTAACCCGGAAACCGGCAAGCCGGAGTTGGTACACACACTCAACGGTTCGGGGCTGGCGGTAGGCCGTACCCTGGTGGCCGTGCTGGAAAACTACCAGCAGGCTGACGGTTCGATCCGCGTGCCTGAGGTGCTCAAGCCGTACATGGCGGGCGTTGAGGTCATCGCCTAAATGGAATTTCTGCCGCTGTTTCATAACCTGCGCGGCAGTCGAGTGTTGGTCGTCGGTGGCGGGGAGATTGCCTTGCGCAAATCCCGGCTGCTGGCCGACGCCGGTGCGTTGCTGCGGGTGGTTGCTCCCCAGATCGAAGACCAGTTGCGTGAACTGGTGCTGGGCATTGGCGGGGAACTGATTTTGCGCGGTTATCAGGAGGCCGACCTCGACGGTTGCACCCTGATCATCGCGGCAACCGACGACGAGCCCCTGAACGCGCAGGTGTCCAGCGATGCCAAGCGCCGTTGCGTGCCGGTCAATGTGGTGGATGCGCCGGCGTTGTGCAGCGTGATCTTCCCGGCGATTGTCGACCGCTCGCCGCTGGTGATTGCCGTCTCCAGCGGTGGCGATGCGCCGGTGCTGGCGCGGTTGATCCGGGCCAAGCTGGAGACCTGGATTCCGTCCACCTACGGCCAGTTGGCCGGGTTGGCGGCGCGTTTTCGTGCGCAGGTCAAGGGTTTGTACCCGGATGTGCAGCAACGCCGGGCGTTCTGGGAAGAGGTTTTCCAGGGTCCGATTGCCGACCGCCAACTGGCCGGGCAGGGCGCTGAAGCCGAGCGTCTGCTGATCGAGAAGGTCAACGGTGCACCGCCCTATGCACCGGGCGAGGTGTATTTGGTGGGTGCAGGCCCAGGTGACCCCGACCTGCTGACCTTTCGTGCCCTGCGCTTGATGCAGCAAGCCGATGTGGTGCTGTATGACCGCTTGGTGGCACCGGCGATTCTCGAACTGTGCCGTCGCGATGCCGAGCGCGTGTATGTCGGCAAGCGTCGCGCCGAGCATGCCGTGCCGCAGGACCAGATCAACCAGCAACTGGTGGACCTGGCCAAGCAAGGCAAGCGCGTGCTGCGTCTCAAAGGGGGCGACCCGTTCATCTTTGGTCGTGGCGGCGAAGAGATCGAGGAACTGGCGGCCCATGGCATTCCATTCCAGGTGGTGCCGGGAATCACGGCCGCCAGTGGTTGCGCGGCGTATGCCGGGATTCCCCTGACGCACCGCGATTATGCGCAGTCGGTGCGTTTTATCACTGGGCACCTCAAAGACGGGACTTCGGACCTGCCTTGGCTGGACCTGGTAGGGCCGTCGCAGACCCTGGTGTTCTACATGGGGTTGATTGGCTTGCCGATCATCTGCGAGCAGTTGATCAAGCACGGGCGCTCGGCCGACACCCCGGCGGCGCTGATCCAGCAGGGCACCACGTCCAACCAGCGCGTGTTTACCGGCACCCTGGCCGATTTACCACGCATGGTGGCGGAGCATGAAGTGCATGCGCCGACGTTGGTCATCGTCGGTGAAGTGGTCGTGTTACGCGAAAAACTCAAGTGGTTCGAAGGCGCTCAGGAATAGCTTTAAGCCTCAAGAGCATCGGGAGCAAGCCCCCTCCCACATTGGAATGCATTCCAGAGTGTGGGAGGGGGCTTGCTCCCGATGAGGCCCTCAAGCGCAGCCCATTTTCCGGATCAGCTCCAAACACCTTGACCGGCTAATCGCTCGCGATCATGTTCGGCATCAAACGCTTGCAATGGGCCTTTGGGCACAATCCCCGTCGGATTGATCGTACGGTGACTGGCATAGTAATGCCCCTTGATATGCTCGAAATCCACCGTCTCGGCCACGCCCGGCCACTGATACATCTCCCTCAGCCAGTTCGACAGGTTCGGATAATCCGCAATCCGGCGCAGGTTGCATTTGAAATGGCTGTAATACACCGCGTCAAAGCGAATCAGCGTGGTGAACAGCCGCACGTCGGCCTCGGTCAGGTATTCGCCGGCCAGGTAGCGATGGTTGCCCAAGTGCTGTTCCAGGTGGCTGAGTTCGGCAAACACATCATCAAACGCACTTTCGTACGCCTGCTGCGAGGTGGCGAAACCGGCGCGGTATACGCCGTTGTTCACGGCGGGGTAGATGCGTTCGTTCAGCGCATCGATAGTGGGGCGCAGGGCCTCGGGGTAAAAATCCAGCGTGTTGCCGGTCAGTTCGTTGAACGCACTGTTGAACATGCGGATGATCTCCGCCGATTCATTGCTGACAATGCGCTTGAGCTGCTTGTCCCACAGCACTGGCACCGTGACGCGGCCGGTATAGTCGGCGGTGTCGGCGGTATAGCGTTGGTGCATGAATTCGAAACCCTCCAGCTTGTCGCCGGTAGAACCGTGTGCCTTGTCGAAGGTCCAGCCGTTTTCCAGCATCAACCAGCTGACCACCGACACGTCAATCAGGCTTTCCAAACCTTTGAGCTTGCGCAGGATCAAGGTGCGGTGAGCCCAGGGGCAGGCGAGCGACACATACAGATGGTAGCGTCCGGCCTCGGCCTTGAAGCCACCTTCACCACTGGGGCCGGGCCTGCCGTCGGTGGTCACCCAGTTGCGGCGTTGCGCCTGTTCCCGTTGGAACGCACCGTCCGCGCTACTTTCGTACCACTGGTCTTTCCAATGTCCTTCGATCAGCAAGCCCATGACTGGCTCCTCGACTAATAAGTAAGCGTTGGAGGCCAGTTTAAAGGGCTGAGTTCGATTTAAAAGCGCAAAGACCGGGCGTTAATGATCGACTAAATCGATTTATCCCGAGCATCCCAGTATTGCTGGGCCAACACGAATGCCTGCTCGCGGGGATGCCCCAGGCCACGCAAGGCCAGGGCCATGGTGGCGATCAACGCCAGTTGCGGATAACTGTCCTCGACGTCGCCGCGCCACAGCGCCTTCAGGTGCTCGGGTTCGAGCGTGGCCGGTTTGACGTGGCGCTGGGTGGAGAGGGCGGGCCACTCTTCATCCCAGCTTTCGCCGCCGGTGGTGCCATAGAGATGGCTCGCAGCGTCGGGGTTGATCTCGATTTCGCCGCCGTCACCCTTCACCACGATCACATTGTCGCCCAGCAGGCCGCTGGCATCACGGTGCACACCCTGGTAACCGGGATGGAAAATGCTTTGCAGGCCAAGGCGTGCATTCAGCGGGTTGAGCAGGCGCGCCAGGGAGTGGATCGGCGAGCGCAGGCCCAGGGTGTTGCGCAGGTCAATCATGCGTTGCAGTTGCGGTGCCCAGTCACCCAGTGGGATAAACGCCAGGTTGCCGTGCGCATAGGCCGCTTCCACCTGGCGCCAGTTGCGGCACAGCGGAATCTGCAAGCCTTCCAGCAATTGCTCGGTGTACAGCCGGCCTGCCGTGTGGGCGCCACCCCCGTGCATGAGGATGCGCACACCGTTTTGTGCCAGGCATTTGGCCGCCAGCAGGAACCAGGGCAGGTGGCGTTTCTTGCCGGCATAGGACGGCCAATCGATATCCACGTTCAGCGCCGGAGCCTGCAAACGCTCGCGGACGGCCTCGGTGAAGCCGGCGAGCTCTTGCGGGCTTTCTTCCTTGTGGCGCAGCAGCATCAGGAACGCACCGAGCTGGGTGTCTTCGACTTGTTCGTCGAGCAACATGCCCATGGCCTCGCGGGCCTCTTCGCGGGTGAGGTTGCGCGCGCCGCGCTTGCCTTTGCCCAGGATGCGTACGAACTGTGCAAACGGGTGCTCGGCAGGCGTTTCGAGGGTCAGCGGGGCAAAGTCGGTCATAGGCAATTCGTCGGTCTGGGCAGGCCCGCCAGCTTGGCGGCGAGTTTGGCGGGAGTGCCGTTGAACAGTTTGTTGAGGTACAGGCTGTTGCCCTTTTCCGGGCCCAGCTTCAAGGCGGTGTACTTGATCAGCGGACGCGTGGCGGGGGACAGCTGGAACTCGGCGTAGAAGCCGCGCAGCAGTTCGAGGATTTCCCAGTGCTCCGCCGTCAGCGCCAACGCTTCGGCGGCGGCCAGGGCGTTGGCGACCTCGGCGGACCATGCGTTCAGGTCGACCAGGTAACCGTCCTTGTCCAGTTCGAGGGTGCGCGAACCCACGGTCAGCGTATTCATAGCCAGGTGTTGACCTTGTCGTAGTCGATCGACAGTTGTACGAAGCCTGGATAGTCGACGCTGTCGGCCCAGTCCGGCAGGGGCAGGTTACGCGCCTGCAGGTCTTCGGCCAGCACCCATACCTTCAGGCCCTTGGTTTGCAGGGCTGCATTGTGCAGCGCATAGGTGCCGTCGCCGCAAAGCAGGATCGCGTCATCGGCACCGCAGATGCGCAGGCAACTGGCGAGCCGGCTGTCGGTGAAGGGGGAGTGAGATACCACATGGAGAGTCGACATCAGAGGGTGATCACCTGGTCGTAACGGTCAATCAGTTGGGAGATTTGTGCATTGCCCAGCGCTTCGGCGCTGGCCGGCGCCGTGAGCCCGCGTTCGGCGAGGCTATGTTGGCAGGCGAAGACCTCATCGATGCCGAACAGCCCCAGCGCCTGCAGGTTGGCGCTCAGGTCTTTTTGTTGCACGGCCTTGGCGTCCTGATGCGGCGCCAGCTGAAACACGCCGTCATCCATGAACAATAAACCGATGGGCAGATCGAACGCGCCGCCGGCCAGCACGATATCCAGCGCTTCACGTGCGCTCGGCCCGGACCACGGTGCCTGGCGGCTGATCACCAGTAAAGATTTGGACATGTCATGGCCCTCCAAAGCAGATAAGGCGGTCGGCCGCCTGGGCGGCGTCGTGCAATTGCCCCAGGCCCGAGAGTGCCCACGGTGCCTCGAGGTTCACGGCACTGCGTTGGTAGCGCGTGGCCTCTTCACTGTTGAGCACGCCACGGCGCAACGCGGCGGCAATGCACACCACGCCGTCGAGCTGGTGCGCGCTAACGAATTCGCGCCACTGGCGCGCAATGTCTTGCTCATCCTGGGGCGCAACCACGTTGTTGGAGGCGCTATAGACGCCATCCTGATAAAAAAACAGCCGCACGATCTCATGCCCGGCCGCCAGCGCCGCCTGAGCGAACAGCAAGGCGCGGCGTGAGGAGGGCGCATGGGCGGCGGAAAACAGCGCTATCGCGAACTTCATGGGACACTCTGCCAGCAAACGTGGGCCAATGATAAAGCCGCCGCCGCGAAAAAGCCCGCCGTGATCAAAACGGTCACCGTCGCTGATCGTTCCGGCGATTGCCGGTAGGCGCAAGGCTGCCTAGTCTAGGGGCATTCGAAGTGCAAACGGAGTCTCCATGTCTGGTCCCTTGGCGTCCCTCAAAGTGCTGGATTTTTCCACCTTGCTGCCTGGCCCCTTTGCATCGCTGATGCTGGCGGACATGGGCGCTGAAGTGCTGCGCATCGAGTCGTCCACGCGCATGGACCTGTTACGCGTGCTGCCGCCCCATGATCAGGGTACCTCGGCGAGCCATGCGTACCTCAACCGCAATAAGCGCAGCCTCGCGTTGGACCTGAAACGGGCCGAAGCGCTGGAGATCGTGCGTGAACTGGTCAAGGACTACGACATCCTCGTCGAACAGTTCCGCCCAGGGGTGATGGCGCGCCTGGGTTTGGGCTATGAGGCGCTGAAGGCGATCAACCCTCGGCTGATTTACGTATCGATCACCGGCTACGGCCAAACCGGCCCCTACAAGGACCGCGCCGGGCACGATATCAACTACCTCGCGTTGGCGGGCGTGGCCAGTCATACCGGGCGCCAGGACAGCGGGCCAGTGCCGCTGGGCGTGCAGCTGGCGGATGTGGCTGGGGGGTCGCTGCACGCGGTGGTCGGGCTGCTGGCGGCGGTCGTCGCCCGGCAGCAGAGCGTCGTCGGCCAGCATCTGGATGTGAGCATGACCGACTGTTCGTTCAGCCTGAACGCCATGGCCGGTGCGGGCTACCTGGCTTGTGGGGTGGAGCCGGGGCGCGAGAATCATGTGCTCAATGGCGGCAGCTTTTACGACTACTACCGCACGCGAGATGGGCGCTGGATGTCGGTCGGCAGCCTGGAACCGGGGTTTATGCAGCAATTATGCGTGGCCTTGGGACGGCCGGAGCTGGCGGCCCAGGGCCTGTCACCCAGGCCGGAGCAGCAAAAGGCCCTTAAGCTGGCGCTGCAGATCGAGTTCGAGAAGCGCAGCTTCGATGAGCTGTGTGAGTTGTTTGCCGGGGTGGATGCCTGCGTGGAGCCTGTGCTCAGCTTGAGTGAAGCGGTGCAGCATCCGCAGTTGAAAGCCCGTGAGCTGGTGTGCCAGGTGCCAAGGGCCGATGGCTCGACCCAGGCGCAAATCGCCTGCCCGTTGAAATTTTCAGAGGGCTTGCCGGCGCCTCGACATATCGGGGTGGCGGTCGGTGCCCATAGTGACGAGGTGCTGACGGAGCTGGGGATCAGTGCGCAGCGGATAGCCGAGTTGCGGGGTGCCAACGTGGTTGGGTAGTACCTGAACGGGCGCTATCGGGAGCAAGCCCCCTCCCACAGTTTGAAAGGCGGCGCGGTCAAAATGTGGGAGGGGGCTTGCTCCCGATGAGGCCCTCACTCCCCCCGAGTTTCCCCGGTGAACACCAGGGTCTGCCGACACCGCCGACACAGATACCGCCTGCCCTGGGCGACCATGCCGTGGCGCTGTGGCGAAAACGGAAAGTCGCTGTCGGCACACGGGCATCGGTAGATATAGCGGGTCACCTGCCGGCGTTTCACGGCATAGGTGTGGCAACGATCCGGCGGCAGTTCGTAAACCCCGCGCATGATCAATTGCCATTCTTCGCCATGGGGTTGGATGCGCTCGCCAAACAACTGGTGGGCGATCAGGTGCGCGACTTCGTGGGCCACAGTCTGTTTCAGGAAGTGCTGGCTGTTTTCTCGGTACAACTGGGGGTTGAAACGCAGCAGGTTCTCGTGCAAATGCGCGACACCGGCTTTCTGGCCCCGCAGCTTGAGGCTGACCTGGGGGCGTTTGAAACTTCGTTTGAAAAAGGATTCGGCTAGCAGGAAACACTCTTCGACGCGGGTATTGAGTTGCTCGGGCATGCGGTACTGATCTCCAGAGACACCCAGTATGCCGCAAAGCTGGGTGTTTCCGAATCTGTCAGGCGCCGAATGGTCACGCATAAAGCACAAAGCCACCTTGCGGTGGCCTTGCCCAGGTCGATAAGCGGGTCAGTTGGTATAAATCGGGCCGACGCCCAGGCCCCAGACGATCACGGTAAACGCCATGATCGCCACCAGGACTACCAGCCCCACGGCCAGCACCGAACTGGAGAACAGGAAGCCCTCGTCCGGGTCGATGTTCATGAAGGTCGGCAACCCCACATACAGCAGGTAAACGGTGTAGCAAATGGCTGCCGTGCCCACCATCATGCCCAGCCACATATGCGGATAGAGCGCCGCCAACCCGCCGATAAACAGCGGTGTCGCGGTGTAGGTCGCAAAGGCCACGCAGCGTGACATGGTAGGGCTGGCGTCATAGGTGCGGGCCATCCAGTGAATGAACGCGCCCATTACCGCCACGCCGCCGAGCATGGCTGCGTACGACATGATCGTCATCCAGAGCGCGCTTTCCTGGGTCAGCATCACCGGCGCGCGGCTGCCGATGACCCAGCCGACCTGGGTAGTGCCGATAAAGGCGGAAACGGCGGGGATCGCCGCGAGAATCAGGGTGTGAGTGAGGTACATGTGGCCGATGCTTTCTTCCTTATCGCCACGGATTTCCCGCCATTCCTGGTCGGGATGGGTAAACAGCCCCACGACGTGATGGATCATGCCAGTCACTCCTGTCGTTATTACCATCGCCCCCCATCGGAGCGCCTACGGGCCAGATGGCCTCAAAGGTCTGGATAGATATGCGACCTCAAGTCGCAGTATAGGAAGTGATGACCCGAAAAACTGTAAGGCTTTAGAGCAAATCGCACTGTAAACATTGGCCCTAATCGCGGCGGGGTCTGTTGATGGGAACGCGGCCCGTTCCCACATTGAATGTCGGCACTCGACATCGGTAAAATGCTGCGCTTTTCGTCACACACTTCTAGCGGATCCAAGCGCCATGGGCACTCTTACAGTCAACCAGAACAAACTGCAAAAACGCCTGCGTCGCCTGGCCGGTGAAGCGGTCACCGATTTCAACATGATCGAGGACGGCGACAAGGTCATGGTTTGCCTCTCCGGCGGCAAAGACAGCTACACCATGCTCGACGTGCTGTTGCACCTGCAGAAGGTCGCGCCGATCAAGTTCGAGATCGTCGCTGTCAATATGGACCAGAAACAACCGGGTTTCCCGGAGCACGTACTGCCGGCCTATCTCAAAGAGTTGGGCGTCGAGTACCACATCGTGGAAAAAGACACCTACTCGGTGGTCAAGGAGTTGATCCCGGAAGGCAAGACCACCTGTTCGCTGTGCTCGCGCCTGCGCCGTGGCACGCTCTACACCTTTGCCGATGAGATTGGCGCGACCAAGATGGCCCTGGGTCATCACCGTGATGACATCGTCGAAACCTTCTTCCTCAACATGTTTTTCAACGGCTCGCTCAAGGCCATGCCGCCCAAGCTGCGCGCCGATGATGGGCGCAACGTGGTGATCCGTCCGCTGGCGTACTGCAGCGAGAAGGATATCCAGGCCTACTCCGACCTCAAGCAATTCCCGATCATCCCGTGCAACCTGTGTGGTTCCCAGGAGAACCTGCAGCGTCAGGTGGTCAAGGAAATGCTGGTGGACTGGGAACGCAAGACCCCTGGCCGAACCGAAAGCATCTTCCGCAGCCTGCAGAACGTGATCCCGTCGCAATTGGCTGACCGCAACCTGTTCGACTTCACCAGCCTGACGATCGACGAGACGGCGGCTTCGCGCTTCGTCAATGTAGTGAACCTCTGAGCCATTTCAACGCTCTGACACACGGCGCTCACGGGCGCCGTTTTCAATTCGATTGCCAGGAGAGGGCATGCGCGATTACAAGTGGCTGCACGAATATTGTCTGAACCGCTTCGGTTCAGCGGCCAAGCTGGACGCCCACCTGCCGGTGCCCAAGACCACGGCGCAATTGCGCAAGATCAGTGATGACCGTTACCTGTCGACCCTGGCGCTGCGCGTGTTTCGCGCGGGCTTGAAACACAGCGTGGTAGACGCCAAGTGGCCGGCCTTCGAGCAAGTGTTTTTTGGCTTCGACCCGGAAAAGGTCGTGCTGATGGGCGCCGAACACCTGGAGCGTTTGATGCAGGACACGCGCATCATCCGTCACCTGGGCAAACTCAAAAGCGTGCCGCGCAATGCGCAGATGATCCTCGACATCGAGCAGGAAAAGGGCAGCTTCGGCGCATTCATCGCCGACTGGCCGGTGACCGACATCGTTGGGTTGTGGAAGTACCTGAGCAAGCACGGCCACCAGTTGGGCGGCCTGTCGGCACCGCGCTTTTTGCGCATGGTGGGCAAGGATACCTTTGTGCCGAGCGATGACGTGGTGGCGGCTTTAAATGCGCAGAAGATCGTCGACAAGGCACCGACCAGCCTGCGCGACCTGGCGGCGGTGCAGGCTGCGTTCAACCAGTGGCATGCCGAAAGCGGGCGGCCGATGTGCCAGTTGTCGATGATGTTGGCCTACACCGTCAATCATTGAGTGTGTAGCGCCGATCGAGCTGATGCCGCCAGCGCACATAGAGCAGGGCGGTGCAAAACACCGCCAGGCTCGCCAGCATCTCCAGCACCCCGAACACTTGCCGGTTCGGGTCATACGCGGCCAGCGCGCCCTTGATGAAATACAGGTTTACCACAAAGCACATCCACGAATGCCCACGGGCACTGCCCAGCAGCATCCCCGGCGCCAGTACCAGCAACGGCACCAACTCGATCAGCAGGATCACCCAGGGACGGGCGCCGTGCAGGTCGGCAACGCACAGGTAGTACACGCACAGCAATCCCACCAGGCCCAGGAATGCCAGCAGGCTCAGCGCCCGTGCCACCTTGACCCGAGGTTCCAGCCACGCTTGCGACGGCAGGACCTTAGGCTTTCTGGCCACGGCCGTTCTCCAGCAGCAAGGCGGTGTTTGCCAGGCGCAGGCCCAGGGCGCGGCACAGCGTGATTTCATGTTGATCAAGCATGCGCTTGCCATCCGGCCCGGCATGGTGGCTGGCGCCATACGGCGTGCCGCCGCCCTGGGTGTCGAGCAGCGCCTGTTCGCTGTAGGGCAGGCCGGTGATCAGCATGCCGTGGTGCAGCAAGGGCAGCAGCATCGACATCAGCGTGGTCTCCTGGCCGCCGTGCAGGCTCGCGGTGGAGGTGAACACCCCGGCGGGTTTGCCGACGAGGGCGCCGGTCAGCCACAAGTTGCTGGTGCCGTCGAGGAAATACTTGAGCGGCGCGGCCATGTTGCCGAAGCGGGTCGGGCTGCCCAGGGCCAGGCCCGAGCAGTTTTTCAGGTCATCGAGGCTGGCATACAGCGCGCCTTCATCCGGGATGCTCGGCGCCACGGCTTCGCACTCGGTAGAGATCGCCGGCACGGTGCGCAGACGCGCCTCCAGGCCGGCTTGCTCGATGCCCCGGGCAATTTGCCGGGCCATCTCGCTGACCGAGCCATTGCGGCTGTAATACAGCACCAGCACATACGGAGTCGTCACGGCAGGATCTCCAATACGTTCTCCGGCGGGCGACCGATGATGGCTTTGTCGGCGGTCTCCAGGATCGGGCGTTCCATCAGCTTCGGGTGTGCGGCGATGGCGGCGATCAATTGCGTTTCGCTGAGGCCGGCGTCGGCCAGGTTGAGCGTTTTGTATTCGTCTTCACCGGTGCGCAGCAATTGGCGTGCGCTGATGCCGAGCTTGCTCAGCAGAGCCTTCAGTTGCGCGGCGTCCAGCGGGGTTTCCAGGTAGCGCACGACGGTCGGGGCCAGGCCGCGAGCCTCCAGCAGTTCGAGCGCACCGCGGGATTTCGAGCAGCGCGGGTTGTGATAAAGCGTCAGATCGGTCATGTGCGGGTCGCATCTTGCGTAAGGTGGCGGGTATTCTACCTGCGCTGCGGCTCGCTCTTAAACCGTAAGAGGCGATCGGTCGCAGACAATGTTCATTTTACGAAGGATTACCCCATGACTAGGCGACTGATCGGTGCATTGGCGATCATCACAACCCTGCTGCTCGGTGGCTGCGGCAATGACTATGGCGTTGACCAATACGGCCAGAAGGTGGCGGCCGAACGTCTGGACAAGCAATGGGTGGTGGTCAACTACTGGGCTGAATGGTGTGGCCCGTGCCGCACGGAAATCCCGCAGCTCAATGCCTTGGCCGAGCAGTTGAAAGCGCAGAATGTGGGGGTGTTCGGGGTCAATTTCGACAATGTGCAGGGTGAGGAGCTCAAGGCGGCCAGCGAGAAGCTGGGGATCAAGTTCACCGTCCTGGCGCAGAACCCGGAAGGGATCTTCGATATCCCGCGCAGCGAGGCATTGCCGGTGACCTACATCATCGATGACAAGGGCAAGGTGCGTGAGCAGTTGATGGGCGAGCAGACGGCAGAGGGGGTGCTGGCCAAGCTCAAGGCTTTGCGCGGGTAAAGCGACGACTCAAGGCAAATGTGGGGGGCGGTGCGATGATTCGACTTGCTGCCGATGGCGGTGTGTCAGTCAGCTGATGTATTGACTGGCACATCGCTATCGGGAGCAAGCCCCCTCCCACAATTGGATCTCATCAGTCCACAGATCGGCGGATCAGCCTTCTTCCAGCCACAGGCGGATCGGCTTGCCCTCGGCCGGCCAGAAGCGGGTCTGTTCGATCGGCGAGATATCCCAGCGCTCAACGCCTTGCAGGGCCTGGAAGAAGCGGTGTTCCTGCTCCATCAAGGCCTCGGCGCAGAGCTTGCGGGTGCTGCCGAGCTTGCCGAAACTGAGTTTCTGGCCATCGATGGTGTACGGCGCAAACCAGTGGTTGCAGCCACCATTGCCATAGGCGCGACCATCGGCGCCCAGGGTCACGGTCAGGTGCGCGTAGTCCATCAAGGGCCGCTCACCAATCCACTCCACCACGTAGCTGTGATCCTGTTCCAGCTTCGCCGTATCGCTGGCGCAGCCGCCGAGGCCGATGCCGATGGCGGCAAGCAGCAGCGGGGCTTTCATTGTGCGGCCTGCTGGCATTTCGGGCAGCGGTGCTTGTCGCCTTCGCCGGCCCAGCCCAATTCCTTGATGCGCGCGTTGGCGGCCTGGGGGAATGGCTCTTTGGTCAGCTTGGTTTCCACTGCAAATTCAAACTCCAGCACGCTCTCGCAGCTGTCGCAGTTGACCTTCCAGGTGTGAATCTCCAGCTCGCCGAATTTCGGCCCCTGGGCCATGGCGACCCATTGGCCCGCCGGGCGGATGGAATAGCGCGCGTCACCTTCGACGGTCAGGCGCATCGACAGGGTTTTACTGCCGCGCAGGGTGACGATCAGTACGTCGCCATGCTTGATCGAACCACCGTTGCCGGTGACCTGATAACGGCCCGGCACCAGGGCACGGCATTCGATCAGGGTGTGTTGCGGGCTCAGCAAGCTGAAGCGGAAATCGTGTTCGGCCATGGGTCCTCCAATTAGGCGCGGCATCCTATCACGGGTGCCGGCCTATCATGAGCCTGGTATATGACCGCTGATCAGCCCTCCACCAGGTTCCGTGGCAGACCCTCGGCCCAGGCAGCGATGTTAGCCAGCGTCGTGCCGGCAATCGCCGCCAACGCTTCGCGCGTCAGGAACGCCTGGTGGGCGGTGATGATCACATTGGGAAAGGTCAAAAGGCGTGCAAGCACATCGTCTTGCAAGGGCAGGTCGGAGCGGTCTTCGAAGAACAGCTGGGCTTCTTCCTCGTACACATCTAGCCCCAAATAACCGAGTTGCCCCTGCTTGAGTGCATCGATCAGTGCCGGTGTGTCGACCAGCCCCCCGCGCCCGGTATTGATCAGCATCGCACCCGGCTGCATCTGGGCCAGGGACCGTGCGTTGATCAGGTGTTGGCTGTCGTGGGTGAGCGGGCAGTGCAGGCTGATGATCTGCGCCTCGGCCAGCAACTCCGGCAGGCTCGTGTAGCGGGCGCCAAGGGCCTGCACCTGGGGGTTGGGGAAGGGGTCGTAGGCCACCAGCCGGCAGCCGAAACCGGCCATGATCCTGGCGAATGCCGCGCCGATCTGCCCGGTGCCGACGACGCCGACAGTCTTGCCGACGAGGTCGAAACCGGTCAGCCCGTGCAGGCTGAAATCACCGTCGCGGGTGCGGTTGTAAGCACGATGCAAACGGCGGTTGAGGGCCAGGATCAACGCCACCGCATGCTCGGCCACCGCGTGGGGCGAATAGGCCGGCACGCGGACGATGGCCAGTCCCAGGCGCTTGGCGGCGGCCAGGTCGACATGGTTGTAGCCGGCCGAACGCAGGGCGATCAGGCGCGTACCGCCGTTGGCCAAGTGTTCCAGCACCGGGGCGCTGAGGTCATCGTTGATGAAGGCACACACTACCTCGTGATGCTCGGCCAGGGCCACAGTGTCGAGGTTGAGGCGGGCGGGCTGGAAGTGCAGTTCTAAGCCGGCGGGCAGCGGCTCACCGAGAAAACTGTCGCGGTCGTAGTGCTGGCTGCTGAAAAGAATGACGCGCATCAAATGGAGCTCCCTGTTCATTTGCGAGTTGGAAATGCCTCCCACACGGGTTCCTGTCAATCAGGCGCTGACCCGCGCTTCACTGGCCAGGCGGGCAATTGCCATGTCCAGCTCGTCGAGTGCGGTCATGGCCTTGGCGTCGTCCTGCTTGAGCAGGGTTTCGGCGCGCTGGCAGGCGGCACGCAGTTGCGGCACACCGCAATAGCGCGTGGCGCCGTGCAGGCGGTGAACGCGCTCGATCAAGGCGTTGTTGTCATTGGCTTCGCGGGCGGCGGTGATGGCCTGGCGGTCGGCTTCCAGCGACGCCAGCAACATGGCCAGCATATCGGCGGCCAGATCGGCTTTGTTGGCGGCCAGACGCAAGCCTTCCTCGTGGTCCAGCACCTGCAGTCGCACGCCGGGGGCCAAGCCGTCAGGGGCGCGCTCCGGCCCCTGGTTGCGCAGGGCCAGGCCGGTCCACTTCAACACCACCTGGGCCAGTTGCCGTTCGCTGATGGGTTTGGTCAGGTAATCGTCCATGCCGCTTTGCAGCAGGGCGCGCTTTTCATTGGCCATGGCATGGGCGGTGAGGGCGACCACCGGCAATGGCGTACCGTGGCGCTCGCTTTCCCACTGGCGAATCGCCTCGGTGCTCTGGCGTCCGTCCATGCCGGGCATTTGTACGTCCATCAGCACCAGGTCGAAGGTTTCCTGTTTCACCGCATCGATGGCGGCGTAACCGCTTTCCACCGCCAGCACCTTGGCGCCCATGTCTTCCAGCAGGGTTTGCACCAGCAACAGGTTCGCCGGGTTGTCATCCACGCACAGCACACGCGGTGCTCGGCTGGACAGCGGCTCACCCGGTTCACTGCGCGACGGGCGCGGGCTGATCAGGTCGGCGAGCGCCCGGCGCAGCTTGCGCGTACAGGCAGGCTTGGCCTGCAATTGGCTGTTGGGGTTGGGCACTGACTGGTTGAACAGCATCTGCTCGGTGGTCGGGCACAGCACCAGCACTTTGCAGCCCAGGTGTTCGAGGTCCCACAGGTGCTGGTTGAGGCGTTCAGGAGGGATGTCATTGGCGGTGACGCCGAGTACCGCCAGGTCAATGGCCTGCTCGGTCTGATGCGCGCTGGTAATGCCGTTGGTGAGGTTTTCCAGGGAGTTGAATGGCGTAACTTCAAGCCCGCAGTCTTCCAACTGATGTTGCAGGGCCTGGCGCGCCAGCTCGTGATTTTCCAGTACGGCCACCCGGCGACCGAGCAGTGGTGCGGCGGGCAGGTCTTCAACGTCGTCGCGAGTTTTGGGCAGGTTCAGGCTGATCCAGAACTCCGAACCTTCACCCGGCGTGCTGTCAACGCCGATTTCACCACCCATCTGTTCGATCAGGCGCTTGGAAATCACCAGCCCCAAGCCGGTGCCTCCTGGCTGGCGCGACAGCGAGTTGTCGGCCTGGCTGAACGCCTGGAACAGTGCGCGTACATCCTGGTTGGACAGGCCGATGCCGGTGTCTTGCACGCTGATGCGCAGTTGTACGCTGTCTTCCTGTTCGTCCTCGATCATCGCCCGGGCGACAATGGTGCCTTCGCGGGTGAACTTGATCGCGTTGCTGACCAGGTTGGTCAGAATCTGCTTGAGGCGCAGCGGGTCGCCGACCAACGCCAATGGCGTGTCGCGGTACACCAGGCTGACCAGTTCCAGCTGCTTGGCATGGGCGGCAGGCGCGAGGATGGTCAGGGTGTCTTGCAGCAAGTCCCGCAGGTTGAAGGGCACGCTGTCGAGCACCAACTTGCCGGCCTCGATCTTCGAGAAATCGAGGATCTCGTTGATGATGCCCAACAGGTTGTCGGCGGATTTTTCGATGGTGCCCAGGTAATCCAGCTGGCGTGGCGACATCTCGCTTTTCTGCAACAGGTGGGTGAAGCCCAGGATGCCATTGAGCGGGGTGCGGATCTCATGGCTCATGTTGGCCAGGAACTCCGATTTGATGCGGCTGGCTTCCAGGGCTTCCTTGCGCGCCAGGTCCAGTTCGATGTTCTGGATCTCGATGGTCTCCAGGTTCTGGCGCACGTCTTCGGTGGCCTGGTCGATACTGTGTTGCAGTTCTTCCTGGGCATTCTGCAGGGTTTCGGCCATGCGGTTGATGCCCGAGGCCAACTGGTCCAGTTCCTGGCTGCCCAACGGTGGCAAGCGGGTTTCGAGGTTGCCGTCCTTGAGTTGGGCCACGGCCAGTTTGATCTGGCTGATGGGTGAATTGATCGTGCGGCTGATGCGCAGTGCCAGGGCGGCGGTGCAGATCAGGCCGATGGCGATCAACAGCAAGCTGGCGAACAGGCTGCGATAGCCGCGCAGCAACATGCCGTTGTGGGACAGTTCCACCTCGACCCAGCCCAGCAGGCGGTCGGATTCATCGGGGATCAGTTCGCCGGCGAGGTTGCGATGGCGGCCGAACACCGGCAGCAGGTAGCGCGTGGCGTCGTTGCCGGTGCGCTGCAACAGGTGCGAGCTGTTGCCGATAGGTGGTTGATTGAGCATGGTCGGGCCGGCGTGGGCCAGGGATGAGCGGTCCGGCGCAAGGAACGACACGGTGCGCACGTCCGGTTGTTCCAGGGATTGGGTGGCGATGCGTTCCAGCAGATCGGTGTTTTTGCTGCTCAGGGGTGGTGCCACCAGCGGCGCCAATTGCTCGGCGATCATCTCACCGCGTTGCAGCAACTGGGTCTGCAGTTCCGACAGTTGCATCCAGGTGAAATAGCCTCCCAACAACAAGGCCATCAGGCTGGTCGGTAATAAGGTCAGCAACAGTACGCGGCCTTTGATCCCCATTTTTCTAAGCACGCCACTCTCCTGCTACCACATTGATATCAATCATTCGCGCAGGCATCCGGCCCGCGCCACCTGCGCAGTGTAGCCATTTGCGCCGGGTGGATTCTCGTAAATTAATGACAGAGGGCAATCTTCGGGCTATTCGTCGCCGGCTGGCGATTGCCTGGCACGGTTTAATCTTGAATAATCAGTCATTGAGAATGACTTGCAGACGCTAATGAATCCCGCAGCCGTTGGCCCACCCAGTATCCTGACCATCGAAGATGACCCTGTATTGGGCGCCTATGTGCATGAGCACCTGGGACGTTGCGGTTTCCAGGTGACGTGGTGCCAGAATGGCCGGCAAGGTTTGCAGATGGCCCGTGACCAGGCGTTCGATGTGGTGTTGATGGACATCCTGCTGCCGGGCCTGGACGGTTTGTCGATCCTCACGCATTTGCGCCAGAGCCATGCGGTGCCCGTGATCCTGATGTCGGCCCTGGGCGCCGAGGCGGATCGCATCAGCGGCTTTCGCCTGGGAGCCGACGACTACCTGCCCAAGCCGTTCAGCATGATCGAGTTGCGCGTGCGCATCGAGGCGATCCTGCGCCGGGTCGCCCTGGACCGGCGCCCGCAGCCGGCCCTGATACCAGCGCGTGAAGACGTGCAGACCCTGCGCTTTGACGATGAACAGTGCGATGTCTTTCACCGGGAGCAATGGGGCGGGCTGACGCGCAGTGAGTATCGCCTGCTGGAAACCCTGCACCGTAATGCCGAAGAGGTGCTCAGCAAGGCTTTCCTTTACCAGCATGTGTTACAGCGCGGCTATGCCCCGCATGATCGCAGCCTGGATATGCATATCAGCCAGATTCGTCGCAAGCTCAAGGCAATTGGCTACAGCGAGCGTGAAGTGCGCACCGTTTGGGGCAAGGGCTACGTATTGAGCGGTGCTGATGAAGGGCTTTGAGCGCTTGCCCGGCAAGCACTCGCTGTTCTGGAAGCTCGCCTGCCTGTTGATCGCCTTCTGTTTGCTGATGATCTGGCTCAGTTGGTCCTGGGGCCAGTATCTGGAGGAGCAGAGCGCCAATGTGGCTGAAGAGTCCCGCGAGGTCTTGCGAGGCTACGCAGCGGGTGCCGAACTGGCCTGGAAGACGCAAGGCCGTGACGGTGTCGACGCGTGGCTGCAACTGATGGCCACGCGCGAGACCACCTGGATCGGTGTGATCGGCAAGGATTTGCAGTCCCTGAGCAGCACACCCTTGAGCGACAAGGAGAGCCAGCGCCTGACGTTTCTGCGGGGCCTGGAGTGGCCGGTCAGCCGACATGTCAAAGGGCTGCCCTGGCTCAAGATTCCGTTTCCGGTGGACCCCGGCGCAGGCTCGTTGGTGATCGAGCTGCCGCAACGCTTTATGCCCGGGCGTTATCAGCTGCTCTGGCGGGTGTTGACCAATGGCGTGATCCCCGGTTTGTTTACTTTGCTGTTGTGCGTGGGCCTCTATCGGTTGCTGATCATGCCCCTTAATCAATTGCGTGAGCAGGCCAACGCCTGGCGTGCTGACCAGTTGAATACGCGTATGTCCCGCGACGCCACCAGTCGCCAGGATGAACTGGGCGAGTTGAGCCGGGCCTTTGATCATATGTCCGAGCGCTTGCAGGGCACCGTGGTGATACAACAACAGTTACTGCGCGATATGTCCCACGAGCTACGCACACCCTTGAGCCGCCTGCGCGTAGCCTGCGACAGTGAGCAAGACCTGGCGCAGCTGCGTGAACGGTTAAACCGCGAAATCGACGGTATGCAACGCCTGGTGGAAGACAGCCTGCAACTGGCTTGGCTGGACAGTGAGCGCACGCCGTTGCCGAACGAAGATATCCAGATCCAGGCGTTGTGGGACATGCTGCGCGAAAACGCCTGCTATGAAAGTGCTTGGCCGGCATCGCGCCTGCCATGCCGCCTGGTGGATGACTGCTGGGTGCGGGGCAACCTGAATGCACTGGCCCAAGCGTTGGAAAATATCCTGCGCAACGCGATACGACATTCGCCTGCCCACGGGGTGGTGCAACTGGATGGCTATCGCGAAGGAGACTACTGGCATCTCTGGCTGGAAGACCAGGGCGGCGGCATTGACGAGCAAGACGTGGAGCGGATCTTTGCGCCCTTTACCCGTCTGGAGGGCTCACGCCCTGGCGACGGCGGTTTCGGCCTTGGCTTGAGCATCGCCCGCAACGCCGTGCAGCGCCAGGGCGGGCGTTTATGGGCGGAAAATACCGGGCAGGGCCTGCGTGTACATCTGCGCCTGCTGGCCCGCTAGCCTTCAGGTGCGTCGCTGTTTGCGCTTTTTCCACTGGTGGCCAACCCACCAGCGCCAGTACAGCATCGTCAGGCAATAGGCCAGAGCTCCCAACAACAGCCCGCACACGACTGAACCCAACAGAAACGGCTGCCACAGCGTGCTGAGCTGGCCGCTGATCCATTCCCAGGTCAGGTTATCGGGCAGGCTGCGTGGCGGCACGTTCATCAGCCAGGCGCCTGTCAGGTAAGTACCGACAAACACAAACGGCATGGTGATCGGGTTGGTCAGCCACACCAGGCTGACAGCGATCGGCATATTCGCGCGCACGCTGATGGACAGGGCGGCCGCCAGCAGCATCTGAAAGGGAATCGGAATAAACGCGGCAAACAGGCCAACCGCCATGGCACGTGCGACGGAGTGTCGGTTCAGGTGCCAGAGGTTGGGGTCATGCAGCAACGTGCCGAGAAATCGTAAGGACTTGTGTTCCCTGATACTACTAGGATCGGGCATGTACCGTTTGAATAAGCGCCGTGGCATAAGGGGTCCCGGTCAATTCGAGGGGCAAGTATGCGCGCATTCTATAAACAGAAAATTCAGACTTTGTGACAAAACATCATAGGCCGTGCCGGACGCCCAGCTAAGACTGAGTGGATCACTGGAAAAGGATGATCCATGAGAACAGGGATGTTCGCGCTCGCACTCGGTTTGCTGACGTTGCGCTGGTTGCCGGCACTGCCGCCGGTCGGCGGGGTGTTGGCGATGCTGGTGCTGGCCTTGATGTTATTGCCGTGGCGCAGCTATCCACTGGCGTTCTTTCTGCTGGGCCTGAGCTGGGCTTGCATCAGCGCGCAGTGGGCGCTGAATGATCGATTGCTACCCGCGCTGGACGGGCAGACCCGCTGGGTCGAGGGCCGTGTCACCGGGCTGCCGCAGCAGACGAGCAGCGGCGTGCGCTTCGAACTCAGCGACAGTCGGTCGCGCCATGCGCGTTTGCCCAAGCGTATCCGGGTGTCCTGGCACGGTGGACCGGCGGTACGCAGTGGCGAACGCTGGCGCCTGGCAGTGACGCTCAAACGACCGTCCGGCCTGCTCAACTTTCACGGTTTTGACTATGAGGCGTGGCTGCTGGCCCAGCGCATTGGCGCCATTGCGTCTGTCAAGGACGGGCAGCGCCTGGCGCCGGCTCGCGATGCGTGGCGCGATAGCCTGCGCCAGCGGCTGATGAGCGTGGACATGCAAAATCGCCAAGGCGCCGTGACGGCGTTGGTGCTGGGGGACGGTTCCGGCTTGGATGCGCAGGATTGGCGGGTGCTGCAGGACACCGGGACCGTGCACCTGCTGGTGATTTCCGGCCAGCATATCGGTTTGCTGGCAGGGTTGATTTACGGCCTGGTGGCCGGGTTGGCGCGCTATGGTGGCTGGCCCCATGCGCTGCCGTGGCTGCCATGGGCATGCGGTTTGGCGTTTGCCGCCGCGCTGGGTTATGGCCTGCTCGCCGGGTTGGGTGTGCCGGTGCAGCGGGCCTGCATGATGGTTGCCCTGGTGTTGCTGTGGCGCCTGCGGTTCCGGCATTTGGGCGGCTGGTGGCCGTTGTTGCTGGCATTCAATGCGGTGCTGGTATTCGAGCCCTTGGCCAGCCTGCAGCCGGGGTTCTGGTTGTCGTTTGCCGCAGTTGCGGTGCTGGTGCTGGCCTTCGGTGCACGTCTGGGCCCCTGGAGCGTCTGGCAGGCATGGACCCGGCCCCAATGGCTGATCGCCCTCGGGTTGTTTCCGGTGTTGCTGGTGCTCGGCCTGCCCATCAGCCTCAGCGCGCCGGTCGCCAACCTGTTTGCCGTGCCGTGGGTCAGCCTGGTGGTGCTGCCCCTGGCGCTGCTGGGCACTGCGCTGCTAGGGGTGCCATTTGTCGGGGAGAACCTGCTGTGGCTGGCCGGTGGGGCACTGGATGGGCTGTTCCAGGGTTTGACGCTGTTGGCTGCGCGCGTGCCCGCCTGGATACCGGCCGAAGTACCGTTGGGATATTGGCTGGTGAGCCTTGTGGGTACCGTGGCATTGCTGCTGCCCAAGGGCGTGCCGTTCCGGTTGCTGGGTTGGCCGATGCTTCTGTTGGCAGTGTTTCCTCCCAGGGGCCCGGTGCCCCATGGGCAGGTTGACGTGGTGCAACTGGACGTCGGCCAGGGCCAGGCATTGATTCTGCGCACCCGTCATCACAGCTTGCTCTACGATGCCGGCCCTCGATCCGGGATGATTGATTCAGGGGCGCGAGTGGTCTTGCCATCGTTGAAGAAACTCGGGGTCGAGCGGTTGGACATGATGTTGCTCAGCCATGCCGACGCCGACCATGCCGGCGGTGCGGTCGCGGTGGCCGAGGGGCTGCCCGTCGGCCGGGTAGTGGGTGGCGAGACCGAAGGGCTGCCGGCTGTTCTCGCGGCTCAGCCCTGTATCAGTGGCGAGACATGGGTGTGGGACGGTGTGTCGTTCGCGTTATGGCAATGGCCGGGTGCGCTCGACGGTAACCCCAGGTCATGTGTGTTACAGGTACAGGCCAATGGTGAGCGCCTGCTGCTCACCGGCGATATCGACCGTGCGGCAGAACGGGCTTTTCTCGACACGCCGCTGGCGACGCCAACCGACTGGCTGCAAGCCCCCCATCATGGCAGCCGCAGTTCTTCCTCCTGGCCCTTCGTGCAACGGTTGGCACCCAAGTCGGTGTTGATCTCCAGAGGGTGGGGCAATGCATTCGGCCACCCTCACGCGTCGGTAATGGAACGTTATCGGGCCATGGGCAGTCGGGTCTACGACAGCGCCGAACAGGGCGCGGTGCGTGTGCAATTGGGCGCCTTCAAGCCGCCGGTCGTTGCGCGTAGTCAACGCCGTTTCTGGCGCGAACCGTTACCTTAGCCCAGTGTTATCAACGACCGGCACCTGCGACGGACGGGGCGTGGGGCGACGAACCCCGACGCTGAACCTATATGGTAAAGTGGCGCACTTTTTCGAGGGGACATTCACTGTGTGGGAATTGGTCAAATCCGGTGGCTGGATGATGTTGCCGATCATTCTGAGCTCCATCGCCGCACTCGGCATCGTTGCTGAACGCCTGTGGACCTTGCGCGCCAGCCGCGTCACCCCCGAGCACTTGCTGGGGCAGGTCTGGGGCTGGATCAAGAACAAGCAACTCGACAAGGAAAAACTCAAGGAGCTGCGCGCCAACTCGCCCCTGGGGGAAATCCTCGCCGCCGGCCTTGCCAACTCCAAGCATGGTCGCGAGATCATGAAAGAGTGCATCGAAGAAGCCGCTGCCCGGGTCATTCATGAGTTGGAACGCTACATCAACGCCCTCGGTACCATTGCCGCGATGGCGCCGTTGCTCGGCTTGCTGGGGACGGTGCTGGGTATGATCGACATCTTCAGCTCGTTCATGGGCTCGGGCATGACCACCAACGCCGCGGTGTTGGCCGGTGGTATTTCCAAGGCGTTGATCACCACGGCAGCGGGCCTGATGGTCGGTATTCCATCGGTGTTTTTCCACCGCTTCCTGCAACGGCGCATCGATGAACTGGTGGTCGGCATGGAGCAGGAAGCCATCAAGCTGGTGGAAGTGGTGCAGGGCGACCGCGATGTGGACCTGGTTGAGGGCAAAGCGTGAAATTTCGCCGCAAGCAACGGGAAAATGTCGATATCAACCTCGCGTCGCTGATCGACGTGGTGTTTATCCTGCTGCTGTTTTTTGTCGTCACCACCACTTTCACCCGGCAGACCGAGCTGCGGGTCGATCTGCCGGAAGCGGTCAGCGGCTCGCCGGCCGAAGATCAGCAGGTCAAGCAACTGGATATCGCCATCAGCGCCGATGGGGTGTTTTCGGTGAATAACCAGTTGCTGGAAAAGAACGACCTCAACAGCCTGATGGAAGCCTTGCAGAAGGAGTCCGGTGGTGACACCACGATGCCGCTGTCGATCAGTGCCGATGGCAAGACCCAGCATCAAGCGGTGATCACAGCGATGGATGCTGCCGGCAAATTGGGCTTCAGCCATTTGCGCATGTCCACCGTCGAGGCGGCGAGCGCACCCTGATGCCTCTTTCCGATCGATTGCTCAAGGCGTGGTACGAGGGCCATCCGGCTCTCGCGCTGTTGCGGCCGCTGGAGTCCTTGTATCGCCGGGTGGTGCAGCGCAAGCGTGCACGGTTCCTGGCGGGTGAGGGCGACATCTACCAATCGCCGGTGCCGGTGGTGGTGGTCGGTAATATCACCGTGGGTGGCACGGGCAAGACGCCGTTGATCCTGTGGCTGATCGAGCACTGTCGGCGCAGTGGTTTGCGCGTGGGGGTCGTCAGTCGTGGATACGGTGCCAAGCCGCCGCAATTGCCTTGGCGGGTCGACGCCGGCCACAGCGCCGAGGTGGCGGGCGACGAACCGTTGCTGATCGTGCAGCGGTGCGGCGTCCCGTTGATGATCGACCCTGATCGCAGTCGCGCCGTGAAGGCGTTACTGGCCAGCGAAACCCTGGACCTGATCCTTTCAGACGATGGAATGCAACATTACCGTCTGGCCCGCGACCTGGAGCTGGTTTTGATCGATGCTGCGCGGGGGCTTGGCAACCGCCGTTGCCTGCCTGCCGGGCCGTTACGCGAGCCCGTGGAGCGTCTGCAGGGTGTGGATGCGTTGCTTTACAACGGCGCCGTGACGGATCGTGACGACGGCTTTGCCTTCCGCCTGATGCCCACCGCGTTGATCAACCTGAATACCGGTGAGCGCCAGCCGATCGATTATTTTCCGCCGGGCCAGGCGGTGCACGCGGTCGCTGGCATCGGCAATCCGCAACGTTTCTTCAATACCCTTGAAACGCTACACTGGCAGCCGATACCCCATGCATTTGCCGACCATGCGCCCTATAGCGCCGAGGTCTTGAATTTTACACCGTCATTGCCGCTGGTCATGACCGAGAAGGACGCGGTGAAGTGCCGCGCCTTTGCCCAGCCTGACTGGTGGTACCTTGCGGTGGATGCGGCGCCGTCGCCGGCGTTTGTCGCCTGGTTCGACACGCAACTGATGCGCCTGCTGCCCGACCGTCTCTTGCCTTAAAACGCTTTTTTCCAGGAAACCTTCATGGACACCAAATTGCTCGACATCCTCGCTTGCCCGATCTGCAAAGGCCCGCTCAAGCTCAGCGCCGACAAAACCGAGCTGATCAGCAAAGGTGCTGGCCTGGCTTACCCGATCCGCGATGGCATCCCGGTCATGCTGGAAAGCGAAGCCCGCACCCTGACGACCGATGAGCGCCTGGATAAATGACCACTGCCTTTACCGTTGTCATTCCTTCGCGTTATGCATCGACCCGCCTGCCGGGCAAGCCGCTGCAAATGATCGGCAACAAACCGATGATCCAGTTGGTGTGGGAACAGGCCAGTAAAAGCAGCGCCGAACGCGTGGTGGTGGCGACCGACGACCCGCGTATCATCGCGGCCTGCCAAGGCTTTGGCGCCGAAGCGGTGTTGACCCGCGAAGACCATAACTCCGGTACCGACCGCCTGGCCGAAGTGGCCACGCAGCTTGGCCTTGCGCCCGACGCCATCGTGGTCAACGTGCAAGGTGATGAGCCGTTGATTCCGCCCAGTGTGATCGACCAGGTGGCGGCCAACCTGGCAGCCCATGGCGAAGCCCGCATGGCCACCCTTGCCGAACCCATTGAAGACATCGACACTCTGTTCAATTCGAACGTGGTCAAGGTGGTCAGCGATATCAATGGCCTGGCACTGACCTTCAGCCGTTCGACCTTGCCCTGGGCACGCGACGCCTTCGCCCGGCAGCCGGATGTATTGCCGCAGGGCGTGCCGTACCGTCGCCACATTGGCATTTACGCCTACCGTGCCGGTTTCCTGCATGACTTCGTCAGTTGGGGCCCGTGCTGGCTGGAAAACACCGAATCCCTGGAGCAACTGCGTGCTCTTTGGCATGGCGTGCGCATCCATGTGGGCGACGCCCTGGAAGCACCGCCTGCCGGTGTCGATACCCCTGAAGATCTTGAGCGCGTCCGTCGCCTGCTGGGGGCGTGATGGAAGTTCTGTTTGTCTGCCTGGGCAATATCTGCCGCTCGCCGACTGCCGAAGGCGTACTGCGCCACAAATTACGCGAAGCGGGGCTGGCAGGGCAGGTTGAGGTGGCATCGGCCGGTACTGGCCACTGGCATGTGGGCAATCCCCCTGACCAGCGTAGCCAGCGCGCGGCGTTGGCACGGGGTTATGACTTGTCGGCCCAGCGTGCCCAGCAGGTTTCACGCGCCGACTTCGAGCGTTATGACTTGATCCTGGCCATGGACCACAGCAACCTGCGCAACCTCAACCTGTTGCAACCGGGCCAGGGCAGGGCGCAAGTGGATTTGTTCCTGCGCCGGTATGGCGCCGAGGTCGATGAAGTGCCGGATCCTTACTATGAAGGCGAACAAGGGTTTGAACGGGTCCTGGACCTGATCGAGCGAGCCTGCGATTTATTGGTCATTGAATTAAAGGGGCGGTTATGACCTTGCAAGTGCTTGCGCAGGTATCGCTCAAGCCATTCAACAGCTTCGGCATTGATGTGCGTGCGCAACTGTTTGCCGAAGCCCGCAGCGATGCGGATGTGCGTGATGCACTGGCCTATGCTGGCGCGCACGCGGTGCCGTTGCTGGTGATCGGTGGCGGCAGCAACTTGCTGTTGACCCGCGACATTCCTGCCTTGGTCTTGCGTATGGCGACCCAGGGTATCCGGGTGTTGCACGATGACGGTGTGCACGTGGTGGTGGAAGCCGAGGCCGGGGAGGCCTGGCACCCCTTTGTGCTGTGGACCCTGGAGCAGGGTTTTTGCGGCCTGGAAAATCTCAGCCTGATCCCCGGCACCGTCGGTGCGGCCCCGATGCAGAACATCGGCGCCTACGGCGTGGAGATCAAGGACGTGTTTGCCGGCCTGACAGCCCTGGATCGTCATACCGGCGAGCTACGGGAGTTCAGTCTGGACGAATGCAACTTCGCCTACCGCGACAGCCTGTTCAAGCACGAGACCGGGCGCTGGCTGATCTTGCGGGTGCGCTTTGCCCTCAGCCGAACCCAGCACCTGAAACTCGACTACGGCCCAGTGCAACAGCGCCTGGCCGCGCAGGGGATCATCGAGGCAACGCCCAGTGACGTCAGTCGCGCGATCTGCAGCATTCGCCGCGAGAAACTGCCCGACCCAGCGGTGCTTGGCAACGCTGGCAGCTTCTTCAAGAACCCGCTGGTGTCCCAGGCATTGGCCGCAGAGCTACAGGCGCGCTACCCGGACCTCGTGGCATACCCCCAGGCCGATGGGCAGATGAAGCTCGCCGCCGGCTGGCTGATCGACAAAGCCGGCTGGAAGGGCTTCCGGGAGGGCGATGCGGGCGTGCACAAGATGCAGGCGCTGGTGCTGGTCAACTATGGCACGGCCACCGGACAGGACATTGCGAACCTGGCACTGCGTATCCAGCAGGATATTGCTGAACGCTTCAAGGTCGAGTTGGAGATGGAACCCAACCAGTATTGAGCCTGAAACAAAAATGCCCCGTATCTTGCGATACGGGGCATTTTTTTGGGTGCTAACAATCAGTCATCGCGACCCATGATGCCGAAAATCTGCAACAGGCTGATGAACAGGTTGTAGATCGACACATACAGGCTGATGGTCGCCATGATGTAGTTACGCTCACCGCCGTGGATGATGGCGCTGGTCTGGAACAGGATGCACACGGAGGAGAACAGCACAAAACCTGCGCTGATCGCCAGTTGCAAGCCACTGATCTGGAAGAACATGCCCGCTACCACGGCCGCCAGCAGCACGAAGAAACCTGCGGTAATAAAACCACCCAGGAAACTCATGTCCTTGCGGCTGATCAACACGTAAGCCGACAGACCACCAAATACCAGGGCCGTCATGGCAAACGCCGAGCTGACCACTTCAGCGCCGCCGGCCATGCCCAGGTAACGGTTCAGGATCGGGCCGAGGATAAAGCCCATGAAACCGGTCAAGGCAAACGCAGACACCAGGCCCCAGGCCGAGTCACGCAGCTTGTTGGTCAGGAAGAACAGGCCATAGAAGCCGATCAGCACGACAAAGATATTGGGGTAACCCACCCGCATCTGCTGCGCCACATACGCCATCACGCCGCTGAATGCGAGGGTCAGGGCGAGCAAGCCATAGGTGTTGCGCAACACGCGGCTGACTTCAAGCTGCTCAGCCTGCGCGTTGCCATTCACTGCGTAATTCTGTTCGCGCATGGCGACACTCCTTCAGTTTTGAAACGTTCAGTCGCAAAGATCATAACAGACGCTCTGTAACAAGCTATGGCGAGAGTTTGACAGTGTGTTTCATTCGGGTATTATGGCGCCCGCTGACGCAGGAAGGGCTACTATTGTTCCTGTGACGCAAAAGGGAAATTGGCAGAGTGGTTGAATGCACCGGTCTTGAAAACCGGCGAACGTTAATAGCGTTCCCAGGGTTCGAATCCCTGGTTTCCCGCCAACATTCAGACGAAAGCCTCGCGAAAGCGGGGCTTTTGTGTTTCTGGGGTTTGGTAAGGCTGGCGGCGTAAGTTCGGATCGTTTCCGCATCATTTCAAGCAATTTCCGCAACTCGATGTCAGCGGGTCGGCTTAACGATCTCCCCAACACGCCTGTAAACGGTCTCGGTGATACGTTTGTCGGTGTGCCCCACGTAGCCCTCCGACTCGATGTGAATGACCGTGGCGCAGTGCGGACATTTGCATTCGTCCTGCGCGTGATAATCCCACTCGTCGTATTCACTCTCGGCCACCTTGGCCAGCGCCGCGCCTTTCGCAATGGCGTCTTCTGCGTCCTAGCAAGGTTTGCAGGTGAAGCCGTCAGGATGGCCCCACGGTGTTTCCGTGAGCTTCGAGCGGTGAGTGCTGCAAAGACGGCAAACATTGTGCTTGTCGCACACTGAGTAGCTGTACTTCTCACCAGTTCCGTCGCACTTGGCACAGCCAGATACCGAGTACCAAGCCCCATCAATGCGCTCGGCGTACAGCCCGACTTCTGATGGGGCAAGCCGAACTTCTGGTAGCCCGTTGCTGTGTGGTCGGTCGTGGCTACAAGCGTTCCAGATGTTGGTTTTCCCTGAGCGCAGCCGCTCCGTCCATTCGCCGGAGATCTCCGGAATCAGGATCTTCGTGTTCTTGTCCATGGATTATCTTCAGTCAGGTGCCATGCACCACATACAGAGGAAGAGAGTAGTGGCAAAAGTATGGCTTTCAGGTAAAAATGGTTAAGTCAGATATTTGAAAACTACTAGAGTTAAAGGAGCTGAAGTGAGGGAGTACATCGCAATAGGATTAATGATGTTTATTTTGTGTATCACTGTGTTGAGCGTGTATCGACTTGCACTCGAGCGCAGCCCGTCAGTGGATGATAATGATATTCCCCCAATCAGTAACGCATTAATGGTTTGGATAGCGCTTGTGGTCGCGGCCGTTGTTTTGCTTTCTTTTGTAGTGTTGTATGGGAGAAAGCTTAATATCGAAAATAACATAGGGCAGATTGGTGATTTTGTTGGTGGGTTAATAAATCCAGTGCTGAGCTTTTTGGCGCTACTGGTACTTCTCAGAACGACTTTAATACAAACAATCGAGGCTAGAAAAACAACGAAATTCATGGCTTCACAACAAAGAATTTTAGAGGTGGAAAAGTTTGAGAATACTTTTTTTCAATTGCTAGATCGCGTTGAGCAATATTGCGACCTTCATTTGCGAGTGAAGTCTGAAATTAAGGCAGGGGGAGTCGAAAAAATATCAGTCACTGTGAATAATCTTAAATCGAAGCGAAAGGAATTTGACCTGCTGAATTGGCGTGAACAGATGAAGGCAGTTAAGTCTCATATCAGTTCTGAAGCAAAAGGAGATATCACCAATGGTTTTTTCTTAAGGACAAGAAGAGTTGTTCAGATGGTTCATGATGCAGGTATTTCAGAGGATTTGAAAGTCGTCTATATGGAGGTGGTAAGAGATACGCTGACCCCGCATGAAAGAATTTTATTCTCAAGTCAGTGTTTTGTTCGAGGTGGTAAGTTTAGGAAGTTAGTAAAAAAATATAATTTTAGCTATCTTAAGCATCATGCATTTCCGTCAAAAATCATAGCTGATTACTTTGAGGGCTCATAAGCGACGGGGCTCTAGGTGAGTTTGACTACCATCTTTTTGCATTCTAATTCTATTGTAAACTATGAATCTATCCTTGGCACATAAATGAACCCGGTTATGCTTCGCATGAAAATTTGGCAAGCCTGAAGCCGTGCTCTTGGGCGATTAGCATCATAGGCACAGGCTTGATGTGCATTCGCAGGTTCTTTACCGTCACGATTGTTGTAACGCCTTTGACATCGTCCGATCCTACAGGGACCGCCAGGATGGTCATCTCGCCGTAGTTCGGTACATCGTGGTAATGATGGGCATGGACCGGGGAGGGGAACAACTCAATCTCAGCGAACCAGGCGGCCTTTATGCCGAGCGGGTGCCAGGCTTGTGTTGCGGCTTTGATGCCGCTGCGCACAGAGCCGTAGGTGATATCGGGCATAGCTCATCCTCGCCGGCTGGCGTGATTCGTTGATATGGGGTATTACGGGTGACTGGCATGGAGCCGGATCAAGGAGCAATAAATGAGTGAGAGGCAAGCGGCGCTGGTTGGTTTGCCAGCTGGCCATTCGCTTAAGCAGACGGGTACTAGTTCAGAGCAGCGCAGAGGTCATGATGCAGATGTTTATACATATGATGAACTGAACGAGGTCGGCGAGAGGATTGGTGGTTACGAAGTAAAAGTAAGCATGTCAATTTATCCTCCATTCAAGACCAGCACCTCATTCGACAGAACAAGCTGATGAATTGGCCCATCCAAATCTAGCGACTAAAGCACTAGATTTGGGCATGTCAGGCCGCTTTGCGCTGTCTCAGCACTTGCTGGCGCGCCGCTTCAAACTCGCTGCCGAGGATCTCGGCAGCGCCCTCGATGTTCTCGTTTCCATCCTCAAGTCGGAGGCCGAAATCAAGATACACGACCCCATCCAGCTCGAAGAACACGCCTCCGAACATTCATAGCGCCCCACGGTTCACTTACTGGCAGAGGTTAAGGTATGGCTGTGCCGGACGCTGAATTGTGAGAGTTGTGTGCGCTGTGACAAGGCGCCGGACTACATTGATCGCCGCAAACAGTAACCCGCGCCACGTTTTCGAATGCGCCAAATCGTGGCGTGAGGTTTTGCAGATGGGCAACGTCACCCGCCTGCATCATGCGCTGCCGATGAGCCAGGGCATCAACAAGGCCCTGACCGATCGTGATAGCGCCATCGCCAATGCTGCCGGTCTGTCGCAGTGAGTGCCTGTAGTTCTGCTGTGCGGGCGTGCACATTTTCAGATCTCAAAGAGGCGAGATGAGTGGGGTGTACTAATATAGATCTACGCCTAATTATATTGGGTGGTGATAGAGCGCTCTAAAGACAAGGTAGTGAGCGGGCTGCGTTCACTGCGAACGCAATGATCACAATTCCACCGACAATGATCACAGATAGATTGACCCATGGTTTTGACTTTTCTTTGAGGCTTTCCATAGTCCAGACAACGTTGGCCGTGGCAAAAAAAACTGAAGCCACTATTACTATAATGCCCAATGCCAGTTTGAAAAAACATAGACTGCCCGTTGCGCTATAAAGACTTGGAAGTCCAAGCAGCATCGCAACACAGATACCCATATTTCGCAAGCTGTCAAAAATAGTCTTCGTGTCAGCTAATTTGTTTTCTTGAGAAAACCACTTATAAATAGAGCTGTTGCTTATGCAATTGCATTTTTTTGGATGATCTTCATCATCTTTTACGGGTGGAGTAATACTGTTCTCGTTCGACATCGTTACACGCTCCATATGGTAGTAAAGGCATGATGTCATATTGACATTATTTTTTCTACTGATTTTTTAGCGATTAAATTTGTGCTGTTCGGCTGAGTTGCGTAGAAATTTAGCCCCAAAGCTCACTTGAACATCAGTTAAACTTTGGTATTCGTCTCATGCCGGCTAAGGAAGATAGGACCTGCTTAAGGCATAGATCCTTGCTGATACCAGTAGTATTAACGACGAAGACCATGCCCATCTAGTGGGTGTAGACATCTGGGGCATTTGGGCTTTATCGAGCTTTTCTCAGAAAAGTACATAGCTAAACGGGGTGCGCGGGATACGAGCCGTAACCGTCCTTGTTTCGTGATATGGCTGCCCAACTCCATTGAGCTTGTCCTCAACCATAGCCCTCACATCAACTTCTGGGTCGTATGTGAAGATGCCCAAAGCCCAAATTGATCGTAGATCTAGCTCCGACTTTCGTATCTTGGCGACTTTGGCGAGGTCAGCGACCATATTCGTAAGGCAGTTCCCTAGCTGAAAGTGTTGCTTTATCTCAAGCGCAGCGTAGCGATCCCTTGGCCAGTGTTTTTTTCTGATGATGAAGTCCGGTTTGAAAAAGTACCTCATTTTTTCTCTGCGATAGTCAAACTCAACTGCGTACTCGCGCTCCCACACAGGTTCGGAAATATGCTCTGACAGGAAGCGAGCGAATTCGACTTGAAACCAAATTTCCCATCCGGTTATCTCTTGCTCCTGGATGACTCTCAGGGCTGACCGAATATCAGGCTTTTTAAAGAAGTCGTTGAGAAGGCTATGCATGTATTCAAAGTCAGATTGGGGCTTTTTCATCTTCATTCCTAGTGTTTCGTCCGGCATCGCTTCCTGCGGTGCGTACTGATACCGGCATTTCGCCATCATTTCAAGCTCTGCCCGAGCGAGACACCAAGGAATTCCTATGGCGCTGACAGCAAAACAGCAGCGCTTGTCGATGAGTACCTGCTAGATCTAAGTGCCACCCAATCTGCTATCCGTGCGGGCTACAGCACGAAGAAGGCGCGGCAGAAAGCATACAGACTAGAACTTGTCAAAACTTGGCATCAAGGCAGCGCTCGAAAAACGTATGCAGTCAAGGTCGGCGCGCACCGAGATCAATCCAAGATATGGTGCTTCGCGAGCTGGCGAAGATAGGCTTCAGCGACATCCGCAAGGTCGTCAGGTGGGGTGAGAGGCAAGTCCGTATGGTAGACGGTGAAGGTGACGGACCTGAGGAAATGGTGCCGTATCACGGCCTAGCGTTGATCGACTCTACCGAGGTGGACGACTCAACGGCAGCCATTGCTGAGGTCTCTCAAGGTCGTGACGGACTGAAGTTAAGCTGCACGACAAGAAGGGGGCGCTGGTAAACATCGGTCGTCACGTCGGCATGTTCACTACGCCTGGTGCTGAACTCGATGCTGAGCTGAAGCTACTAGAAGTCGAGAAGCGCCGTGCTGAACTCAAACTGATAGAGAAGGGTGGTGGTAACTCCAACGCCCAGCTACTGGCTGATCTGATCGCGAGGTTGCCGTCATGATGAGCAATACCATTAACCTGATGCGGGATTGCCAGCTCTCTCGCTGGTATGCGTAGTGGAACAATTCTTATGGGGCGCGCTACTGGATAGCGTCGTCTGATCGTAGGGCATCCCCACGCTGGGCTTTCTGTGTCTGGTATTTCGAAATCTCAGCGAACCCAAAGCCAAATGGCTACCAGACCAAGCGCTGTGCCTAGCGCCACCCAAGCAAAAGCGATTGGCGCCTCATATGCTTTTCTCGACGGTGTCGCTATGGCGAGCAATGCTCCGATGAGGATGCCCGGAAAGCTGAAGAGGTAAAATAGCCAAGCCATGGCCTCCTTAGCCCAGATGTCGAAAAGGTACAAGTACAGCGCCATGGTGATAGCTATACCGCCCAGCGTCCCCCGTGACGCTTTGCATAGCAGCGTGATGCAAAGAACTGCCGCCTGTGGTAACCAGTAACCCGCGAAATTATCCAGGAAGTACTCGTTTTTAGGGCTTATGTAGACTGCAACGGCGAGGCCCAGCGCAATACCCATTAGAGCCACGGATGTGCCAGTAGGTCGTGGTGCGTTTTTTTTCGCCAAACTCATTCCTTGATCCTTGTCGCGGGCTGAAAGCTGCCGGGTGTCCATGGGCTTTGCGAAAAATATAAACCGTTCAGTGTAATCAAGACTAGGAAGACTAAACCCGTTCCCCTGTGACTGGCATTCCATCCACGCTGGATGGCTGGTCAGGTACGCGCTACAGTCGATGTTTTCCTGGGGAGGATAACAATGAAAGTCTGGCTGCCTTTGATCGCGGCAATCATGCTCGTCGGTTGTGCGGATAGCGGACCGATAAAGGTCGGTCCTGATACCTATACGATTACAACCCGAGTGGCGTTGGGCGGTCCGGCGTCTGCAAAAGGTCAGGCGCTTAAAGAGGCGAACGTGTTCTGCGAGTCGCAAGGTCGTGAGATTCTTCTGGATCATATGCAAGCGAGTGAATGCGCATTGCACGGTGGTTGCGGCGAGGCGGAGATTTTTTTCTTCTGCATGGCAAAGGGCGACCCGCAACTTAAGCGCCAAAGATACAGCCCTGACCCAACGCAAAAGATTGAAATAGATCAACGCTGATTTTTGATTGGATCGCAGTCACTGTGCGTGGCAATGCTGCTATTTCGCCAAACCTGGGATGGAGCGACATGCAGATTTTGATAGCGGTCGTATCACCAGCATGAAAGCAGATGGTCGACCCCATCTAATCGGAGTGGCCGGTCGAGGCAATTCAGGGAGAAACGCTTGGTAGCTATATCCGCAGTGCATACGCTACGCCCACCACCCGATCTTGATTACTACGACGTCAGGTCGACCCCACTACCTCGCGAAGTCACGGCCCTCGAGGTCTGGAACATCGTTACGGCGGGGCATGGGGCTCTAATGCAACTGGCCTTTCGAATTCGCGACAGGATCTCCTCGCTGTTTGGTGTGAGGCGCATAGGCGGATTTTCAGGGCGAAGTCGAGAGGCGGTGCTTGAGGGGGATTACCTGGATTTCTTCCTGGTAGAGCATAGTGCGCCAGACATGCTGGTTTTGACTGAGCGTGACCGGCACCTGGATGTCATGATCTGCCTCTCCATAGTTGACCGCGTTCTCACGATTACTTCTTCAGTCGTAACGCATAACCTGTTTGGACGCATTTATATGCTCCCGGTAGGTCCGGTCCATAAGCTGATCATCAATAGCGATATGAAGCGGCTCAGGCGCAAGCTTGAAGAGGGCTGATGTATTGCATTAAGGGTGATTTCAAAGGATGCGATCACCCACGTCGCCGGGATTGCCGTGAGCAGTAAGTGTGCGTCTAGCACACTTGTCGATAATAGGGTGACCCGATTGGACGACGCTTCGCCACTCGGGTTAGGTTTCGTATTCGTTAATATCTTGGGCTCCACCACCATGACTGATCGTCAGATCATCGTTCCAGGCGACATGAAACTGCTCTGCGAGCAAGCTGGTTATGCGCCAGCGGTAAAGGTAGGAAAAACGCTCTACTGCGCTGGGCAGGTGGGCCGGACGCCGGAGTTATCCGTTATCGAGGATCCTGAGCAGCAGTTCCTGGCGGCATGGGAGAATCTAAGGCTCGTCTTGGCTGCGGGCGGTTGCGAATTTGAGGATGTCGTCGATATGACGACTTATCACGTCGATATGGAACGCCATATGCCTGTCTTTAGACGGGTCAAGGATCAAGTCTTTCCTAGAGGGACTTGTGCATGGACATGCGTAGGCATCAGTGAGCTGGCTCGACCGGGGCTTCTCGTGGAGATCAAATGCATCGCGGTGCAGCGATAATTTTTCAGGTCTCGTACGGTCTTTGATCGAGTTCATTGCTTGTTCGGCCGATGGACTTTTATTCGCTCCGCATAGACCGCTACATCACTCTCACTAACAACCCGTAAGCAGAGCCAAATACCCATGAAAAACACTGTCAACTGCACGTTTCAGATCACTAGCTGGGACGAAAAGCCGTCCCAGGAACTTGAGGGTTCTCCGAAACTTTCTCACGCCAAAGTCACGCAGTCCTATGCCGGCGCCATCGAGGGAACCAGCAGCGTCGATTACCTCATGTCTTATAGCGATGATGGTACCGCTAGTTTTGTGGGGTTTGAGCGAATCTGTGCGGTGGTTGCAGGTAAGAGTGGGACATTTGTCGTTCGGCATTTTGGATCGTTTTCGCAGGGCCAGGCGCGCAGCACTTGGAGCGTGGTGAAGGGGGCGGGCACCGGCGGCTTGGTAGCGCTTGGCGGTAATGGCAGCTACGTCGCAGGCCATGGGGAGCCGGCACAAGTGTCATTTGAATACTCGTTTGAACCTGAGTCCTGAGATATCGGCTGGACGCGTCCCGGCCTCTGCCGAATAAGTTGCAAGCAAGGTTTGACGCCGGACGCATATGCACACCCATGCCACCGCTCCTTATCCCCGGATTCAATCGTCAACCCGTCTAGATCAATGGTTGCGACGCAATTCAGGGTTGCCACATCCGCTTTTGCCGACTACTCTGAAAATGTTCGAAATATTACGAACAACTTAGGGCGCGGTCAATTTCAGGTCGTGCGACTTCAGGACGAGGAACGAAACATGTTTTCACATGAAGGTGCCGCAATAGAGCTGTTGCTTTTCATATTTTCCTTGGCTGGCGTGCTTCTGGTCGCCTGGTTCATTCACCATCAATACGAACGAAAGACCGGAAAAGGCGTTAAAAAACAACAAAATCGCAGCGAAGGGCGCTCAACCTGAGCTTGCTGCCCTGCGTCTTCTCTCGAGCCAGTCATTGATGACTGGCTTTTACCTTAAAAGCGCTCCCCGTTTAGCCCCAGACCTGCCCGATTGCCAGCATTGATTGCTGCGTATCCATTTGTCGCTTGAGTTGAACTGGATGTAACAATGTGTGTCAGATATGACATGCAGTTCAACCCCAGCCCGATGGACTCCTCCATGCGTTTTAAAAAGAAATCCTTAGTTGCCGTTGTGTCGTGCGCAATGTTGTTTGCGGCTGCGCCGCTGCTGCCTGCGGGACTGTCAGTCATGGCCTCTGCCTATGCCAAAGACGGTGGCGGGCATGGCGGTGGCGGCGGTAACGGCGGCGGCGGGGGTGGCCATGCGGGCGCGGGGCATGCGGCGGGCTCCGAGGGTAAAGGACTCGCTGAAGGTCACGAAGCCGACCATCAAGGCAGGGCGGTTCGAGATCACGGCGTGAGTGGCAATCATGTTGGGCGCGCTCTCAAAAATGATCGGGGCCATGGGCTTGCCACATCCGGTGTAGCGCACACCAAAACAACCCAGGGACTATCCAAGGCCACGGCGATCTCGGCGACTACGCCAGGGGATCACAACCTGAAGGGACTGAGTCAGGCCGGCACCTCAACTTCCCACTAATTGGCGTTCGCAACTCACCGGACCGCAGGTTGGGTGGGGTTTGTGAATCCAGCTTTCAGGACATTCAGAATGAAGCGCGCAGCAGTAATACTCTTGGCCACCACCGGCCTTCTCCTGCTGGGGGGCTGTGTGCCTGTGTGGGACGACGGAGGCGGGTATGGCCGTGATCATTACAGGCACTACGATCATGACCGCAGGTACTACGACCAGGGCGATGACAACGATCAGGGGCGAGGCCGTCGCTACGATGATCGTCGGTATGACCGCAATCACGGCCGTGATCGCGATGATCGGGATGACTGACGCCTGAACAGTCGATGGCAGCCTGTAGCGTTACAGGCTGCCATTTCCTACGCACTATCGAAGAAAATACCCTCCCCGAGACAGTCACAGTCCTTACATTGAAACCTTCTTGTGGTTGAATGCGTGCGTCAGACAACGGAGGAACCGTTGTAGCTGATTTCCGAATGATCGGTACGATTGCTTCACCTACAAGGAGTTACACCATGCAAGGAAGTCTGCAGTTCAAGCACCTGCCGTTTTTGTTGATCCCGCTGATTGCCGCCTGTACCACCACCGATAGAACACGTGAGCCTGCGGTTGCCATCCAGGTGATGCCGGGGCAGGTGCCGGCGTTCGATAACTGTGGCGTAGGCTGCCCTACCGGCGGCAGTCCACTGACGTTGAATCGCCAGGCATACACCCTGAACAACAACGGCTCGACCAAGTTCGCCAACTGGGTGTCGTACCGAATCACCAAGAACACACCGGCGAGCGGCCGGGCGCGCAATTGGGCGACGGACCCGGATATTCCGCCCGGAGAAACCCTCGACCCCGTGGATTACAACGGCGCCAATGTCGCCCTCAAGGTCGACCGCGGCCATCAGGCCAACCTCGCGTCAATGGCCGGTGTGGCGGACTGGCCAACCCTCAATTACTTGTCGAACATTACCCCGCAGAAGGCTGATCTGAACCAGGGTCCTTGGGCGCGCCTGGAAGACCAGGAGAGAAACCTCGCCAAAGAGCCTGGCGTGGACCAGGTGTATGTGGTCACCGGGCCACTGTACGAGCACTTTGTCGGCACGCTTCCCGGTACGAACAAGGTCCACACCATCCCCAGCGGCTACTGGAAAATCATCTTTGTCGGCAGTTCGCCGCAAGACGGCATTTACGCCTCGTTCGTGATGAACCAGGAAACCCCGAAAGGCGCGGCTTTCTGCGATTACCAAGTGACCGTGAACCAGATCGAGGAGCGATCCGGGCTGACGTTCTGGAGCAATCTGCCGCAACCGGTTCAAGCCGCGTTGAAAGCGAAGCAGGGGCAACTGCCTGCGCGCATCGGCTGCAACAAAACCTGAGGTTCGGCGGCATGAGCGTTACCGGCGCGTCGGCCTCGATATACGCGCATGTCTGCCGCTGATTAATTGTTTGCCGGTGCAGTGACCTGCACCGTCGCAGCCTCCATCGATCTGACAGTGCGGCATTTCCTTTTCCTGCGTAGGAATCGGACGATCCGCTGCCCGTTCCCTTGAAACGCCGCCCCCGTCGGCCATAGCCTCGGACTTTTCTTAAAAACGAGTGCGTGCTTTGGGTAAGCGAAAAAAGGTTTGGCCGACGGATCGCGAAATTCGCCTGCGATTTATCCTCTTTGCCGTGATCGACGCCGCGAGCGTCCAAGGAGTTGGCGCGAGTGTGTTGTTGCCCGCACACAAACTGCTGCGCGATTCGCCGACCGAAACGCAGTTACGCGACGCCCTCGCCGAAATACTGGCCGAGGATGAAATGCAGGGCTTCAGGTTCCCACTGGGGTCGGAGGCGGATGAGTTGATGAGGGCGTTGCAAGCTTCGCCGGATCAGGGCCAGTCGGGCAGCCATTGATTGGCGGCAGGGCGGCGCGTCAATAAGACGTGACCTCAGGCAGTCCCCCGTCTTCCCATCACAGTTCGCGTGATGGCCACGGCCTGTCATGCCCCTGTATTTCAAGGACCTGCCCATGCTGTTGCGACAACCTCCACTGCTTTTTGCCGCTCTGGCCTTCAGTTCAATGGTGCACGCCGAAGAGCTGCAATTGGCGCCGGTCGAAGTCACCAGCAACGAAGCCAGCGCCGATGAAGTGGCCCGGGCCCAGCTCCAGGCCGTGCCCGGCGGCACCAATTTCATCGACATGAACAGCGTGCAACAGGGCCGCGTCAGTAGCAACGAAGACGTGTTCAAGTATCAGGCCGGAGTGTATGCCAAGGCGGCCAACAACGAGGGCGTAAAGCTCTCCATCCGTGGTTCGGGTTTGAACCGCAGCCCCGGCGCCCATGCCTCCGGGCTTTATGAAATGCTCGACGGCTTGCCACTGACCGGCCCTGGCGGCACGCCCTACGAACTCAAGGACCCGTTGTGGCAGAGCCGGGTCGAGGTGTTGCGGGGCGCCAACGGGTTTGATCAGGGCGCGCTGGCGCTCGGTGGTTCGGTCAACTACGTCACCCGCACCGGCTACGACGCGCCCAAGCTGCAGGTACGCTATGAAGCGGGCAGTCGCGGCTACACCCAGCGTGAGATCAGTTCGGGCCAGGTCCTGGGGGACGCGGATTACTACATCAGCCTCACCGATTCGGCGTCCGACGGCTACCAGCAGCAGAGTGCGGGCACCGGCAAGGGTGTCGCCGCCAACTTCGGCTATCGCTTCAACCCCAACCTGGAAACGCGTTTCTATTTGCGCTACCGCGAAACCACCAACGACACCCCGGGCAAACTCACCCGCGCCCAGATCAGCCACGACCCGCGGGCGGCCAACAGCCTCAATGTCGCCCGTGATTCCAAGCGCTTGCAACCCGGCTCCACCTGGATCGCCAACAAGACCACCTTGCAGCTGGACGACTATTCCCGCATCGAAGTCGGCCTCGCTTACCACGACTACCCGATGGACCTGCGCGAAGGCACCAACCGCCTGAAAGTGGCTTACACCGATATCAGCAGCACCCTCAACTATATCCGCCAGGACACGCTGTTCGGTCACGACAGCAACACCACGGTCGGCCTGCGCACCACCCAGGCGATGCCCAACAACGGCGCCTCGGAATATGTGCGCACGCCTGCCGGGAACACCGCCGGCTACGCACCCGGCACCAAGACCCGCGACTACAGCTACCTGGGCTCCGACACCGTGCTGCATATCGGCAATGACCTGGAACTGGTCCCCGACCTGTGGCTGACCACCGGCCTGGCGGCGATCTACACCCGTCGCGAAACCCAGGTCACCTATCCCGATGGCCAGGCGCCGCTCAGCCAGCACGATTGGGACTACGCCCCACGTATCGGCCTGCGTTATGACTTCACCCCGCAATTGCAGGTGTACGGCAACTTGAGCCGTTCGGTCGAGCCGCCGCATGCGTGGTCGATGATCTGGGGTTCCAACAAGTATTTTGCGGGTGGCCCGGCCAAGGGTTTGGCGCGTGAAGGCGTAAGCCTGAAAAACCAGACCGCTACCACCCTGGAAGTCGGCGGCCGTGGCGAGCAATGGTTCGGCCAGTGGGACCTCGCGCTGTACCGTTCCGAAGTGCGCCACGAACTGCTCACCGTGGAAACCCAGGCGCAGACCGCTACCACCAATGCCATCACCGCCGAAAACAACGCCAGCCCCACGATTCATCAGGGCGTGGAACTGAGCCTGCTCAGCCCGTTGTGGAACGGTGGTCGCACCGGCCAGCTCGCCCTGCGCCAAGCCTACACCTTCAGTGACTTCCACTACCGCGACGACGACCGCTTCGGTGGCAACACCTTGCCGGGCATTCCCAAGCACTACTACCAGGCGCAACTGCGCTACAGCCATCCGACGGGGTTGTACACCAGCCTCAACACCGAACATGCGTCGCGGGTGGCGGTGGACTATGCCAATTCCTACTACGCCGCGGCGTATACCACACTGGGCGCTACCTTCGGCTACGACGCGCCCAAGCAGGACTGGCAGGCGTGGGTCGACCTGCGCAACCTCACCAACCGCCGCTACGCCAATACCGTCACCCCGGGTTACGACGACAAAGGCATGGACCTGGCCCGGTCCACACCGGCGGATGGCCGAGGCATCTATACCGGCGTGTCATGGAGCTGGCGTTGAACGGCTGCGGCACGTATGAGCGGGGCGGGCTCAGCCGTCGTTCTGGCGCAGACGCTTGTACAGGGTATTGCGGCTGACGCCCAGTTCCCGAGCAAGGTGGGAAATGTTCCCGCCCACTGCCCTCAAGCGTTGTGTCAGGTCCAGGTCATCAACTGGGTATGCCTGGCGCGGTGGCGAAGCACCTTTGAGGTCGACAAAAAAGTCATCCGGCAGGTGTTCAGGGCGCACCGGCTGGTCTTCCGCCATCGCCAACGCGACCTGCAACACACTGCTGGCCTGGCGCAAGTTCCCCGGCCACGGGTGTTGCTCGAACAACCTCAGCACCTCAGTGCTTAAACCGGCGCGTTGGGTGGGTTCCCGGTGTTGCTGCCACAGTTGCTGGAACAGTGCCTGCTTGTCGGCGCGCTCGCGCAGGGGCGGCAACTCCAGGGCCAGGCCGCCAATGCGGTAGTACAAATCTTCACGAAAGCGGCCGGCCTGCACCCACTCGCGCAACACGCGATTGGTCGCCGAGATAATGCGCAAATCCACCGGGAACAGTTGGCTGCTACCCACCGGTTGCACGCAGCGCTCCTGCAGCACCCGCAGCAAACGGGCCTGCGTCGGCAGCGGCATATCGCCGATTTCGTCGAGGAACAACGTGCCCTTGTCGGCCTTGCGGATCAGGCCAATGCTGCCTTTCTGGCTGGCGCCGGTGAAGGCGCCTTTTTCATAACCGAACAGCTCCGACTCCACCAGTTCCGCAGGAATCGCCGCACAGTTCACCGCGATAAAGGCCTGCCGGCTGCGGGAACTGGCCAGGTGCAGGGCCTTGACGAACACCTCTTTGCCCACGCCGGTCTCGCCATGGATCAGCAGCGGGATATCCTTCTCCAACAGACGCTCGGCCTGGCGCACGGCCTTCTCTACGCGGCTATCGCCGAAGTGCAGGGCGTTGAGGCCAATCCCGCTGGGGCTTGGCGATGTCGGTTCACTCGGCGCTGGCGCCGTGAAGACCCGCGCCTGCACAGGGGTTTTCTTCGGCCGTTTCAATACGCATTGGAAGCGGTTGCGTCCTGCGGCCTGGAGTGAAAACGGCAACCCCTCCGGTTGGTTCAGCAACTCCAGCAACGACACTTTGAACAAACTGTCGATCATCACTCGCGACAGGCTGATGCCCAGCAAATTATCCGCGCGACGGTTGGCCGACAGCACCTGGCCGCTCTCATCAAAGATCAGCAGGCCCGCCCATTGGCTGTCGAGGTTGTTCAGGCCCGTGTTGAAGGTCAGTTGGAAATGTTCGCCGCGAAACAGGTTGAGGATCAGCCGGTTCTCCACGGTCTGGCTCATCATCTTGACCATGCCCAGGGTGTGGGAGGGGGGCAGGTAGCTGTCACTGGATACATCCAGCACCGCGATGATTTCACGCTGCGCATCGAAGATCGGCGCGGCCGAGCCGGTCATGAAGCGGTTGGCCTTGAGGAAATGCTCGTCGTGCTCGATATGCACCGCTTGGGCACAGGCCAGCGCCGTGCCGATGGCGTTGGTGCCGGTGGCGCGTTCCTGCCAACTGGCCCCGGCATTGAACCCACGCGCGAGGGTCGGCGTGATAAAGCGCTGGGTGCCCCACGAGGTCAGGACCTGTCCCTGATTGTCGGCCAGCATGATCAGGCAGTTGGAGTTACTGAGGATGTTTTCGTAATAGGGCAGCACTTCCTGATGGGTGGTCTGCACCAGAGAGTGCTGGCTTTCCAGCAATTGGCTGATGCCCTCGGCGGGCAGCAGGTCGAAGCTGGGAGCACTCTGGTGGTCCAGGCCGAAGGCGCGGCAACGGCGCCAGGATTCCTGGATAAGCGTGTCGTGAGCCAAGGGAGCGGCCATGGGGCGACCTTCTTTTTATTGTTATGGGATCTTGCACAATCCAGCGGTCATGTGGGAGGGGGCTTGCTCCCGATGACGGTACGACCGCCACCCATGAATCGACTGACACACCGCCATCGGGAGCAAGCCCCCTCTCACAATTGACCTGCATTGTGTGGGCGATCGAGTCTGAACAGTGTTGTTCAGTACTGTTCATTGTCAACCCCAGGTTGTTCATTTGTGTTCACGCTTGAACAGACTGTTTTGCGCTTTTCCTTGCACATCAAACGCTTGTGGTTTTGGCATGAATCTGGCTCTGACATTGGGCCAGATTCATTCCAATAAGAAAAAAGGGCGCGCCATGTCATTGACCCTGGAACATGTGTCCCGCGTCGTCGAAGGTCAAACCTGGATCGACGACGCCAACCTGCGCTTCGAGGCCGGGTCGTTCAACGTATTGCTCGGCCGCACGCTCTCCGGCAAAACCAGCCTGATGCGCTTGATGGCCGGCCTGGACAAGCCCGACAGCGGCCGCATCCTGATGAACGGCGTGGACGTCACCCAGCGGCCGGTGCGCTTGCGCAACGTGTCGATGGTGTACCAGCAATTCATCAACTACCCGACCATGACCGTGTTCGAAAACATCGCCTCGCCATTGCGCCAAGCGGGGATGGCCCAGGACCTGATCCAGAGCAAAGTGCTGGAAACCGCCAGGATGTTGCGCATCGAAAAATTCCTGCAACGCCACCCGCTGGAACTGTCCGGTGGCCAGCAGCAGCGTACGGCCATGGCCCGTGCACTGGTGAAAGACGCCGAACTGATCCTGTTCGACGAGCCGCTGGTGAACCTGGACTACAAACTGCGTGAAGAACTGCGCCAGGAAATGCGCGAACTGTTCAAGGCTCGCCACACCATCGCCGTGTATGCCACCACCGAACCCAACGAGGCCCTGGCGCTGGGGGGCACCACCACCATTCTTCACGAAGGCCGGGTGATCCAGAGCGGCAAGGCTGCCCAGGTGTACCACCAGCCGCAGACGGTGCTGGCTGCCGAGCTGTTCTCCGAGCCGCCGATCAACCTGATGCCCGGGCGTATCAGCGGCAACGAGGTGAGTTTCGCGAATTTTGTGCACTTCCCGTTGAATGTCGACCTGCGCGGGCTCGGTGAGGGCGAGTTCCGTTTTGGCGTGCGCCCCAGCCATATCAGCCTGGTGCCGAGCAATGATGATGATCTGGAGTTGGCCGTGACCGTGGAAGTCGCCGAGATCAGCGGTTCGGAAACCTTCCTGCATGTGCGCAGCGAACACTTCTTGCTGGTGCTGCACCTGCCGGGGGTGCATGAGTACGATGTCGACGCGCCGATCCGCGTGTATATCCCCACCCATAAACTGTTTGTGTTCGATGGCCAGGGGCGCTTGCTCCAGGCGCCCGGGCGTCGTATCGCGAGGGTTGCCTGATGGCCGAGATCCATTTGCAGAACCTTGCCCACAGCTACAGCCCTACGCCGAGTGGTCCAGAGGACTACGCCATTCGCGAAATGGACCACGTGTGGGAGCAGGGTGGTGCCTACGCGCTGCTGGGGCCGTCAGGCTGTGGCAAGTCGACCTTGCTCAATATCATCTCCGGCTTGCTCAGCCCATCCGAAGGCCAGGTGCTGTTTGACCGCCAGGTGGTCAATCAACTGACCCCGGAAAAACGCAACATCGCCCAGGTATTCCAGTTCCCGGTGGTGTACGACACCATGACGGTGTTCGATAACCTCGCATTCCCGCTGCGCAACCAGGGCATGGCCGAGGCGAAAGTGCACAGCAAGGTGCAGGAAATTGCCGAAGTCCTCGACTTGCAAAACCTGCTGGACAAAAAAGCCCGCAACCTCAGCGCCGACGAAAAGCAGAAAGTCTCCATGGGCCGCGGCCTGGTGCGTGATGACGTGTCGGCGATCCTGTTCGACGAACCCTTGACGGTGATCGACCCGCACCTCAAGTGGAAGCTGCGGCGCAAGCTCAAGCAGATTCACGAGCAGTTCAATATCACCATGGTCTACGTCACCCATGACCAGCTTGAGGCGTCGACGTTCGCCGACAAGATTGCGGTGATGTACGGCGGGCAGATCGTGCAGTTCGGTACGCCGCGTGAACTGTTCGAGCGGCCCAGCCACACCTTTGTCGGTTATTTCATCGGTAGTCCGGGGATGAATCTGATCGACGTGCGGGCCGAGGCGGGCGGCGTGGCGTTTGCCGGCACCTTGCTGCCGCTGCCTGAGGCGCTGCAGCAGCGCATCGTCGAGACGAACTACCGGAAACTGCAGGTGGGGATTCGCCCGGAATTTATCCACGTGTGGGACGAGCACAACCCTGACGCACTGCAGGCCGATGTCTGCCATCTCGAAGACCTCGGTACCTACAAGATCATGACCCTCAACCTCGACGGCGCCCTGCTCAAGGTCCGCCTGGCCGAAGACAAACCGGTGCCCGCAGGCAACGCCTCGATCAGCTTCCCCGCCCAGTGGCTGATGGTCTATGTCGACGACTACCTGCTGGAGGTGCAGCCATGAACAAGGTGCAGAACAACAAGGCCTGGTGGCTGGTGCTGCCGGTGTTCCTGCTGGTGGCGTTCAGTGCGGTGATCCCGATGATGACCGTGGTCAACTATTCGGTGCAGGACATCTTTGACCAGTCCAGCCGCTACTTTGTCGGCGCCGACTGGTACAAACAGGTGCTGCTCGACCCGCGTCTGCACGACTCATTGCTGCGCCAGTTCATCTACTCGGCCTGCGTGCTGCTGATCGAAATCCCCCTGGGCATTGCCATTGCCCTGACCATGCCGACCAAGGGCCGCTGGTCGTCGCTGGTGCTGATCATCCTCGCCATTCCACTGCTGATCCCCTGGAACGTCGTCGGCACGATCTGGCAGATATTCGGCCGCGCCGACATTGGCTTGCTCGGTTCCAGCCTCAACGCGCTGGGCATCAGCTACAACTACGCGGCCAACACGGCGGATGCCTGGGTCACCGTATTGATCATGGATGTCTGGCATTGGACGTCATTGGTCGCGCTGCTCTGCTACTCGGGGCTGCGCGCCATTCCGGATGTGTACTACCAGGCCGCACGCATAGACCGTGCATCGGCCTGGGCGGTGTTCCGGCATATCCAGTTGCCGAAGATGAAAAGCGTGCTGCTGATCGCCGTGATGCTGCGGTTTATGGACAGCTTCATGATCTACACCGAACCCTTCGTGCTCACCGGTGGCGGGCCGGGGAATGCCACCACGTTCCTGAGCCAGACGTTGACCCAGATGGCCGTCGGCCAATTCGACCTTGGCCCGGCGGCGGCGTTTTCCCTGGTGTACTTCCTGATCATCCTGTTGGTGTCCTGGCTGTTCTACACCGCCATGACCCATTCCGACGCCAACCGCTGAGGCCGCCAACATGAGCAAGCGCAAGGTCATTCCGCTGTTGGTCTACATCCTGTTCCTGCTGGTGCCGATCTATTGGTTGTTGAACATGTCGTTCAAGAGCAACACCGAAATCCTCGGCGGGCTGACGCTGTTTCCGCAGGATTTCACCCTGGCCAACTACAGGGTGATTTTCACCGACCCGAGCTGGTACACCGGCTACCTCAATTCGTTGTACTACGTGAGCCTGAACACGCTGATCTCATTGAGCGTGGCCTTGCCCGCGGCCTATGCGTTTTCGCGCTACCGCTTCCTTTGCGACAAGCACCTGTTCTTCTGGTTGCTGACCAACCGCATGGCGCCTCCGGCGGTGTTCTTGCTGCCGTTTTTCCAGCTGTATTCGTCCATCGGCCTGTTCGACACGCATATCGCAGTGGCCCTGGCCCATTGCTTGTTCAACGTGCCACTGGCGGTGTGGATTCTGGAGGGTTTCATGTCCGGCGTGCCCAAGGAAATCGACGAAACCGCCTACATCGACGGCTATAGCTTTCCCAAATTTTTCGTGAAGATTTTTATCCCGCTGATTGGTTCGGGCATCGGTGTCACGGCGTTTTTCTGCTTCATGTTTTCCTGGGTCGAACTGTTGCTGGCGCGCACCCTGACCTCGGTCAACGCCAAGCCCATCGCGGCGGTGATGACCCGCACGGTCTCGGCCTCGGGTATCGATTGGGGCGTGCTGGCAGCGGCGGGGGTGTTGACCATCCTGCCCGGCATGCTGGTGATCTGGTTTGTTCGCAACCACGTGGCGAAGGGCTTTGCCCTGGGCCGGGTCTGAGGAGTCGATCATGGAATGGATGGCCTGGACCACCCCCACAGCGCTGTTCTTCGGGGCGATTGCCCTGTTGCTGGTGGGCATGACCACATGGGAGCTGCGCTCGCCGAGTATTGCACGGCGCGGTTTTTTACCGATCAGCACCACCCGTGGTGATCGGCTGTTTATCGGTCTTCTCGGCAGCGCCTACCTGCATCTGCTGGTAATCGGCGTCACCGGCTGGAGCATCTGGGTGGCCGGCGTGCTGTCCCTGATGTGGCTGTTGTGTGTGATGCGTTGGGGCTAGACAAACGCCCTGTAGGAGCGAGCTTGCTCGCGAAAAACTCGAGAACACCGCGAGCATCCAGAATGCCCGCGTTATCGTTAACGATTTTCGCGAGCAAGCTCGCTCCTACAGGGGCTGTGTGGCGGTTGTAGTCCCGTTCGAAATTAACCAGGAGGTCTCTATGTTCGATAAAAACAATAAGCTGCGACATAGCATTTCATTGGCCGGCGTACTGGCTCTCAGCGGTTTGAGCGCTACGGCCTGGGCGGATGCGTATGAAGATGCCGCGAAAAAATGGATCGGCAGCGAGTTCAAACCGTCCACGCTCACCGACGCCCAGCAGCTCGAAGAGTTGAAGTGGTTTATCAAGGCGGCGGAACCGTTCCGTGGGATGAAGATCAACGTGGTGTCGGAAACCCTCACCACCCACGAGTACGAATCCAAGGTGCTGGCCAAGGCGTTCAGCGAAATCACCGGTATCAAGCTGACCCATGACCTGCTGCAGGAAGGTGACGTAGTCGAGAAGCTGCAAACCCAGATGCAGTCCGACAAGAATATCTACGACGGCTGGGTCAACGATTCCGACTTGATCGGTACGCACTTTCGCTACGGCAAGACCGAATCCATCACCGACCTGATGGCCAACGAAGGCAAGGACTTCACCTCGCCGACCCTGGATATCAAGGACTTCATCGGCACCTCCTTCACCACCGCGCCGGACGGCAAGCTCTACCAGTTGCCTGACCAGCAATTCGCCAACCTGTATTGGTTCCGTGCCGACTGGTTCGAGCGTCCGGAATTGAAAGCCAAGTTCAAGGAAAAATACGGCTATGAGCTCGGCGTGCCGGTGAACTGGTCGGCTTATGAAGACATTGCCAAATTCTTCAGCGAAGACGTCAAGGAAATCGACGGCAAGCGCATCTATGGGCACATGGACTACGGCAAGAAAGACCCGTCCCTGGGCTGGCGCTTCACCGACGCCTGGTTCTCCATGGCTGGCGGCGGCGACAAAGGCTTGCCTAACGGCTTGCCGGTGGACGAATGGGGCATTCGTGTGGAGGACTGCCACCCGGTCGGTTCCAGCGTGACCCGTGGCGGCGACACCAACGGCCCGGCCGCCGTGTTCGCCACCCAGAAATACGTGGACTGGATGAAAGCCTACGCTCCGCCGGAAGCGGCGGGCATGACCTTCTCCGAATCCGGCCCGGTGCCATCCCAGGGCAATATTGCCCAGCAGATCTTCTGGTACACCGCGTTTACCGCCGACATGACCAAGCCGGGCCTGCCGGTGGTGAACGCCGACGGCACGCCGAAATGGCGCATGGCGCCATCGCCGGTTGGGCCTTACTGGGAAAAGGGCATGAAGAAGGGCTATCAGGACGTCGGTTCCTGGACCTTCCTCAAGTCGACGCCGGAGAAACAGAAACTCGCGGCCTGGCTCTACGCTCAGTTCGTGACCTCGAAAACCGTCTCGCTGAAGAAAACCATCGTGGGTCTTACGCCGATTCGGGAGTCCGACATCAACTCCCAGGCCATGACCGACCTGGCGCCGAAACTCGGCGGCCTGGTGGAGTTCTACCGCAGCCCGGCACGGGTGGAGTGGACCCCGACCGGCACCAACGTGCCGGACTACCCACGCCTGGCGCAACTGTGGTGGAGCAACATCGCGGCCGCCGCCAGTGGCGAGAAAACCCCGCAACAGGCCCTCGACAACCTGGCCAAGGAACAGGACGCGATCATGACGCGCCTGGAACGCTCCAAGGTGCAGCCGGTGTGCGGTCCGAAAATGAACCCCGAGCGTGACGCGCAATACTGGTTCGACCAGCCGGGCGCGCCGAAGCCGAAACTGGCCAACGAGAAACCGAAAGGCGAAACGGTGGCTTACAGCGACTTGCTCAAATCGTGGGAGGCGGCGCGTAAATAAGCCTGTTCAGCTGGAAAAGCGGAAACCTGTGGAAGGGGGCTTGCCTTAATGCCAGTCAGTTAAATGGTGGGATGTAGAACACATCATCGTAGTGAGCGGGCTTGCCCCGCGCTGGGTGGCGCAGCCGCCCCAAACCCAGGCACCTCGGTTCTACTGAAATACCGCGGCGTCTTTGGTGGGGCGGCTTTGCCACCCAGCGCGGGGCAAGCCCGCTCACTACGGAGTTTGGTCGCGGCAGGTTCTCTAAACTGACGGGCATTAGGGCTTGCCTCCTTTCACGTTGCTCCCGATCTAGGCCGCCGCTTGTGGCTGGAGGTGCAGCTCACCTTCCACATCCTTGACCAACCCACTGGCCAGAAACAACGGTGCCAGGCGCTTGTGCAGTTGCGGCTCGACAAACTCCTTCACCGTGTCCAGTGCCAACACGCCGCTGAGCGGCAACTCGGCTTTGGTGTACGACAGCCATGCCTTCTTCAACGCCTGCAACACATCGCTACCCGCCGTGGCGGCGAAGCGGCGGTGGGTGGGTTTGCCGTCGAAGTTGAACGTGTGCTGGAACGCGTAGCCGGTTTCATCGCCATTGGCCGCCGCGCATCGAACACAGGTGCACGGGCCGTCGCCGAACGCGCTGTGCAGGTAGGCGTTGAAGTCCACCACGGGTTTGAGTGACAGGCGCTTATCCACCTCGAACAGGTCACCGGTCATTTTTTCGTCAGTGTTCAACGGCCATTTCCTCGCAGACATGTAGCTGTTTTTCAAAGCGCGAAACAATACCAGCCGAGCGGGGTTTTGGGGATTATTTGCATAACAATAGATCCCGATATTCTTTTCCCGTCTTAAAAATCGCCGCTACGCTCCATCACCTTCTTAAAAAGCGCGGCAGACCCCTACATGACTTTCAAGCGTTCCTCCCTGACCCTCCTGGCTGCTGCGAGCGCCTTGATCAGTCTCGGCGCCCAGGCCGAAGGCAAGATCAGCATCGCCCAGCAATTCGGTATCGGCTACCTGATCCTCGACGTGGTGCGCGACCAGCACCTGATCGAAAAACACGGCAAGGAACAGGGGCTGGACATCCAGGTGGAGTGGAACAGCATCTTCGGCGCTACCGCGATGAATGAGTCGCTGCTGGCCGGTGCCCTGGATGTGGTCTCGGCGGGTGTGCCACCCATGCTCACCCTGTGGGACCGCACCAAGGGCAAGCAGAACGTCAAGGCCATCGCCTCCCTCGGTTCGATGCCCAACTACTTGCTGACCAACAATCCCAAGGTGAAGACCCTCAAGGACTTCACCGAAACAGACCGCATCGCCGTGCCCGCCGCCGGCGTAGGGTTCCAGTCACGCACCTTGCAGATCGAGACCGCCAGGCAGTTCGGCGATGCGAACTACAAGAAATTCGACGATATTTCCATCAGCCTGGCCCATCCCGACGCGACCGCCGCGTTGATTGCCGGTGGTTCAGAGATCAATTCGCACTTCTCCAGCCCGCCGTTCCAGTATCAGGAGTTGTTGAACCCCAACGTGCACAAGGTGCTCAGTTCCTACGACATCCTGGGCGGGCCGGCGTCGTTCAACGTGCTCTACACCACGCAGAAGTTTCACGACGAGAACCCCAAGACCTACAAGGCGTTCTATGCCGCCCTGGCCGAAGCCGAGCAGATCATCAAGGCCGACAAACCGGCCGCCGCCAAGGCGTATATCCGTGTGGAGCAGTCCAAGCTGCCGTTGGACCTGGTGGAGAAAATCGTCCAGGACCCGGAGATCGACTTCACCATCGTGCCCCAGCGCACCTTTATCTACGCCGAGAAACTCCAGGAGCTTGGCGTGTTGAAGAACAAGGCCGGGAGCTGGAAGGACTACTTCTTTGAAGAGGCCCATGGCGGCAACGGCAGCTGACCGGCCTGTGGGATGAGGCGCTGTTATTGTGGCGAGGCAGCTTGCTGCCGTCGGGCCGCGAAGCGGCCCCAGCCAGATCAGCGAAAAAACTCACCTGGAGTGGCATCAAACTGCTGGCGAAACGCAGCAATGAACGCCGACGTCGACTCATACCCACACCCCAATGCCACATCCGTGACTCGCTCGCCTCGTTCCAGGGCGGGCAGGGCACTCAGCAGTCGCAGGCGCTGGCGCCAGGCGCGAAAGGTCAGCCCCGTGTCGCTCAGGAACAAGCGGCTGAGCGTCTTTTCGCTGACGCCCAGCTTCCCGCTCCAGTGCCCCAGCGTGGTCTGTTGCTCCGGGTGCAGGTTCAAACTGCGGTAGATCTGGCGCAGCCGTGGGTCATGGGGCAGCGGCAGCATCAAATCCACCTGCGGGGCGGCGGCGAGCTGGTCGAGCACCACCTGGGCCAGGCGTCCATCCGGGCCATCCTCGGCATACTCCACCGGCAGCTCGCTGAAGCTGCGGATCAACTCGCGCAATAAACTGCTCACCTCCAGCACCTGGCAGCGCTCGGCCGCCCAGGTAGTGACGCTGCAATCGAGGTACAAACTGCGCATTTCGGTATGCGGCGAACTGAACACGCGGTGCGGCACACCTGCGGGAATCCACACCGCGCGCTGGGGCGGTGCAACGAACCGGCCGGCACTGGTCTGGATTTCCAGCACGCCGGAAATCGCGTAGGAGAGCTGCACCCACGGGTGGCTGTGTCGGCGCGTCAAGGCGCGGTTGGGCAGGGATTCGGTACGCCCATACACCGGCCGCGGCAGGCTGGACAGCCCGGGGACACTGCGGCGCACGGTTTTATCATGTCCTTTCGGCGGCATTTACTGGCTCATTGGCGTTAGTCGGTAACAAGCCGTTACGTTAGAGTCGCGATGACGCGTTTTGCAACCCCTGGACGACTTGCTCATGACCCGCCCACGTTTTCTACCGGATAACTTCACCCTGACCCTGGTGGCCACGGTGATCATTGCCTCCCTGTTGCCCGCCACCGGGCCAACCGCCGTTGCGTTCGGCTGGGTGACCAACCTGGCCATTGCGCTGCTGTTTTTCCTGCACGGTGCCAAACTGTCACGCCAGGCCATCGTCGCCGGCGCCGGCCATTGGCGCCTGCACTTGCTGGTGTTCAGCCTGACCTTCGTGCTGTTCCCGTTGCTGGGCCTGGCGCTCAAGCCGTTGCTCTCGCCGCTGATCGGCAAAGACCTGTACATGGGCATGCTGTACCTCTGTGCGTTGCCGGCCACCGTGCAATCGGCGATCGCTTTTACCTCGCTGGCGCGCGGCAATATCCCGGCGGCGATTTGCAGTGCGGCGGCGTCGAGCCTGTTCGGTATCTTCCTCACGCCGTTGCTGGTGACGCTGTTGCTCAATGTCCACGGCGAGGGCGGCTCCACCGTCGACGCAATCTTGAAAATCAGCGTGCAACTGCTGCTGCCCTTTATTGCCGGGCAGGTTGCCCGGCGCTGGATCGGTGATTGGGTCGGGCGCAACAAATCCTGGCTGAAATTCGTCGACCAGGGGTCGATCCTGCTGGTGGTGTACGGCGCGTTCAGCGAAGCGGTGAATGAAGGCATCTGGCACCAGATCCCGCTGTGGGAACTGGGCGGTCTGGTGATCGCCTGCTGCGTACTGCTGGGCCTGGTGCTGGTGGCGTCGACGCTGCTGGGCAAGGCGTTCGGCTTTAACCAGGAAGACCGCATCACCATCCTGTTCTGCGGCTCGAAGAAGAGCTTGGCGACGGGTGTGCCAATGGCCCAGGTGTTGTTCGCCGGGGCGACCATGGGCGTGCTGATCCTGCCGCTGATGCTGTTCCACCAGATCCAGTTGATGGTCTGTGCGGCGTTGGCGCAGCGTTATGCCAAACGGCCGGAAAGCATTCCAGAATTGATGGGGCAAGTGGACCCGTAGGGGAGCGTCGCCTGGCTATCAGGCGATTCTTAAAGCGACGAAATTTCTCAAGTCTGCACCCGAACGGACGATGACCTTCTTAACAACCCAGAAGGAGCGTCGTCATGAACGTTATACGTTTGTCAGTGGTTACGGGCTTGCTCGCGGTATGGGCGGGGACCTGCATGGCCGCCTCCTCGGGGGTCATTCAATTTCACGGCAGCATTGTCGAGCCCGGTTGCGATTCCGCCACGCCGGGCGGCTCCACCGTGGCCTTCAATGGCTGCCCTCAGGCCATGCGCGGCAGCCGCTTCGACGTGCAGCCCGTGGGCAGCGTACAGGCGCTGGGCAATGCGACAGCCAACGTCAAGCTGTTGGCCGACAGCAGCAATGGGCGTTATTACGACCAACGGTATCTGCTGGTGGATGCGGGCGGAAAGCCGATTCAGTCGGGGGCCTATATCGTCACCATGACCGCGCCTTGATGACCCTGACGGCTTTTTGATCAGGAACATCGCTAACACACCGCCGAGAAACCTATAGAATGCTCGGCGGCGGCGCTTGTCCCGGGTGGCCGCTTGATCACCGTCAGAGTACCGCGCCAACCCATGAGCCTTTCAGCCACAACCCCCCAAGCCAACTGGCAACCGGTCATCGCCCTCGCACTGGCCGCGTTTGTGTTCAATACCACCGAATTCGTGCCCGTCGGGCTGCTCAGCGCCATCGGCACCAGCTTCGACATGCCCATCGCCAGCGTCGGGCTGATGCTCACCATCTATGCCTGGATCGTCTCGTTGACGTCATTGCCGGTGATGCTGCTGACCCGCAACGTCGAACGGCGCAAATTGCTCATCGTGCTGTTCGGCCTGTTTATCGCCAGCCACATCCTCTCCAGTATCGCCACCAGTTTTGGCGTGCTGATGCTCAGCCGTATCGGCATCGCGTTGTCCCATGCGCTGTTCTGGTCGATCACCGCATCCCTCGCGGTGCGCCTGGCGCCGGCAGGCAAACAGGTGCAGGCGCTGGGCCTGCTCGCCACCGGCACCTCCCTGGCAATGGTGTTGGGCATTCCCCTGGGCCGCCTGCTCGGTGAAGCGATGGGCTGGCGCACCACGTTCCTGGTCATCGGCGCGTTCGCAGCGGCCCTGGTGTTCTGGCTGGCGCGCACCTTGCCGTTGTTGCCGAGCCAGAACTCCGGCTCGTTGCGTAGCCTGCCGCTGCTGTTCAAGCGCCCGGCGCTGGTGGCGCTCTACGTGCTCACCGCCATGACGGTGACGGCCCAATTCACCGCCTACAGCTACATCGAACCCTTCGTCGAAGGCGTGGCCGGCATGGGCGGCAACGCCGTCACCCTGATCCTGCTGGTATTCGGCGGCGCCGGCATCATCGGCTCACTGCTGTTCAGCCTGATACACCGCTTCAACCCTCACCTGTTCGTGGTCGGCACGGTGTTCCTGTTGGCGGCGTGCCTGGCCTTGCTGCTGCCGTTGAGTGGCGCAGAGGCCTATCTCGTCGGCCTGAGCGTATTCTGGGGCATCGCGATCATGGGCTTCGGCCTGGCCATGCAGTCCAAGGTGCTGGTGCTCTCACCGGACGCCACCGACGTGGCCATGGCAATGTTCTCCGGCATCTACAACATCGGCATCGGCGGCGGCGCCCTGATGGGCAGCTGGGTCGGCAGCCACTTCGGCTTCGCCTGGATCGGCGCCGCTGGCGGGCTGCTGGCAACCCTGGCATTGATCGGCTACTGCCTGGCCATCCGACGCTTCGGGCAGGGCGTAACGCCCACCTGAATAGCCCATACACCGCCTGCCGTGCTTTTGATCTGCTTTTGATCTGCCTTTGATCTTGATCTCTGGCGCCCCGTTAAACCACGCTGGCCGAACGCAGGCTTGAATCCGTGGGTAACCCGGCAGGACGCCGGGTTAGCCGTCCTGGGCCAGGGATGGCCCATGACGGCGGCCCACGGATTCAAGCCTGTGTTCGGGCACACCGAGCCTGAGCGAGGTGCCGAGTGGTGGGGCAGGAGCCCTTTTGGTTACTTTTGGGGCTCTTTTCCAAAAGTGACCCGCCGTAAGGGCGGAACCAATATCAGCCGTTACCGCAGCAACGGATATGTACCCGATCCTGTAGATACCCAAGCCCTGCCTAGAGCGGCGCAAGTCCGCCCGTGTCCCCACTTCCCATGTCACCCCCCACCCGCCAAACCCCTTAACGTCCCAGACCAGCCGGAAGCCCCCCAGGCCCCCCGGCTGCGCCCGCTATTTTCCCAGGGCGCGCAGCGCACCCGATTCAAGCGGCAGCTGAAAACGGACTTTCTTCTCAACCGTGACTTATCAGGCAGGTTACCCCATGCAGTTCAGCGAATTATTGGCAGCGATTTCCACCCATGCGATCCGTCTGCAGACTGAAGAGGGCGACCTGATCATCCTGGGCGACGACGAAGCCCTGAGCGACGCGCTGTGGGATCAACTGATCGCCCACAAGCCCGCACTGCTGGCACTGGTGGCCGAGCACGGCGGTGACTGGCTGAGCCCGGCTTACCGCATCACCCCGGCCATGCTGCCGCTGGTCAACCTCGACCAGGCCGCCATCGACCGTATCGTCGCCGCGATCCCGGGTGGCGCGGCGAATGTGCAAGACATCTACCCCCTGGCGCCGCTCCAGGAAGGCATGCTCTACCACCACCTTTCGGCCGAGCAAGGCGACCCCTACGTGCTGCACGCGCAGTTTGTGTTCGACAACCGCGCACGGCTGGAGGCTTTCGCCGAAGCCTTGCAATGGGTGATCGACCGCCACGACATCCTGCGCACCTCGATGGTCTGGGAACGCCTCGACGAACCGCTGCAAGTGGTGTGGCGCAAGGCGCCGCTGGTGTGCGAAGACATCCGCTGCGACGGCGGCGATGCGCTGGCCCAGTTGCAGGCGCGTTATGACGCGCGGACTTACCGCATGGACCTGGGCCAGGCGCCGCTGTTGCGCCTGGTCTTCGCAGACGACCCGGCCAACCAGCGGGTCGTGGCAATGCTGCTGTTCCACCACACCATCCTCGACCACACCGCCCTCGACGGGGTGCGCCATGAACTCCAGCTGTACCTGGCCGGCGAGCACGCCCAGGCCGGCGAGCCGGTGCCGTTTCGCAGCTACATCGCCCAGGTACGTCAGGGCGTCAGTGAGCAGGCTCACGAAACGTTTTTCCGCGAGATGCTGGCCGATATCGACGCGCCGACGTTGCCGTTCGGCTTGCAGAATGTGCAAGGCGATGGCCACGGCGTCGATGAGGCACGTATCCCCGTCGACAGTGGCCTGAGCCGGCGCCTGCGGACCTTGGCACGCCCGTTGGGGGTGAGCATGGCGAGCCTGCTGCACCTGGCCCTGGCCCGTGTGCTGGGCGTGGTGTCCGGCCGCGAGGCGGTGGTGTTCGGCACGGTGATGCTCGGTCGCATGGACGCGGGTGAAGGCGGTGAACGCGCCTTGGGCATGTTCATCAATACCTTGCCGTTGCGCGTGGACGTGGGCGAGCAGGGCATCCGCGCCGGGGTCAGGGCGACCCATGCGCGCCTCACCACCTTGCTCGACCATGAACATGCCTCCCTGGCGCTGGCGCAACGTTGCAGCGGTGTCGCCGCGCCGACGCCGCTGTTCAGTGCGATGCTTAACTACCGTCACAGCGCCGCCACCGATATGGCCGCCGTCATCGAGGTCGCCCCCGGCATCCAGGTGTTGGGCGCCGAGGAGCGCACCAACTACCCGCTGACGGTCAACGTCGATGACCTGGGCGAAGACCTCGCACTGAGCGTGATCGTCGAGGCTTCCATCGGCGCAGGGCGGGTGGCCGGCTACCTGCATACGGCCCTCGAAAGCCTGGCCGATGCGTTGGAGCAGCGACCGGATATGCCGCTCAGCGGCCTGAACATACTGCCCGACGCCGAACGCCAGACCCTCCTGCACGGCCTCAACCAAAGCCCCACGCATTATGCCGATAACGCCCTGATCCACCAGCAAGTCGAAGCCCATGCCGCCGCCCACCCCGAGGCGGTCGCGCTGCGTTTCGATAACCGGCGTCTGACCTACCGTCAACTCAACGAACGCGCCAACCAGGTGGCTCACCGCCTGCTGGCCCAAGGCGTGCGCCCCGACGACCGCGTGGCGATCTGCGTTGAGCGTGGCCTGGAAATGATCATCGGCCTGCTGGGCATCCTCAAGGCCGGTGCCGGTTATGTGCCCATCGACCCGGCTTACCCGCTGCAACGTATCGCCTTCACCTTGCAGGACAGTGAGCCGGTAGCCGTGCTGGTGCAGGCCAACACCGCGCACTTGGTCGGCGAGCTGACGCAGATCGACCTCAACCAACTGGGCCAGGAATCCATCGTCAACCCGCGACTGGCGTTGGGCCCGGCCAACCTGGCCTACGTGATCTACACCTCCGGTTCCACCGGTTTGCCCAAGGGCGTAATGATCGAACACCGCCAAGTGGCGCGGCTGTTCACGGCCACCGAGCACTGGTTTGGCTTCAATGCCAACGATGTGTGGGCCTTGTTCCATTCCTTTGCCTTCGACTTCTCGGTATGGGAAATCTGGGGCGCGCTGATGCACGGCGGCCAGTTGCTGATCGTGCCGCAACTGGTCAGCCGCTCGCCGGATGAGTGCTACACGCTGCTCTGCGAGGCGGGCGTGAGCATCCTCAACCAGACGCCCAGCGCGTTCCGGCAGTTGATCGCCGCCCAAGGCCGCAGCCCCGCAGCACATTCCCTGCGCCAGGTGATTTTTGGCGGTGAAGCCCTGGAGCCAGGCTTGCTCAAGCCGTGGTATGCCCGCGCAATCAACGCCGGCACGCAACTGGTCAACATGTATGGCATCACTGAAACCACCGTGCACGTGACCTATCGCGCCTTGCAGGCGGCGGATGCCCAGTTGGTGGGTGTCAGCCCGATTGGCGTGCGTATTCCCGACTTGCAGTTGTACGTATTCGATGCAGCTCGCGAGCCGTTGCCGTTTGGCGTGGCCGGCGAGTTGTACGTCGGCGGTGCCGGTGTCGCGCGTGGTTACTTGAATCGACCGGCGCTGAACGCCGAACGCTTCCTCACCGACCCGGTCACCGGCCAGCGCCTGTACAAGACCGGTGACCTTGGCCGCCTGCTGGCCGACGGCAGCGTTGAATACCTGGGGCGCAACGACGACCAGGTGAAGATCCGCGGCTTCCGCATCGAACTGGGCGAAATCGAAGCGCGCCTGGCCACCGCCGACGGCGTGCGTGACGCCGTGGTGATTGCCCGTGAGGATGAGCCGGGCGACAAGCGCCTGGTGGCCTATGTGATTGCCGACGGCGAACTCAGCACCGCCGCCTTGCGCGACCATCTACTGCGCAGCCTGGCTGACTACATGGTGCCCAGCGCCTTCGTACGGCTGGACCAGTTGCCGCTCACCCCCAACGGCAAGCTCGACCGCAAGGCGTTGCCCGCCCCGGATACCGATGCGCTGGTGCGCCGTGGTTATGCCGCCCCGCAGGGCGCGGTGGAAACCACCATCGCCGGCCTCTGGCAAGAGCTGCTCAAGCTCGACCGCGTGGGGCGTGACGATAACTTCTTCGAGCTGGGCGGGCACTCGTTGCTGGCGGTCAAGTTGATCGAACGCATGCGCCAGGCCGACCTCAGTGCCGATGTGCGCGTGCTGTTCGGCCAGCCCACCCTGGCTGCCTTGGCGGCGGCGGTGGGCGGGCAGCGGGAGGTCCAGGTTCCGGCCAACCTCATCAGCGCAACCAGCGAACAGATCACGCCGCAGATGCTGCCGTTGGTGGCGCTGGACCAAGCGGCGATCGACCACATCATCGCCGGCGTACCCGGCGGCCTTGGCAACGTGCAGGACATCTACGGCCTGGCCCCGTTGCAAGCCGGCATCCTCTACCACCACCTGGCAACCACCGAGGGCGATCCCTACGTGTTGCAGGTGCAGTTGCGCTTCACCGACCAGGCCGCAGTGGACGCGTTCGTCCAGGCGCTGCATCGCGTGATCGAACGCAATGACATCCTGCGCACCGGCATTCTCTGGGAGGGCCTGGAGGAACCGGTGCAAGTGGTACTGCGCCAGGCGCCGCTGGCCGTCGAGCGCCTCGAAAGCCCGGGCCAGGATGCGTTGGCGCATCTGCAGCAGCGCTTTGACCCGCGCCACTATCGCCTCGACCTGTCGCGCGCCTCTCTGATGCGCTTTGCCTATGCCCAGGCGCCGGACGGGTTGGTCGGCATCCTGTTGTTGCACCATATCCTGCTCGACCACACCGCGCTGCAAGTGCTGGTACAGGAGATGAGCGCCAGCCTGTCCGGCGATGACGCGCACTTGCCGGAACCGGTGCAGTACCGCAATTACGTGGCCCAGGCGCGCCTCGGCGTGACCCAGGCGCAGCACGAAGCCTTCTTCAGCGACATGCTCGGCGATCTCGATGAGCCCACCCTGGCGTTCGGCTTGCAGGACGTGAACGGCGACGGCAGCGGCATCCTCGAAGCCCACTTGCCCCTGGAGCCGTCGCTTAGCCAGGGCCTGCGCGAACAGGCGCGGCAACTGGGTGTGAGCACTGCCAGCCTGGTGCACCTGGCCTGGGCGCAGGTGCTGGGCCAGGTGTCCGGTCAGCAGGATGTGGTGTTCGGCACCGTGTTGCTGGGCCGCATGCAGGGCGGCGAGGGCGCCGACCGCGCACTGGGCATGTTCATCAATACCTTGCCGCTGCGGGTCAGCCTCGGCACTGTCGGCGTACAGGCCGGGGTGCGTGCCACCCATGCGCGGCTGGCGCAATTGCTCGGGCATGAGCACGCCTCGTTGTCCCTGGCCCAGCGCTGCAGCGGTGTGCCGGGTTCATTGCCGTTGTTCAGCACGCTGCTCAACTACCGCCACAGCGCGCCGGATGAAGCCCCGGGCGACAGCCCGTTCGCCGCTGCGGGCATTCAAATCCTCAGTTCCGAAGAGCGCAGCAATTACCCCCTGGTCCTCAACGTCGATGACCTGGGCAGCGGGTTCGCGCTCACCGTGCAAGGCGTGGCCAGCCTGGATGTGCAACGCGTCGGCGAATACATGCTCACCGCGTTGCGCCACCTGGTCAGTGCCTTGCAGCAAGCGCCGACCATGCCGTTGCAGGCGGTGTCGATCCTGCCGCCCGCCGAGCGTCATCAATTGCTGGTGACGTTCAACGCCACCCACCGCGAATACCCGTCGCAACTGACCGTGCAGCAACTGTTCGAAGCCCAGGCGCTGGCCCGGCCGGAGGCGGTAGCGGCCGTGCACGGCGCGTTGTCGCTGAGTTACCGTGACCTTAACCGGCGCGCCAACCGCCTGGCCCATCACTTGCTCCAGCAAGGCGTGCAGCCCGGCGAAAGCGTGGCGATTGCCCTGCCGCGCTCCCTCGATCTGCTGGTGTGTCAGTTGGCGATCCTCAAATGCGCGGCGGTGTATGTGCCGCTGGACATCAACGCCCCGGTGGACCGCCAGGCGTACATGGTGCAGGACAGTGGCGCACACCGGGTGCTCACGACCCTGGCCGACCTGAATCTGGAGGCGCAGTCAGCGCGCAATCCGGAGCTGGCGCAAAGCTCGGAAAGCGTGGCGTACATCCTCTACACCTCCGGCTCCACCGGCGCCCCGAAGGGTGTGCAAGTGCCGCACCGCGCCATCTCGCGCCTGGTGCTCAACAACGGTTACGCCGATTTCAACGAGCGCGACCGCGTGGCCTTCGCCTCCAACCCGGCGTTCGATGCGAGCACCCTCGACGTGTGGGCACCGTTGCTCAATGGCGGTTGTGTGGTGGTGGTCGACCAGGCCGTGCTGCTGTCCCAGGCGGCGTTTGCCGCATTGCTGCAGGAGCAGGCCGTCAGTGTGTTGTGGATGACCGCCGGGCTGTTCCATCAGTACGCCGATGCGCTGATGCCGGTGTTGCCTCAGTTGCGTTACCTGATCGTCGGCGGCGATGTCCTCGACCCGCTGGTGATCGGCCGCGTGCTCCGGCACGGCAAGCCCCGGCACCTGCTTAACGGCTACGGGCCGACCGAAGCCACCACGTTCTCTACCACCCACGAGATCACCTCGCTGGGCGAGGGCGGCATCCCCATCGGCCGGCCAATCGCGAATGCCCAGGCCTATGTGCTCGACGCCCGTCAACAACCGCTGCCGCTGGGCGTGGTCGGTGAGCTGTATATCGGCGGTGCGGGTGTGGCCAAGGGGTACTTGAACCAGCCGCAACTGACCGCCGAAAAATTCATCGCCAACCCCTTTGGTGACGGCCTGCTGTACCGCACCGGCGACCTGGCAAGCTGGCAGGCCGACGGCACGTTGCTCTACCAGGGGCGCAATGACCTGCAATTGAAGATTCGCGGCTTCCGTATCGAACCGGGCGAAATCGAGACGTGCCTGGCCACGTTTGCCGGGGTCAAGGACGCCGTGGTGCTGGCCCGCGAAGACCAGCCTGGCGACAAGCGCCTGGTGGCGTACTACACCGGCGAGGCGGCGTTGCCGATCGAAGCGTTGCGTGCCCACCTGCAAGCACGCTTGCCGGACTACATGGTGCCTTCGGCCTATGTCTGGCTCGCGCTGTTGCCCCTGACCGCCAACGGCAAGCTGGATCGCAAGGGCTTGCCGGCTCCGGACCAGAGCGCGCTGCTCAGCCGTGGTTACGAAGCGCCGGAAGGCGAAGTGGAAACCCTGCTGGCGCAGATCTGGCAGGACGTGCTCAAGCTGGAACGCGTGGGGCGGCACGACCATTTCTTCGAGCTGGGCGGGCATTCATTGCTCGCCGTCAGCCTGATCGAACGCATGCGCCAGGTGGGCCTGAGCGCCGATGTGCGCGTGCTGTTCAGCCAGCCGAGCCTGGCCGCGTTGGCGGCGGCGGTCGGCAGCGGCCGTGAGGTCGTGGTGCCTGCCAACGGTATCCCGGCGGGTTGCACGCACATCGAGCCGGCGATGCTGAGCCTGGTGCAACTCGATCAGGCGGCGATCGAGCGGATCGTCGCCAGCGTCCCGGGGGGCGCGGCGAATGTGCAGGATATCTACCCGCTGGCACCGCTGCAGGAAGGCATCCTTTATCACCACATCAGCGCCGAGCAGGGCGACCCCTACCTGTTGCAGTCGCGCATGGCGTTCGACAGTCTCGAGCGCTTGCAAAGCTTCATGGGCGCGCTGCAACAGGTGGTTGCGCGCCACGATATCTTGCGCACGGGCGTGGTCTGGGAAGGCTTGGACAGCCCGGTGCAGGTGGTGTGGCGTGACGCCCAGCTGGTGGTGCAGGAAGTCACCCTGGACCCGGCGGACGGCAGCGTCATCGAACAATTGCACGCGCGGTTCGATGCCCGCCATTACCGCCTGGACATCACCCAGGCGCCGCTGCTGCGCATGGTCTATGCGCAGGACCCAAGCCATCAGCGAGTCGCGGCGATCCTGCTGTTCCACCACCTGGCGCTGGACCATACCGCCATGGCCGTGGTCGGCCAGGAAATGCGCGCCTGCCTGCTCGACCAGGCCGATGCATTGCCTGCGCCCTCGCCGTTTCGCAACTATGTGGCCCAGGCACGCCTGGGGGTGAGCGTGGCGGAACATGAACAGTTCTTCCGCGAAATGCTCGCCGATGTCGATGAACCGACCTTGCCCTTTGGCGTGCAGGATGTGCAGGGCGACGGGCGGGATATCGAAGAGGCCGAGCAACCGCTGGAGGCAGCCCTGGCGCTGCGGGTGCGTGAGCAGGCGCGCCTGCTGGGCGTCAGTGCAGCGAGCCTGATGCACCTGGCCTGGGCGCAGGTGCTGGGGCTGGTGTCCGGGCGTGACGACGTGGTGTTCGGCACCGTGTTGATGGGCCGCATGCAGGCCGGCGACGGTGCCGACCGTGCGCTGGGCATGTTCATCAATACCTTGCCGCTGCGGGTCAATGTTGCCGCCGGCGCGGCGGTGGCGGTCAAGGCCACCCATGCGCGCTTGAGTGCATTGCTCGGTCACGAACATGCGTCGCTGGCCCTGGCGCAACGTTGCAGCGGCGTGGCGGCGGCCATGCCGCTGTTCAGCGCGCTGCTCAATTACCGCCATAGCACGCCTGACGAAATGGCCCGCGACGGCCAGGGCATCTGGCAAGGCGTGCAATTGTTGGGCGGTGAAGAACGCAGCAACTACCCACTGACCTTGAGTGTCGATGACCTGGGAACAGGCTTTGCCCTAAGTGTGCTGGCGCTGCCGCAGATCGGCGCCCAGCGCCTGTGCGGCTACATGCACGGCGCCATCGAGCAACTGGTCGCGACCCTGGACAGCGGCGCCACCACCGCGCTCAATCAGCTGTCGATCCTGCCGGCGGCGGAGCGCGAAACCCTGTTGCGCGAGTTCAACAACACTGCAGTGGATTTCCCCACCGGGCACACCGTGCATGGCGCCTTTGAAGCCCAGGTCGAGCGCCAGCCCAACGCGATTGCCGTGCAGCAAGAGGAGGAGTCGCTGACCTATCAGCAACTCAATCAACGCGCCAACCAGTTGGCTCATCACCTGCTGCAACAGGGCGTACAGCCGGATGACCGCGTGGCGCTGTGCTGCCGTCGCGGCCCACAGATGCTGGTCGGGTTGCTGGGCATTCTCAAGGCCGGCGCCGGCTATGTGCCCATCGACCCGGCTTACCCCGCCGAGCGTATCGCCTACCTGTTGCAGGACAGCGCCCCGGTGGCGGTGCTGGCCGAAGCCGGCACCCGTGACCTGCTCGGTGCGGTGCCCACCGTGGACCTGCAGGGCGACCGTTGGCAGCACCACCCCGTCAGCAACCCGCAACTGCCGACCCTGACCCCCGCGCACCTGGCCTACGTGATCTACACCTCCGGCTCCACCGGCCAGCCCAAGGGCGTGATGGTGGAACACCGCACCGTGGAAAACCTGGTGCACTGGCATTGCGAAGCCTTCGGCCTGGATGCGCGCAGCCACACCAGCAGTGTCGCCGGTTTCGGCTTTGATGCGATGGCCTGGGAAGTCTGGCCGGCACTCTGCGCCGGCGCGACCCTGCACCTGCCGCCGGCCCAAATGGGTAATGAGAACATCGACGCACTGCTCGACTGGTGGCTGGCGCAGCCGCTGGATGTGAGCTTCCTGCCCACGCCCGTGGCTGAGTACGCCTTCAGCCAGAACCTGCTGCACCCGACGTTGCGCATCCTGCTGATCGGTGGCGACCGCCTGCGCCAGTTCACCCAGGAGCGACGCTTTGCAGTGATCAATAACTACGGCCCCACCGAAGCCACGGTGGTCGCCACGTCCGGCCGCGTGCGCGCCGGGCAGGTGCTGCATATCGGCAGGCCGATCGCCAATGCCCACACCTACCTGCTCGATGCGCAGTTGCGCCCGGTGCCGGTCGGTGTGGTCGGTGAGTTGTATGTGGGCGGTTGCGGTGTGGCGCGAGGCTATCTGAACCGTGCGGACCTGACCGCCGAGCGTTTCCTGCAAGACCCGTTTAACCCTGGGCGCATGTACCGTACCGGCGACCTGGCGCGCTGGTTGCCCGACGGCAATCTCGAGTACCTGGGCCGTAACGACGACCAGGTGAAAGTGCGCGGCGTACGCGTTGAACTGGGCGAAATCGAAAGCCGCCTGGCCGCCTTGCCTGGCATTGACGAAGCGGTGGTGCTGGTGCGTGACGCTCGCCTGGTGGCCTGGTTCACCGCGCAGCAAGCGCCGGCCATCGAGACGCTGCGCGAGCAACTGCAAGCGCAACTGCCGGATGCACTGGTGCCGGTCGCCTACGTCAAGCTCGACGCGTGGCCCCTGACCGCCAACGGCAAGCTGGACCGCAAGGCCCTGCCGGAGCCCGATCAGGCCGCGCTACTCAGCCGCGACTACGAGGCGCCCCAGGGCGACGTGGAGACCACCCTGGCGCGGATCTGGGCCGAGGTGCTGCAAGTGGAGCGCGTCGGGCGCCATGACCACTTCTTTGAGCTGGGCGGGCATTCGTTGCTGGCCGTCAGCCTGATCGAACGCATGCGCCAGGTCGGCCTGAGCGCCGACGTGCGCGTGTTGTTCAGCCAGCCGACGTTGGCCGCCCTCGCCGGCGCCGTGGGCAGTGGCCGCGAAGTGCAGGTGCCGCCCAACCGGATTGCCGCCGATTGTGCGCGTATTACCCCGGATATGCTGACCCTGGTCGACCTCGATCAATCGACCCTCGACCAGGTGGTCAACCAGGTGCCCGGTGGCGCGGCCAATGTGCAGGATATCTACCCGCTGGCGCCGTTGCAGGAAGGCATGCTGTATCACTACCTCAGCGCCGAGCAGGGCGACCCGTACCTGCTGCAATCGCACCTGGCCTTTGATTGCCTCGAGCGCCTGCAAGCCTTTGCCCAGGCGCTGCAACAGGTGATCGACCGTCACGATATCCTGCGCACCGGCGTGGTCTGGGAGGGCCTGGTGCAGCCGCTGCAAGTGGTATGGCGCCGTGCCGAGTTGCCGCTGGAAGAGTTGCAGTTGGACGGCGATGTGTTGGCGGCGCTGTACGCACACTCCGATGCCCGCCGCTATCGCCTGGATATCCGCCAGGCCCCGCTGATTCGTTTGATGTTCGCCCAGGACCCGGCCAACCAACGCGTAGTCGCGGCGTTGCTGTATCACCACATTGCGCTGGACCACACCGCATTCGACGTGGTGCTGCGCGAAATGCAGGGCCATTTGCTCGGCCACGCCGCGCCAACCGTCGCCCCCATGCCGTACCGCAACTACGTGGCTCAGGCGCGCCTGGGCGTCAGCGAGCAGGAGCACGAAGCGTTCTTCCGCGAGATGCTCGGCGACGTCGATGAGCCGACCTTGCCGTTCGGTTTGCAGGATGTGCGCGGCGACGGCCGTGAGATCGAGGAGCACTGCCTGCGCCTGGACAGCGAGCTCAACCGCCGCCTGCGCGCCCAAGCCAGGTTGCTTGGCGTGAGCAGCGCAAGCCTGTTCCACCTGGCCTGGGGCCAAGTGCTGGCGGCCACGTCGGGCCGCCACAGCGTGGTGTTCGGCACGGTTCTGGTCGGGCGCATGCAAGGCGGCGAGGGTGCCGACAGGGCGCTCGGGGTGTTTATCAATACCTTGCCGCTGCGCCTGGATATCGATGCGCAAGGCGCCCGTATGGCTGTGCGGGCCACCCATGCGCGGCTGACCGCGTTGCTCGGGCATGAACATGCATCCCTGGCCCTGGCCCAGCGTTGCAGTGGGGTGGCGGCACCGGCGCCGTTGTTCAGCTCGATGCTCAACTATCGCCATCGCGGCGTCGCCACGCGTGCCGCCGAGGCACAGCAGGCGTGGGAAGGCATGCAGACGCTGGTCAACGATGGGCGCACCAACTACCCGCTGACGTTGAACGTGGATGACTTGGGCGATGGCTACGAAGTCACCGCCTTGGCGCAGTTCGATGCGCAGCGCGTGTGCGGTTATATGCAGACGGCCCTGGCGGGCCTGGTTGACGCCTTGGAGCAGGCACCGCACCAGGCGCTCAATCGTCTGCCGGTTCTGGGCCACGACGAGCGCCAGAAACTGCTGGTGGCGTTCAACGCCACCGATGTCAGCTACAACCTCGACCAGACCCTGCACGGTCTGTTCGAGGCGCAGGTGGCGAAAACGCCGAATGCGCCGGCGGTCAAGGCCGCTGAGCAGCAACTGAGCTACGCAGAGCTTAATAAACGTGCCAACCGCCTGGCCCATCACCTGCGGGAACTCGGAGTACAGCCGGATTCACACGTGGGTATCTGCGTCGAGCGGGGCCTGGACATGGTGGTCGGCCTGTTGGCCATCCTCAAGGCCGGTGGCGCCTACGTGCCGCTGGACCCGGCGTACCCGTTGGAGCGCATCGCCTACATGCTGCAAGACAGCGCACCGGTGGTGGTGCTGGCGCAAGGTGCCACCCGCGCGTTGTTGGGCGACGTGCCGCTGCTTGATCTGGATTCGGTCACCTGGCAGCACCAGCCCGCCACCAACCCCCAGGTGCCGGGCCTGAGCGCCCGGCACTCGGCCTATGTGATCTACACCTCGGGTTCCACGGGCCAGCCCAAGGGCGTGATCAACGAACACGCCGGCGTGGTCAACCGTTTGCTGTGGATGCAGGACGCCTATGGCCTCAAGGCCGATGACAGGGTGTTGCAGAAAACCCCGTTCAGTTTCGACGTGTCGGTGTGGGAATTCTTCTGGCCGCTGTTGAGCGGTGCGCGCCTGGTCATGGCGCGCCCGGGTGGGCACAAAGACCCGGCGTACCTGTGCGACGTGATCGAGGCCGAACACATCACCACCTTGCACTTTGTACCGTCGATGCTCGATGTGTTCCTGGCCCATGGCGATGTTGGCCAGGCCAGCGGGCTGGTGCGGGTGATGTGCAGTGGCGAAGCGTTGCCGGGCAGCCTGGTGCGGCGCTTCAAGCAGCAATTGCCGGGGAGCGGCCTGTACAACCTGTATGGCCCGACAGAAGCGGCGGTGGACGTGACGGCCTGGAACTGCGCACGCCCCGAGGTACCGGACAACACGCCGATCGGCAAACCCATCGCCAACACCCGGATGTATGTGCTGGATGCGCAGTTGCAGCCGGTGCCGCTGGGCGTGGTCGGTGAGTTGTTCATCGGTGGTGTGCAAGTGGCGCGGGGTTACCTGAACCGCCCGGAACTGACCGCCGAGCGTTTCCTCGACGACCCGTTCACCCAAGGGCGCCTGTATCGCACCGGGGACGTGGGCCGCTATTTGCCCGACGGCAATATCGAGTACCTGGGCCGTAACGATGACCAGGTGAAGATCCGTGGCCTGCGCATTGAACTGGGCGAAATCCAGGCGCGCCTGCTGGAGCACGCGCAGGTCAATGAAGCGGCGGTAGTAGCCCGCGAAGAGCGGCTGATTGCCTACTACACCGGCGTGCACACCGACATCGAAATACTGCGCGCCCATCTGTTGCAGCACCTGCCGGACTTCATGGTGCCCGCCCTGTTCGTGCACCTCGACGCGCTGCCGCTGAGCCCCAACGGCAAGCTTGACCGCAAGGCGTTGCCGCTGCCGGGCATGGAGGCATTGAATGTGCGCGAATACCAGGCGCCGCAAGGTCACACCGAGACCCTGCTGGCCCGGCTGTGGGCCGAGCTGCTGGGCGTGGAGCGGGTAGGGCGCCACGACAATTTCTTTGAACTGGGCGGGCATTCGCTGCTCGCCGTGAGCTTGATCGGGCGCTTGCGCCAGGAAGGCATGGAAGCCGATGTGCGGGCGCTGTTCGAACAGCCGACCCTGGCGGGCTACGCCGCCGTCATCGAACAAATGGAGATCGTCCTGTGAGCATCCTCGAACTACTGGCGACGCTGCAAATCAAGGGTGTCCAACTGGCGCTCAAGGGTGAGCAGTTGTCGGTGCAAGGCAATAAACAAGCGTTGCAAGACCCGGCGCTGCTGGCCGCGTTGCGCGAACACAAACCGGCGCTGATCGAGTTGATCAAGGGCGGCGAATACTCGGCGACCAAGGCCGGTGAAGTAACGGTGCCGGTCAATGGTATCCCGCTGGGTGCCGAGCGCATCACCCCGGCGATGTTGAGCCTGTCGACGCTGAGCCAGGAGGAGATCGACGGCCTCGTCGCCACGGTCGATGGCGGTGTCGCGAATATCCAGGACATCTACCCGTTGGCGCCGCTGCAGGAAGGCATCCTGTTCCATCACGTCAGCGCCGAGCACGGTGACCCGTATGTGATGCAGTCGCAGTTCGCCTTCGACAGCCTTGAGCGTTTCGACGCGTTTGCCCAGGCCCTGCAGGCCGTCATGGACCGGCACGACATCCTGCGTACCAGCGTGGTCTGGGAAGGCTTGCGCGAGCCCTCGCAAGTGGTCTGGCGCCAGGCTCGCCTGCCGGTGCAGGCCCTTGAGCTGGACCCCGCCGACGGCGACATCGCGGCGCAACTGCACGGGCTGTTCGACGTTCGTCACTATCGTCTCGACGTGACCCGGGCGCCGTTGCTGCGCCTGGTGCGCGCCGATGACCCGGTGAATGCGCGGATTGTCGCCACCTTGCTGTTTCACCACATGGCTCTGGACCACAGCGCCCTTGAAGTGGTGTGCCATGAACTGCAAGCGTGCCTGTTGGGGCAGGGCGCGGCGCTCGGTCAGCCGGTGCCGTTTCGCAACTATGTGGCCCAGGCGCGACTGGGGGTCAGCGAGCAGGAGCACGAGGCGTTCTTCCGCCAGATGCTCGGCGATATCAGCGAGCCGACCTTGCCGTTCGGCTTGCAGGATGTACAGGGCGATGCCCGTGGCATCACTGAAGTCAGCCTGCCGCTGTCGCCGCAGCTGGGGCAGCGCTTGCGTGCACAGGCACGGCTGTTGGCGGTGAGCGCCGCCAGCCTGTTCCATATGGGCTGGGCACAGGTGCTGGGCGTGCTCGCCGGCAAGCGGCAGGTGGTATTCGGCACGGTCCTGATGGGCCGTATGCAAGGCAGTCATGACACCGAGCGTGCGCTGGGAATCTTCATCAACACCTTGCCGTTTCGCGTGGACGTGGATGACCAGGACGTGCGTGCCGGGGTCAAGACCACGCACGTGCGCCTGACCACCTTGCTGCGCCATGAACATGCGGCGCTCGCCCTGGCGCAGCGTTGCAGTGGGGTGGTGGCACCGACGCCGTTGTTCAGCGCCTTGCTCAACTACCGTCACAGCGCGTCGGCCGCCAGTGAGCAGGCGTTATCGGCCTGGGCGGGCATCACCGCGCTCAGCGCCGAGGAGCGCACCAACTACCCGTTGACCTTGAGCGTGGATGACTTCGGCGAAGGCTTTGGCCTGAGCCTGCTGGCCAGCACCCAAGTGGACCCGCAACGCGTCTGCGCCTACCTGCAAACCGCCCTGGAAAACCTGGTGACGGCGCTGGAGCAGGCGCCCCACACCGCGCTTAACCAGATCGCGGTCGTACCTGCCTGCGAACAACAGCTGCTGCTGGAGCAGTTCAATGCGACCCAGGCCGACTTCCCCCAGGGCACCTCGGTGCACGCGCGCATCGAGGCCCAGGCCGCGCTCACGCCCGACGCCGTTGCCGCCGTGCACCAAGGCCGACAACGCACCTATGCCGAGCTGAACCAGCAAGCCAACCTGCTGGCTCATCACCTGATCGCGCTGGGCGTGCAGCCCGACGACCGCGTGGCCATCGTCGCCCGCCGTGGCCTGGACACCCTGGCCGGGTTGCTGGCGATCCTCAAGGCAGGGGCCTGCTATGTGCCGGTGGACCCCTCCCACCCGGCCGAGCGCCTGAACTACCTGCTGAGCGACAGCGCCCCGGTGGCGGTACTGACCCAGCAGGCGTTGCTCGAGCGTCTGCCGGTGCTGGACGTGCCGGTGATCAACCTGGATCGCTACACCTGGCAGCACCACTCGGCGAGTAATCCCAAGACCGGCGTCACGCCGTCGAACCTGGCATACGTGATCTACACCTCCGGTTCCACCGGCCTGCCCAAGGGCGTGATGGTGGAACACCACACCGTGACCAACCTGGTGGACTGGCATTGCCGCGCCTTTGACCTGTGTGCCGGGCGCCATACCGCCAGCGTGGCCGGGTTCGGCTTTGACGCGATGGCCTGGGAAGTGTGGCCGGCACTGTGTGTGGGCGCGACCCTGCACTTGGCACCGACCCAGGAGGGCGGTGAAGACATCGACGCCTTGCTGGCGTGGTGGGGCGCGCAACCTCTGGATGTATGCTTCCTGCCGACACCGGTGGCCGAGTATGCCTTCAGCCAACAGATCGAACATCCGACGCTGCGCACCCTGTTGATCGGCGGCGACCGCCTGCGCCAGTTTGCGCGGGCGCAGCGCTTTGCATTGATCAACAACTATGGCCCCACCGAAGCCACGGTGGTTGCCACTTCCGGCAAGGTCGAAGTGGGGCAGCCGCTGCATATCGGCAAACCCATCGCCAATGCCACGGTGTACGTGCTGGACGAACAACAACGCCCGGTGCCCCTGGGCGTGGCAGGCGAGTTGTATGTGGGCGGCAAGGGCGTGGCGCGCGGTTACCTGAACCGCCCGGAACTGACCGCAGAACGCTTCCTGCAGGACCCGTTCAACGGCGGGCGCATGTACCGCAGCGGCGACCTGGTGCGTTGGCTGCCGGACGGCAACCTCGAGTACCTGGGGCGTAACGATGACCAGGTGAAAATCCGCGGCATGCGCATCGAGTTGGGCGAGATCGAAACCCAACTGAACCAACTGCCCGGCATCCTCGAAGCCGTGGTACTGGTGCGCGACGAGCGGCTGGTGGCTTATTTCACCGAGAAGCCGCAGTTGGACCCGCTGACGGTGGCGGGCATCCGCGCCCATCTGGTGGCGCACCTGCCGGACTACATGGTGCCGGTGGCCTTCGTGAAACTCGACGCGTTGCCGCTGACCGCCAACGGCAAGCTCGACCGCAAGGCCCTGCCGGCGCCTGACATGGCGGCGGTGTTTAGCCGTGAATACGCGGCGCCCCAAGGCGAAATCGAAACCCAGCTGGCGCAGATCTGGGCCGATGTTCTGCAGGTCGAGCGCGTGGGGCGGCACGACCATTTCTTCGAACTGGGCGGGCACTCGTTGCTGGCCATGCGCATGGTGTCCCAGGTACGCCAGCGCCTGGGCGTGGAGCTGTTGCTGGGAGACTTGTTTGCCAACGCCGAACTTGCCGCTGTCAGCGACGTGTTGGCCCAGGCCGGCCGCAGCACCTTGCCGGACATCCTCCCGGCCAACCGCGATGAACACATCCCGCTGTCCTTCGCCCAGCAGCGCCTGTGGTTCCTGGCGCTGATGGAAGGCGCCAACACCGCCTACAACATCCCCATTGGCCTGCGCCTGCGCGGTCAGTTGCACGTAGAGGCGTTGCAACGCGCACTGGCACGCATCGTTGCGCGGCATGAAACCCTGCGCAGCCGTTTTGCCCAGCACGGTGATGAAGCCCAGGTGCTGGTGGTTCCGGCCGAGGAGATGTTGCCCCTGCAAGTACAGGACCTGCGCCGCCATCCGCAACCGCAACAGGCGCTGGACGCGCTGATTCAGGGCGAAGCGTCGGCGCCGTTCGACCTGGAGCGTGGCCCGTTGCTGCGCGGTCGCCTGGTGGTGATGGCCGACGATCACCATGTGTTGCTGTTGACCCTGCACCACATCGTTTCCGATGGCTGGTCGATGGGCGTGCTGACCCGTGAGCTGATGGCGCTGTACCGGGCGTTCAGCCACGGCCAGCCAGACCCGTTGCCGCCGCTGCCGATCCAGTACGGCGACTTTGCCGTGTGGCAGCGCCTGTGGTTGAGCGGTGAAGTGCTGCAACGCCAGAGCGCCTATTGGCAGCAGGCGCTGGACGGCGCCCCGGCCTTGCTCACGCTGCCCACCGATCGCCCGCGCCCGGCGCAGCAGGACTACGCCGGCAACAGCGTCGCTGTGCGCCTGGATGAACGCCTTACGGCGGGGCTCAAGGCTTTGAGCCAGCGGCATGGCACCACGCTGTACATGACCTTGATGGCGGCCTGGGCGTCGTTGTTGGCGCGGTTGTCCGGGCAGCAGGACCTGGTGATCGGCTCGCCGGTGGCCAACCGCACGCGCAGCGAGGTGGAAGGGCTGATCGGGCTGTTCGTCAACACCCTGGCGGTGCGCATCGATACCTCGGGTGAGTTGAGCACCGAGGCCCTGCTGGCGCGGGTCAAGCGCCTGACGCTGGCGGCCCAGGCCCATCAGGACCTGCCGTTCGAACAAGTGGTGGAGATTACCCGCCCGGTGCGCAGCCTGGCGCACAGCCCGCTGTTCCAGACCCTGCTGACTTGGCAGGACAGCAGCGCCCCGGCCCTGGCGCTGGGTGACCTGGCGTTGGAGAGCATTGTAGAGAACAGCCACTTTGCCAAGTTCGATCTGTCCCTGGACCTGGGAGAAGTGCAGGGCACCTTGATCGGATCGCTGGAATACGCCGTGGCGCTGTTCGATGAATCGACAATCGAGCGTTACGTCGGTTACTTCAAGCGGGTCTTGCAGGCCATGGTCGATAACGACCAGGCCGTGCTGGAACATGCGCCGCTGCTGGATGAGCGCGAGCGCCAGCACCTGCTGTTCGACTTCAACGCCACGCAGATCGATTACAACCTCGACCAGACCCTGCATGGATTGTTCGAGGCTCAGGTCGAGCGTTCACCGCACGCCGTCGCAGTCAAGGCCGGTGATCGGCAGTTGACCTACGCCGAACTCAATGCACAAGCCAATCGGTTGGCCCATCACCTGATGGCGTTGGGCGTGCAACCGGGCGCGCGGGTCGCTATCTGCGTGGAGCGCGGTCTGGAAATGGTGGTCGGCCTGTACGCGATTCTCAAGGCCGGTGCCGGCTATGTACCGTTGGACCCGGCCTACCCGCTGGAGCGCATCGCCTACATGCTCAAGGACAGCGCGCCTTGGGTCGTGCTGGCCCAGGGCACGACGCATACCTTGCTCGGCCAGGTGCCGGTGATCGACCTGGACCGCCCGACCTGGCAGCACCTGTCGGCCGAGAATCCCCAGGTGGCCAGCCAGACCGCGTATGTGATCTACACCTCCGGCTCCACCGGTCAGCCCAAGGGCGTGATCAACGAGCACGCGGGGGTGGTCAACCGCCTGCTGTGGATGCAGGACGAATACGGGCTGACCGCCGATGATACGGTGCTGCAGAAAACCCCGTTCAGTTTCGATGTGTCGGTGTGGGAGTTCTTCTGGCCGCTGTTCACCGGCGCACGCCTGGTGATGGCGCGCCCGGGCGGGCACAAAGACCCGGCCTACCTGTGCGAGGTGATCGAGGCCGAACGCATCACCACCTTGCACTTTGTGCCGTCGATGCTCGAGGTGTTCCTCGCTCACGACGATTTGAGCCAGGCAGCCGCGCTGGTGCGGGTGATGTGCAGTGGCGAAGCCTTGCCGGGCAGCCTGGTGCGCCGCTTCAAGCAGCAGTTGCCGGGGATCGCCCTGTACAACCTGTATGGCCCGACAGAGGCGGCGGTGGATGTGACGGCGTGGAACTGCGCCGGGCCGCTGACCCCGGACAACACGCCGATCGGCAAGCCGATTGCCAATACCCGCATGTACCTGCTGGACGCGCAGTTGCAGCCGGTACCGCTGGGCGTGGTCGGTGAATTGTTTATCGGCGGTGTGCAAGTGGCGCGGGGTTACCTGAACCGCCCGGAACTGACCGCCGAGCGCTTCCTCGACGATCCGTTCACCCACGGGCGCCTGTATCGCACCGGGGACGTGGGCCGCTATTTGCCCGACGGCAATATCGAGTACCTGGGCCGTAACGATGACCAGGTGAAGATCCGTGGCCTGCGGATCGAACTAGGGGAAATCCAGGCGCGACTGCTGGAACATGCCCAGGTCAACGAAGCGGCGGTGGTGGCGCGCGAAGACCGGCTGATCGCCTATTACACCGGCGTGCCGACTGCGGTCGAAGCACTGCGTGCTCACCTCCTGCACCACCTGCCGGAATTCATGGTCCCGGCCGTCTTCGTACATCTTGAGGCTTTGCCGCTGAGCCCCAACGGCAAGCTCGACCGCAAGGCGCTGCCGGCACCGGATGTGGATGCGCTGGGGAGGCGCGAATACGAAGCGCCCCAAGGCGACACGGAAATCAGCCTGGCCAGCCTCTGGGCCGAGCTGCTCAATGTGGAGCGTGTAGGCCGTCACGACAACTTCTTCGAGTTGGGCGGGCACTCGTTGCTGGCGGTCAGCCTGATGGGGCGCATGCGCCGCCTGGGCTTGTCGGCGGATGTGAAGGTGCTGTTCGGCCAACCGACGCTGGCGGATCTGGCGGCGGCGTTGGGCGGCGGGCGCGAAGTGGCGGTGCCGGCCAATCGGATTGCCGCGGACTGCACCCGGATCACCCCGGACATGCTGCCGTTGACCCAGCTCGATCAGCCGGCCATCGACCGGATCGTCGCCTGCATCCCGGGGGGCGTGGCGAATGTGCAGGATATCTACGCGCTGGCGCCGCTGCAGGCCGGGATGCTGTATCAGCATCGCCTGACGCAGGGCGCCGACGCCTATGTGCTGCAGGCGCAGTTTGGCTTTGACAGCCAGGCGCGCCTGGACGCCTTTACCCAGGCGTTGCAGGCGGTGATCCAGCGGCATGACGTGCTGCGTTCGTCATTCCATTGGGACGGCCTCGAGGAGCCGGTACAAGTGGTGTGGCGCAATGCGGTGTTGCGGGTTGAAACCGGGCCGCTGCCGCAACGTCTGGACCTGGGCCAGGCACCGTTGATGCGTCTGGTGTGCAGCGAGGCGGCGCAAGGGCTGGTCGCCACGTTGTTGTTCCACCACTTGGTCATGGACCACGTCGCCCTGGAGATCCTGCAACAGGAGCTGCAAGCCTTTTTGCTGGGGACTTCGGACACCTTGGGAGAGGCCGTTCCGTATCGCAACTATGTAGCCCAGACGCTAGCCCAGACCCGACCGGGTGGGGACGATCACGAAGGCTTCTTCCGCGAGATGCTCAGTGAGATCGATGAGCCGACGCAAGTCGAGCCGCTGGGGCCTGATGAGCCGGTGCAGGTGGCAATAGACCCGTCACTCAGCCAGCGCCTGCGCAGCCAGGCGCGTCTGTCGGGTGTCAGCGCAGCGAGCCTGATGCACCTGGCCTGGGCCCAGGTGTTGGGCAAGGTGGCGGGGCGTGAGCAGGTGGTGTTCGGCACGGTGATGCTCGGCCGTCTGCAAGGCGGCGAAGGCGCCGAGCGGGCCATGGGCGTATTTATCAATACTCTGCCGCTGCGCGTCGACCTCGGCGAACACGCGGTGCGTGATGCCCTGTGCGCCACCCACGCACGCCTGAGCCAACTGCTCAGCCATGAACATGCACCGCTGGCCGTGGCGCAACGTTGCAGCGGTGTGCCGGTGGGAACGCCGCTGTTCAACGTGCTGTTCAACTACCGCCACAGTGCGCCGCACGCTGCGGGAGTGGCCGAGGCGTGGCAAGGCATTCAATTGCTCAAGGCGCAGGAGCACGCCAACTACGCGCTGTCGCTGAGTGTGGATGACCTGGGCGACGGTTTCAGCCTCAAGGCCATGGGGCCGGGTGCCCGACGCCTGTGTGCCTACCTGAATGTCGCCCTTGAGCACATCGTGCAGGCACTGGAGCAGGGCAGCGCTATCGCCATCGGGCGCTTGCCGATCCTGCCCGACGGCGAGCAACAGCAGTTGCTGCGCTTCAACGCGACCACTCGGGCGTACCCGCGTGAACACACGGTGCAGCGCCTGTTCGAAGCCCAGGCCCAGGCACGACCGGATGCCGTGGCGGCACGGCATGGCGAACACGGCTTGAGCTACGCTGACTTGAACACCCGCGCCAACCGCCTGGCCCATCATTTGTTGGGGCTGGGCGTGCAGCCGGGCGAGCCTGTGGCGATGCTGTTGCCGCGTTCGCTGGACCTGCTGGTCTGCCAATTGGCAATCCTCAAATGCGCGGCCGCCTACGTGCCGCTGGACCTCAACGCGCCGGCCGAGCGCCAGGACTTCATGCTGCAAGACAGCGGCGCGACCTGGCTGTTGACCCGCAGCGATATGCGTACCGTGCATTCGGCGCAGCGGCTGGACCTGGACACCCTGGTTCTTGACCCGCAACCGAGCCATAACCCGGCCCTGTCGCAGGCGTCGGACAGCGTGGCGTACATCATGTACACCTCGGGCTCCACCGGCGCGCCCAAAGGCGTTCTGGTGCCGCATCGCGGCATTACCCGGCTGGTGCTCAACAATGGCTATGCCGACTTCAATGCCAGTGACCGCGTGGCCTTTGCCTCCAACCCGGCTTTCGACGCCAGTACCATGGACGTGTGGGGCGCCTTGCTCAACGGCGGCCAGGTGCAGGTGATCGACCATACCACCTTGCTCGACCCGGCCGCGTTCGGCGCGGCGCTGGCCGGCGCCACGGTGCTGTTCGTGACCACGGCGCTGTTCAACCAGTATGTGCAGATGATCCCGGACGCATTGGCCGGTTTGCGCATATTGTTGTGTGGCGGCGAGCGGGCCGACCCGGCCGCCTTCCGCACGTTGCTGGCACGGGCACCGACTGTGCGCCTGGTGCATTGCTATGGGCCGACCGAAACCACCACCTACGCCACCACGCATGAAGTGCGTGCGCTGGCGCCAAGCGCCGACAGCGTGCCGATTGGCGGGCCGATTTCCAATACCCAGGTCTATGTGCTGGATGCGCAACTGCAAGCGCTGCCGTTGGGGGTGAGCGGCGAAATCTGCATCGGCGGCGACGGCGTGGCCAAGGGGTATTTGAACCGGCCTGAGCTGACCGCCGAGAAGTTTGTCGATGACCCGTTCAACCCGGGCAGCCTGATGTACCGCACCGGCGACCTCGGCCGCTGGACGGCGGATGGCCTGCTGGAGTGCATCGGACGCAATGACGACCAGGTGAAGATCCGCGGTTTCCGCATCGAGCTGGGTGAGATCGAAGCGCGCCTGGCCGCCTGCATCGGCGTCCGGGAGGCGGTGGTGCTGGCGCGTGAGGACGTACCGGGCGACAAGCGTCTGGTCGCGTATTTCACCTGGGCCGGCGAACCGGTCGGCGTCGACGCGGTGCGTGCCTTTCTGCAAGGCCAGTTGCCGGCGTACATGGTCCCGTCGGCCTATGTTCCCTTGGCGCAGTTGCCGTTGACCGCCAATGGCAAGGTCGACCGTAAAGCCTTGCCGATACCTGACAGGGAGGCGCTGGCCCAGCGCGATTTCGAAGCCCCAATGGACGCTTTGGAGCAGACCCTGGCACCGCTCTGGGCCGAGGTGCTGAAACTTGAGCAGGTGGGGCGGCATGACAGCTTCTTTGAGTTGGGTGGGCATTCGCTGTTGGCGATCCGCCTGGTCAAGTTGATGGAGGAGGCCGGTTTGCCGGTGTCCCTGGCCGAGTTGTTCCAGCATGCCAGCGTGGCGTCGGTGGCGGCGATGCTGCGCGAGCGTGCCGATGAGCCGGTGCGCGAGACGTCGGTGATCACGGTGCGCAGCGGCGGTTCGCAGCCGCCGCTGTTCCTGGTGCACGAATTCAGCGGCATGGACGTGTACTTCCCGGCGCTGGGCCAGCATCTGCCCGGCGATTACCCCATCTATGGCCTGCCGGGCGTGCCCCTCGGCGAGCCGCACTTGAACACCATGGAAGGGCTGGCGGCGCGCCTGGTCGGTCTGATTCGCGGCCTCCAGCCCCATGGGCCGTACCGGATCGCCGGTTGGTCGTTTGGCGGGGTGCTGGCCTATGAAGTCGCCATGCAACTGCTGGGGCTGGACGAGCCGGTCGCGTTTCTCGGGCTGATCGACAGCTACGTGCCGCGCATGACCGACCAAGGCAAGGCGCGTTGGAGCGGTACGGACGCGCTCAAGCGCCACTTGCTGTTGCAGTGCAGCGCCTATTGGAAAGCCCAGGGAGGTGTGAATGAGCTGGCGAGTATTGAGCAATTGGAGGCAGGCCTTGGACAGCTGGACTTTGCGGGCCTGCTGCAACGCTGTCGCGATCAAGGTCTGCTATACGCGCAAATGGCGGCGGCGACGGACACCGACCTGTTGAATTTCATCGAGCGGGAAGTCGGGCATGGGCATGCGTTGGCGCATTACAGCCTGTTCCCGCTGCCGCTGGCGGTGCATCTGTTCAGTGCCGAGGAACGGCCTACCGAGCTGTCGCGACGCAGTGAATCGCTGGGCTGGAGCGACGCGTTGGCGCCGGGGCAACTGCGCCGCATCGAAGTGCCGGGGGATCACCAGAGCATGATGCAAGCCCCGCATATCCAGGCGTTGGGCCGCGCGCTGAACGAGGCATTGGCAACGGGGGTGCCGGTCAAAGAGGCCGTGCATCAACCGCTGCTGCGCATTCAAAGCGGCCGCGCAGGGCATGCGCCGATCTTTTGCGTGCCGGGGGCGGGTGACAGCGTCACCGGCTTCGTCGGCTTGAGTGAGGCACTGGGGCGTGACTGGCCGCTGTATGGCTTGCAACCCCGTGGCCTCGACGGCGAAGCGGTGCCCCACAGCCAAGTGGAAGCGGCGGCGCAGTGTTACCTGGCTGCGTTGGAGCACGAGTGCCCGCAGGGGCCGGTGCATCTGGTCGGGCATTCGTTTGGTGGCTGGGTCGCGCTGGAGATGGCGCTGCGCTTGCAGGCTGCGGGGCGTGAAGTGGCGTCGTTGACTGTGATCGACAGCGAGTCGCCGGGTGGCAACGGTGTGATAGGGCGGCCATACACCTCGACGGCGGCGCTGCTGCGCTTGATCGAGTCCATGCAGGTGTCGGCCGGCAAGTCGCTGGGCATCGATCCGCCGGACTTTGCCCTGCGCGACGAAGTGGCCCAGCGGCAGGCGTTGCATGCGGGGATGGTGCGCGTGGGGTTGCTGCCTGCCCGCGCTGCGGTGGATGCGATGGTGGGGCCTGCGCGTACCTATGCGGCGGCGTTGCGCACGGTGTATCGGCCGGCGCGGCCGTATCGCGGGGTGGTGCGCCTGCTGTTGGCACGCGACGCGACCCTGGATATGGCGGGCAATCAGCGTGAGCAGGGTTTGATGATTGAAGGCTGGCGGCGCCAAGGCAGTGGGCTGGAGGTGGGGTATGGCGAGGGGAATCATTTCACCTTGCTTAAAGCGCCGAATGTTCAGGGAGTGGCGCAGTGGTGGCTTGAGCGTTTGGTGATTGGGGAGGTGGTGTCTTGAAGGCCATGCAACGCGCCCATTTTTAACTGTCCCGCTTTAGAACGGACCTCATCACTGCTTTAGGGTCATTTATGCAAAAGTCAAAGTTTCGCAAAGTCGGCTTCGGCCTGGCGCTGGTTGTCGCGGCGGCATTGGTCATCTACACGGTGCAAGCGCCCGCCGACGCCCCGCAATACCTCACCGCGCCCGCCGAACGCGGTGATATTGAAAATGCCGTGTTGGCCACCGGCCTGTTGGAAGGGGTCAAGCAGGTCGATGTCGGCGCCCAGGTTTCCGGGCAGTTGAAGTCGCTCAAGGTCAAGGTCGGCGACAAGGTCAAGAAGGGCCAGTGGCTTGCCGAAATCGACCCGTTGATCCTGCAAAACACCCTGCGCAAAGCCCAGGTGGATGAAGAAAACCTGCAGGCCCAACGCCGGGCCACGGCGGCCCAGCTCAAGCAAGCCAAGTCGGTGTATGAACGCTACAAGGACTTGCAGAGCGACGCGTCGGTGTCGCGCCAGGATTTCGAGAACGCCGAGTCGAACTTCCAGGTGCAGCAGGCCAACCTGGTGTCCCTGGATGCGCAGATCAACAGCGCGCAGATCCAGATCGACACCGCCAAGGTCAACCTCGCCTATACGCGCATTGTCGCGCCCATCGACGGCGACGTGGTGGGGATCGTCACCCAGGAAGGCCAGACGGTGATCGCCAACCAACTGGCGCCGGTGCTGCTCAAGCTGGCGGACCTGGACACCATGACCGTCAAGGCTCAGGTGTCGGAAGCCGATGTGATTCATATCGGCAGCGGCCAGCCGGTGTATTTCACCATCCTCGGTGAGCCTGAAAAACGCTACTACGCGAAGCTGCGCGGCACGGAGCCGGCGCCGCAGAACTTCCTGGAAACCCAGGCCGCGGGCACGTCGAAGCAGAACACCGCGGTGTTCTACAACGCGTTGTTCGAGGTGCCCAACCCCGACCATCGCCTGCGCATCTCCATGACCGCCCAGGTGCGCATCGTGCTCGACACCGCCCAGGCTGCGTTGCTGGTGCCGGTGGCGGCACTCGGTGCGCGCAGCCCCGATGGCCGCTACACGCTGCGGGTATTGGATGCCAAGGGCCAGGCGGTGCCCCGCGAGGTGAAGACCGGCATCAACAACAACGTCAAGGTGCAGATCCTCGAGGGCCTGGCTGAGGGCGATAAAGTCGTGATCGGCGATGCAACCCCTGCCGTGGCAGGGAGCTGACGCATGGCTCAGCCGCTGTTGGAGCTCAAGGGCATCACTCGCAGTTTCATGGCCGGCGAGCGTGAGTTCGTTGCGCTCAAGGGCATCGATCTGACGATCCAGGCCGGGGAAATGGTCGCGATCATCGGCGCCTCGGGGTCGGGCAAATCCACGCTGATGAATATCCTCGGCGGGCTGGATTACGCCACGGCCGGCAGCTACAAGATCAACGGCATCGAAACCCGCTCCCTGGGGGATGAGCAACTGGCGGAGCTGCGTCGGGATTATTTTGGTTTCATCTTCCAGCGCTACCACTTGCTGGCGCATTTGAGTGCCTTGCACAACGTGGAAATGCCGGCGATCTACGCCGGTACGCCGCAAACCGCAAGGCACAGCCGGGCTCGGGAGTTGCTGGCGCGCCTGGGGCTGTCGGGGCACATCAGTCACCGGCCGAGCCAGTTGTCCGGCGGGCAACAGCAGCGGGTGAGTATTGCGCGGGCCTTGATGAATGGCGGCGAAGTGATTCTCGCCGACGAGCCCACCGGGGCACTCGATTCCCATAGCGGTAAAGAGGTGATGCGTATCCTCACTGAGCTGCACGCCGCCGGGCATACGGTGATCATCGTCACCCATGACCCCAAGGTGGCGGCGAATGCCCAGCGTATCGTCGAGGTGTGCGACGGCGAAATCGTCAGCGACCAGGCCAACGAACGTGTCGGCCTGGACTTGCCCAGCGAAGCGCCCATCGAACCCAGACGCAGCGGCGCACGCCGCTTGGTGGCAAGCCTGGGGCTGTTCAAGGAAGCGTTCAACATGGCCTGGGTTGCGCTGATTTCCCATCGCATGCGGACTTTGTTGACCATGCTCGGGATCGTCATCGGCATTACGTCGGTGGTGTCGATCTCGGCGATCGGCGAGGGTGCCAAACGCTATGTCCTCAAGGACATCCAGGCGATCGGCAGCAACACCATCGATATTTTTTCCGGCACCAGTTTTGGTGACAGCCGCGCATCGGCCATCGAGACCTTGATGCCGTCGGATGTGGAGGCGTTGAACCAGCTGTATTACGTCGACAGTGCCACGCCGTTGGTGGGCCGCAACCTGTTGCTGCGCTTTGGCAACATCGACGTGGATGCGCAGATCAATGGCGTGAGTGAGCGCTATTTCAAGGTCAAGGGCTTGAAGCTCGAAGCCGGGATTGCCTTCAGCGAAAATGATGCGCGACGCCAGGCGCAAGTGGTGGTCATCGACCACAACACGCGTCAGCGTTTGTTCGGGCCGAATATTGACCCGCTGGGCCAGGTGATCCTGGTGGGCAAGCTGCCGTGTACGGTGATCGGGGTCACCGCCGACAATAAAAACATGTTCGCCGCCAGCAAAGCGCTGAATGTGTGGGTGCCTTATGAAACGGCGGCGGGCCGCGTGTTGGGCCAGCGCCACCTGGACAGCATCACTGTGCGCATCAAGGATGGCCAGCCGAGCAAGGTGGTGGAAGACAACGTCAATAAACTCATGCTGCAACGTCACGGCACCAAGGACTTCTTCACCAACAACCTCGACAGCATCATGCAGACGGTGCAAAAAACCAGCCGTTCCCTGGCGTTGCTGTTGTCGTTGATCGCCGTCATTTCGCTATTGGTGGGGGGCATCGGCGTGATGAACATCATGCTGGTGTCCGTCACCGAGCGTACCCGCGAGATCGGTATCCGCATGGCCGTGGGCGCACGGCAGTCGGATATCCGCCAGCAGTTTCTGGTGGAGGCGGTGATGGTGTGCCTGATCGGTGGGGTGATCGGGATTTCGCTGTCCTACGCGATCGGCTATCTGTTTTCGCTGTTCGTGAAGGAGTGGGAAATGGTGTTCTCCCTGGGCTCGATCATCACCGCGTTTGCCTGTTCGACGCTGATCGGCATTGTGTTCGGCTTTGTACCGGCGCGAAATGCGGCGCGACTGGACCCGATCGAAGCACTGGCCCGCGACTGATTGTGCCTCTCACTCATGTGGCGAGGGAGCTTGCTCCCGCTGGGCCGCGAAGCGGCCCCGGCTTTTGGTTTGAAAAGACTAGGCCTGCTACGCAGTCCAGCGGGAGCAAGCTCCCTCGCCACAAGTTAGTCGTCGTCCGTTCTATCGATTAACCGACAGGCATCAGGGTTTGCCCGCCCTGTTTATTCTGGGAGCGGTCCATCGTCGGTGGCGTACATCCATCGCAACAATGAGTGCCGTCCACTGATCCCCAGCTTGATCGCCGCCCGCTTCAGGTAGCTCTCGATGGTGTTGACCTTCAGCGCCAATTGTTCCGCCAGTTCGCGCGCGGTGCGCCCGGCCAGCAGGCCGACACAGACTTCCAGCTCACGCTTGGACAGCTTCAGCCCCGCTTGCACCAGGCGCTCCTGGATGCGTTGACGCAAGGCTTCGAGGCCCTGGTTATCCGTTAGCGGCGGCTCGCCGTCCTGGCGGCAGGGATGTATCGCCGTGATGTGTTTTTCCACCATCGGCAGCAGCAGGGTGGAAAAATCCCGCAGCAGGCTGCGTTCTTGCGGCGAAAAGTTTTCGGATTGCTGGCCGCGATACACCGACAGCACGTAACGCACATTGTCCTTGCAATGCGTCAGGTGCAACTGGGCGGCAGGTTGCTCGGGGTCCAGGGTCACCACCGAATCGGTGTAGACCGGGTTGATCTCACGGTGGGCGTGCCCGGTGCAACTGACCTGCAACTGCTTGATATGGCTGGCGTCCACTGCCAGTTGGGTACGGATAAGGTCATGCAGCAAGCGTGGGAAATGGCGACTGCCAGTGCTGGCGATGACCTTGCCTATCTGTGGGAACAGGTGTGAGTTCATCCATTCATCCATGAATTTCAGGTGCAGATATTTGGCCTTATGCTAGTACAGCCTGACGCAGGGATGGGGATCCAATCGGTAAAAAATCAGATTAAAACGCATAACGGCGGTCGGACCAGTCCGACCACCGTTTGTGGGAAAGGATAACGCCGAGCTTGGGACTTATTTCAGGGCATGTTCGACGGTCGAGGGCCGGCGGGTCGTCTCGCGCATGCATTTGGCCAAGGCTTGTTGCACATCGGCCAACAGGTCGGCGACGTCCTCGAGCCCCACCGACAAACGCACCAGACCTTCACTGATACCGTGGTGTGCACGTTCTTCCGGGGTATAGGTGGAATGGGTCATGCTCGCGGGATGCTGGGCCAGTGATTCCGCATCGCCCAGGCTGACCGCGCGGGTAAACAGCTTGAGCGCGTTCATGAAGCGCCGACCGGTCTCAATCCCGCCCTTGAGTTCAAACGCGATCATGCCTCCGGCCATTTTCATCTGGCGCGTCGCCAATTCGTACTGTGGGAAAGAGCGCAGCCCAGGGTAAGTCACCCACTGCACGGCAGGGTGCGCCTGCAAGGCTTCGGCCACCGTCTGGGCGCTGCTGCAATGGCGTTCCATGCGCAGGGCCAGGGTCTTGAGACCACGCATCAACAGCGAGGCATCCTGTGGAGACATCACTGCGCCGGTCAGGTCCTTGAGCCCTTGCAGGCGAATGCGTTGCGCCAAGGCGTGGCTGCTCACCGCCACGCCGGCGGTAATGTCGCCGTGCCCACTGAGGTATTTGGTGGCCGAATGCACGACCACGTCGGCGCCCAATTCCAGGGGCCGTTGCAGGTAGGGCGTGCAGTAGGTGTTGTCGACCACCAGCGTGACATTCGGCTGCTCATGGGCGAGTTGCGCCACGGCGGCGATGTCGACCAATTGCAGGGTCGGGTTGGCCGGGGTCTCGCAATAGATCATGCGGGTGGCAGGGGACAGTGCCGCGCGAAGGGCGGCCAGGTCGGTGAGGTCGACATGGCGCACTTTGATGCCGAACTCGCCGATGCCGTGGTGCAGCAGGGCGAAGGTGCAGCCGTAGAGCGTCCGGCTGACGATGACTTCGTCGCCTGGACGCAGCAGGGTCCAGAACGTCGCCGCAATGGCACCCATGCCGGAGCTGAACGCAACGGCGGCCTCGCCGTTCTCCAGGGTGGCCATGCGCGACTCGAGCAGAGCCAGGGTAGGGTTGGAAATACGTGTATAGAAATGGCCGTTCGCTTCACCGGCGAAGCAGGCGGCGCCATATTCGGCCGTGGGGAAGGCGAACGTGGCAGACAGGTAGATCGGCGGCACCAGGGCCCCATGGTGGTCCTTGGGGTCATAGCCGTGGTGGATGGCGCGGGTGGAAAATCCGAAGGCAGGGTGTTTATTGTTCATCTCAAGCGCTCCTTATTTCCTACAATGCTATGCTCATAACCGCAGATGAACGTTGCCAAATTTGCCGACAAATCCCGCGTCAAGGGATGAAAAACCTATAAAAATAATGATCAGAGGCACGTTATGCCCATCCGTCTGGACCGTACCGACAAAGCCCTTTTAAACGCGTTGCAAGGCAATGCCCGCCTGACCGTCGCCGAACTGGCCGACCGGGTGGCCCTGACGACCTCGCCTTGTTGGCGACGGGTCAGAAACCTGGAAGACAGCGGTGTGATCAGCGGCTACCAGGCGATTTTGTCGCCCAAGGCGCTGGGGTATGGGGTGACGGCGTTTGTCAGCATCATGATGGAGAGCCACACCCAGGACATTGCCCGGGCGTTCGAGAAACGGCTGTTGGAAATTCCGGAAATCGTGGCGTGCCATAACGTGTCCGGGCGCTATGACTTTCTGCTGGAAGTGGTGGCCAAGGACCTGGAGTCGTTTGGCGAGTTTGCCAGGGAGGTCTTGCAGACGCTGCCCTGTGTCAAAGAGATCTATTCGAGTTTTTCCTACAAGTCGGTCAGGCCGTTGCGGGTGATTCCGTTGCCGGGTTGATCAGAGCGTTATGCGCACCTCGGCACACAAACCGCCGCCCTCGCGATTGCTCAGGGTCAGTGACCCGCCAATCGCCACGGCCAGTTGCTGCGCAATCGCCAGCCCCAACCCGGTGCCACCGGTGCCACGGTTGCGTGAGCTTTCCACCCGATAAAACGGCTGCATCACTTGCATCAGTTCTTCCTCGGCGATACCGGGGCCGCGGTCCAGCACCTTGAGCGAGCATTCGCCGTTGGCCGTCGAACTCACCTGCAGTTCGGCGCTGCCGGCGAATTTCAGCGCATTGTCCACCAGGTTCACCAGCACCCGGCGCAGGGCGTGGGGGCGGGTGTCCAGCAGCACCGCGCTTTTACCGCTGAGGCTGACGTTTTTATGCATGTCCTGGTAGTCAAACACCAGGCTGTCCAGGAACGCATCCAGGTCGATGCGGTGGCTGGCTTCGGTGGCGCCGTGGACGCTGCGGGCGTAGGCCACGCCTTCACGCACCAGATGCTCCATTTCCCCCAGGTCGTTCCACAGTTTGTCGCGGTCGACTGAGTCCTCCATGAACTCGGCGCGCAGCTTCATGCGGGTAATCGGCGTTTGCAGGTCATGGGAAATCGCCGCGAGGATCTGCATGCGTTCCTTGAGGTATTCGGCGATGCGCTGTTGCATTTGATTGAACGCCACCGCCGCGTGGGCCACTTCGGTGGGGCCTTTTTCGTCCAGGGGCGTGGGATGGGCGTTCGGGTCGAGGGTTTCCACGGCGCGGGCCAGGCGCGTCAGCGGGCGGATGGCCAGGCGCACGGCGATCCAGGTGCAGCCGAGCAGCAGCGCCAGTTGCAGCACCAGCACCACCGGCAACCAATAAGCGACCGGCTGGGCGGCGGGGCGCACGTCAATGGTGATCGGGCTGCCGTCGGCCAAGGTCAGGTGCGCCTGGAAATGCTTGCGCAGGCCGGGCAGGTCACGAAAGGTCAGGGCATAGTGCTCACCCAGGGCGCTGGCGATCGAGGTTGCCGCCATGGGCACGTCATCGTTGCTCAGCGGTTCGCCGGTTTCGCCGGCATCGAGCAGGTAGCGGTAATTCTGCCGGTCGAGGCGTGGCAGCCAGCTTGCGCGTTCATTGGCGGGCAGGCGGTCGAGGATCGCCACCGAGGTCGACACATCGTTTTCCAGGTTGCCGAGCATGACGGTGCGGGCGCTGATGTAGCGCTCGTAGAACTGCGCACTGAACGACAAGCCATGGGCACACAGCAGGCTGATCAAGAAGATCAGGGACAACTGCGACGCCAGCGTGCGTGGCCAACCCAACCGCCACTTCATGGCGCGGCCCCGAGAATTTCCACCGGCAGGGAAAACACATAGCCCTCGCTGCGCACGGTCTTGATGTAGGCCGGCTCACGGGCATCATCCAGCAGGCGTTGGCGCAGGCGGCTGACCAGCAGGTCGATGGAGCGGTCGAACAGGTCCGCGTCACGGCCCTGGGTCAGGTTCAGCAACTGGTCGCGGTTGAGCACGCGCTGAGGGTGGTCGAGGAACACCCGCAGCAACCGGTATTCCGCGCCGCTCAGGGCTACCAACGTGTCGTCTTCATCCAGCAGGTGGCGGGCGGTGGTGTCCAGGCGCCAGCGGCCAAAACGAATCAAACGGCCGGTTTCGCTGACCACCAGGTTGGGCGGCAACATCCGCGTACGGCGCAACACGGCGTTGATCCGCGCCAGCAACTCACGGGCGGCAAAGGGTTTGACCAGGTAATCATCGGCGCCCATTTCCAGGCCGATGATGCGGTCGGTTTCGTCGTTGCGCGCCGTGAGCATCAGCACCGGCGTCGCCTTGTGCTTGCCCACCCGCAGCTCGCGGCACAGCAGCAGACCGTCGTCGCCGGGCATCATGATATCCAGCACGATCAGGTCCACGGGGGTGGTGTCGAGGAAGCTGCGCATCTGGCGGCCATCGGCGACCACGGTGGTGCGCATGCCGTTTTTCTTCAGGTAATTGCCCACCAGCTCGCGGATCTCGCGGTCGTCATCGACGATCAGGATGTGATCGACATGCTCCATGCTGCGTTCCTCAAAAAGTGTGATTGCCGCGCAGTCTAGCCATTATGGGCGCCGTTGCCTTGTGCCCTTTGTATTGCACTGTATCTGGCGATAAGTAGATACACGACGAGGCAAAAAACAGCCGGATGATGTTTGACGTCAAGGGCACCTCGTTGAGCTTCTACGGCCTGTTCACCTGCCCACGGCCTTGAGCAGCAAGGTCTCGAATAACCGCTGAACCCTTGGCTCATCGGTATGGGCCACATTGAAACGCATCGAATCGCCGTTGGCCGGGTCATAGCCGAACAGTGCGCCCGGTGCCAACGCCATGCTGTGTTTCAACGCCGCCTGGGCCAGTTGCTCGGCATTCACTCCCGCAGGCAGGCGCGCCCAGATGAACATCCCACCCTCATAAGCCATCGCCGGTTCGCAGCCACAGCGCTTGAGCCATTGCTCGACTCGTCCGCCGGCTTCCTGCAGGCGCTGCACCGTGCGTTTGCGGTGCCGGGCATAGCTGCCTTCGCTGAGCATGCGGTACACCACGTGCTCGAACAGTTCGGAGGTGACGCCGCCGCTCATCAATTTCATATGCGTCAGGTTGGCCGCCAGTTGTGGGGCGGCCACCACGTAGCTGACGCGGGTGTTGGCGCTGAGGATCTTCGAGAAGCCTGACAGGTAAGTGACCTGGTCCAACCCGGCCAGGGCCGCCAGGCGCGGGGGAGGGTTGGGATGCAGGTCGCCGTAGAGGTCATCCTCGATGATGTGGCAGTGGTACTGCCGGGTCAGTTGCAGCAGGCGAAACGCCTGGCTGGGGCTGAAGGAGTGACCGGTGGGGTTTTGCAGCACGCTGGTGGTGAGGTACAGGCTGGGCCGGTGTTCGGCGAGCAATTGCTCGAGTGCGGTGAAGTCCAGACCGTCGGGGCGACGCTCGATCGTCACCACCTTGACCCCATGCAGAGCCAGGTTGGCGTGGAAGTTGAAGTAGCACGGCGCGTCCAGTAGCACGGTGTCGCCGGGGCGGGCCAGCAGGCGCATGAGCATGTCCAGGCCCTGCACGGTGTTGGGGGTGGTGATGATCTGTTCCACCGGCACCGACAGGCCGTCGCTGTGCAGCTTTTGTTGCAGGGCCTGGCGCAACGGCAACAAGCCCGCCGGCGTCCCCAGCCCGGCGATCCGCAGTGAGGGCGCGCGCACCACGCTGCGCAGGGCCTGGCGGATGGCTTCGGTGTTCAACCAGTCTTCCGGCAAGTGCCCACTGCCCGGGCGCAGTTCGCTGTCGGCGTTGGCCAAGGGGCGTCGCAATACGCTGAGCAAGTCCTGGGGCAACAGATCAACCCAGGCCACCGACGCCGGCCGGGCGGTTTCCATCGCGACGAAGTAGCCACGGCCCTGGCTGGACGTCAGCAGGTTGCGCCCGCGCAGGCGGTCCAACGCCTCATTCAGGGTGAACTTGCTGACGCCCAGCACCTGGGTCAATTCGCGTACCGACGGCAACTTGCTGCCGGGCGCCCACTCGCCACCTTCGATGGCCTGGCTGAACGCCTCGACGATCTGCTGAACCTTCGGCGTGCCTTCCACAAAGGCGATGGCGGATATGAACATAAACCTTCCTGGTGTTTACCGGTGATTTTACCGGTGAAGTCAGGCCGGATTAGGCACCACTTTACCTGCCTTGTGCAATGACGCTGGCCTAGACTACGCGCCAGGCGCCGCTGTTGGTCGTGGGGGTAACGCCGGCCCGGCTGGCGACGACGCTCAAATCTCTTTGCTACCCCCTCCAAGGCCCCCTGACCATGACCAGTGCGTTAACCCTGTCTTCGTTTCTCTATTTCCTGGTGTTTTGCGCCACCATGACCTTCAGCCCCGGCCCCATGACCTTGCTGCTGTTGAGCCTGGGCCTGAGGGACGGCCTGCGTCGTTCGATCCCGGCGCAGGTCGGCGCCAGTGTGGCGTACCTGATTTCGATCCTGATCTTTGCCGTAGGCTTTTCACAGTTGATCAAGGGCAACGTTGTCATTACGCAGACCCTCCAGGTGGTCGGCGTGGCCTACCTGCTTTACCTGGCCTACAAACAATGGACCAGCACCGGCGGAATCATCGCTCAGGGCGGCGCCCCGGAAAGCTCGCGCAGCCTGTTCGGCAAGGGGTTGTTGACCGGGTTTTCCAACCCCAAGACGCTTATCCTGTTCAGCGCGGTGTTCCCGCAGTTTGCCGGGGCAGGGGAACACAGCTCTATGGCGGATATCGCGATCCTGGGCCTGACCTTTCTGCTGCTGCAATTTGCCAGTGGCTGCCTGTATGGCTACTTCGGCCAACGCATCAAGGGCGTGCTGGAAAACCCCAGGCATCGAGTGCTGCTACAGCGTTGCACGGCGCTGATGCTGGTGGGGGTTGCGGGGATGTTGGCACGCGGGTTTTCGCACTGAAGTATTAGCCCATAAGCGGTAGTGGCGATTTGACTCTGCCCTGATAGACTCCAGGCACTTAGCCTGGATTACACCCACACCATGCCAGCCGCCGGAGGAAAGGGACTTCCGCTCGCTTCGCGCCTATACAAATCCCGCGCATTGGGGCTGACGCTCGGCTTTGTGTGCGTGGTGTTTGCCATGTACCCGCTGCACCCGTCCGCCTGGGTCTGGGCCTGGATGGTGATCAATGCCTTTGTGTGGCCGCACCTGGCCTATCAAAGCTCGCGGCGTGCGAGCAATTCGTTGCGCAGTGAGCGACGCAATCTGCTGTTCGATTCTTTTTGCGGGGGCTTCTGGGTCGGTGCGATGCACTTCAACCCATTGCCCAGCGTCACCACGCTGTCGATGATGACCATGAACAACGTCGCCATCGGCGGATCGCGTTTCATGTTCATGGGCTGGGTGGCGCAAGCGCTTGGCATTGGCGTGTCCCTGCTGTTGTTCACGCCGGCGTTCATTGCCGTGACCAGCCAGGCGCAACTCTACGCCTGCCTGCCGATCCTGACGGTGTATCCCCTGGTCCTGGGCTGGATCTGCTATCGCCAGGCCGTGACCCTGGCGCGGCACAAACGTGAACTGCTTGCCCTGAGCCGCACCGACAGCCTGTCCGGCCTGCTCAACCACGGCGCCTGGAAAGACCACCTCGAAATCGAATTTCAACGGTGCCGCCGTGGTCCGGCCGGCGCGGCGATCGCCCTGATCGATATCGATCACTTCAAGACCATCAACGACACCTACGGCCATGTGACCGGTGACATCGTGCTGCGCCAACTGAGCAAAGTGTTGCGCCAAAGCTTGCGCATCACCGACCTGGCCGGGCGTTATGGTGGCGATGAGTTCTGCGTGATCCTGCCGGGCATGCCGCTCGACCATGCCACCGAAATGATGGAGGCCCTGCGCGATCGCTTCAACGCCTTGGTGTACGCCCAGGATCCCACCTTGCGCGCCAGTTTGAGCATCGGCCTGGCGCCGTATCAACCGAGCCACGCCGATTCGCTGAGTTGGCTCAACGACGCTGACCTTGCGTTATACGAAGCCAAAAGCAGTGGGCGTAACCGCGTCAGTTCGGCCCAGGGGAGTTTGTTGCGGTCAGTTTAGTGGGGTAGGGTAACGCGGCCCCTCTCAACAAAAACAAGGATCGGTTCATGCTTTTTACTTTCCCCCGTACCCTTTTGGCCGCGACCCTGGCCTTGTCCGTCGTCGTGCCGGCCTACAGTGCCGAACCCCACAAACAGATCCAGGCGGATGCCGAACAGTCCAAGGCCCCAGCCTTGAAATTGCTGGAGCGCCTGGTGAATATCGACTCGGGCTCAGGCTACGAGCCGGGCCTGACCCAAGTGCGCGACATTGCGGTGGATGAACTGAAACAGCTCGGTTTCAGCATTGAGTTGGTACCGGACAAAGCCGCCAACAACAGCCATGTGGTCGCCACCCTCAAGGGCACCGGCAAGGCCAGGATTTTGCTGATGGCCCATATGGACACCGTCTTCAAGGAAGGCTCGGCCGCCGAGCGTCCGTTTCACATCAAGGACGGCCGCGCCTATGGTCCCGGCGTGATGGATGACAAGGGCGGCATCGTCGCCGGTATCTATGCGCTCAAGGTCCTGAAAAACCAGGGCTTCAAGGACTACGCGCAAATCACCTTCCTGCTCGACGCCAGCGAAGAAACCGGTTCTGAAGCAGCCTCCGAGCTGATCCGCAAAACCGCCAAGGCGCACGACGTGACCTTGAACCTCGAACCAGGCCGCCCTGCGGACGGCCTGGTGGTATGGCGCAAAGGCAGCGCGACCGCCGTCGTCGAAGTCAAAGGCAAAGCCGCCCACGCCGGCGTCGCCCCGGAACTGGGTCGCAATGCGGCCATGGAAGCCGCGCACCAGATCCTGCAACTGGGCAAGTTGGGCGATGAAGAGAAGAAAACCACCATCAACTTCACCGTGCTCAAGGCCGGTGACCGCGTCAACGTGATCCCCGACCAAGCCACCGCCAAGGCCGACGTCCGCGCGGCGTTACCGGAAGAGTTTGATCGCATCGAGAAAGACCTGGCGCGAGTGTCGGCCAACAAACTGATCCCCGACACCGAAGTGACCACCAGCCTGCACCGGGGTTTGCCACCCATGCCGCAAACGCCGGAGTCGGACAAACTGGTGGCGATTGCCCAAAGCATCTACGGCGAATTGGGCAAGACCTTGACCATTGAAGGCAGCGGCGGCGCGGCGGATGCGAGCTTGTCAGCGGGTGTGGGCACGCCGACGCTGGATGGGTTCGGGATAGTGGGCGGCAATATTCACACGCCGGAAGAGTACGCGGAGGTGGAGAGCGTAGTGCCTCGGGTTTATTTGTTGAGCCGGATGATTATGGAGCTGTCGAAGCGGTGATTGGGTGGGGCCTTATCGAGATGATGATCGCCCCCCTTTTTTTGTGGCGAGCGAGCTTGCTCGCGCCGGGCTGCACAGCAGCCCCAAAACAGACAATACCTATTCAATTGAAAACACCCGTCGCCGGACCTTGGGGCCGCTTCGCGGCCCAGCGCGAGCAAGCTCGCTCGCCACAGGAGGCGGTGTCGCGTTGCAGATCGGTGCGGTGTTACCAAGTTGATGGGTCTTCGAGGCTGGCTTTTTGGAGGTCGTCTTTCCAGACTTCGTTGGCTAGTCGATATATGTCTGCGAAGAAGCCTCGAGGGTCAGCTATTTCTGTTTCGTCCCAGGCCATCGTTATGTATTCGTCGTAGTCATTTTCGAACTCTTTCGAAAAGTCGAATTCGGTGTTGTCTAGTGCATCCCTGAGAGCAGACATCAATAAGAAACGATGTCTGTATGACAGGTACATGAGGTCTTTCAAGATATAAGAAATTATAATTTTTTTCCTATCCTTCTCATTGTTAGGATTGTATTTTCGTAATTCTCTTCCAACCGTTTCCTCGATGTCATATATCGACAATGCCCCTAATATATGAGAGATGTTAGGGATGTAAGGGGTATTCATGAATGGACATTTCAGCATTGTCTGCTCACTTGGGGAATGCGGTGAAAGGTCGAGTTGGGTTGTTTCTATCAAATCTAATTTCCGCGCGCTCCAGGTTTTCAATGTACCTAGGGTTGTTTATGTCCCCACCATTAGGTTTGTAGCCTCGTCCGGCTCCAGATAGCTCGACTATGACCACCGGGTTGCCTCTCCTGTCAAATCCCGTGGGAGATGGCGAAGCGCCCTGCATCCTACCCATGGCCTTATTTATAGCGTGGAGCTGCATTTTCCAAGACTTAAATTGGGAGCTAGAGCTGATAGTTCCTCTCTCCCCTGTGGTTGGATTTGTTCCATCAATTGATCGTTGTTTTAACGCGTTGTCTGATATCTCTGGGCCATGCTTTTCAACCGTATGCATATCGTATTCCTGCTCCCAGGCTTGCACTTGTCGTTTTGCATTTGCCTCGGCCATTTTATCTATTCTCGCCTGCCGCTCAGATCGCGTCAGTTGAGGTAGAGCGGGTGCGCCTTCATTAACGTTGGGTATCGGAAGGATAGGGGGAGCGTCAGGCTTGCACCCATCCCCACCAGGACACGTGCTCAACCCCAGCGGATCCACCCACCCCGTAGGATTCGGCACGTACTGGTACGCATTGATCCCACCCGCCAGCTTCACCGGATCCGGCGTCAGGTAGCGACCAATATCCGGATTGTAGTAGCGATGACGGTTGTAGTGCAGCCCGCTTTCCGCGTCGCAGTACTGGCCTTGAAAACGCAATGGGTTGTCGATTTTGCCGACATCAAGGCGGGCTATTTCGCCATAGGCACGGTAGTGCGCGGACCAGACGATTTCGCCTTCGTTATCGGTCAGTTCCTGCGGCGTGCCGAGGTGGTCGAGTTGGTAGTGGTAGGGCTTTGTTTCTTTCGGCCCAAAACCTTCCAGTAAAACCAATGGGCGGAAGCTGTCGGGTTCGTATAGGTAGCTGCGATGGCGCTCCGCATGATGCTCGGCAATCAGCTTGTCGCCTTGCCAGAAAAACTCCGTGGTCGTGTCATCCACGGTTTTGCTGATGCGCCGCCCAAATGGGTCGTAGCGATAGTGGGCGGTTTGCCCGTTGGGTGTGGTGAGGCCAATCAAACGGTTTTGGCAGTCGTAGCGGTATTCGGTGGCGAGTTGCTGGCCTTTGCCGCGTCGTTCGCGGATGAGGTTGCCGAAGGCGTCGTAGTCATAGTGATGATCGCCCTGGATCATCAGGCGATTGC